>NZ_JAMYLG010000028.1:0-67447 GCF_040317865.1 Mesorhizobium sp. M1365
TGACTGGAGGTCAGAAAATGAACATCAAGAGCCTTCTTCTCGGCTCCGCTGCGGCACTGATCGCAGTTTCCGGTGCGCGCGCCGCCGACGCCGTCGTCGTCGCCGAGCCGGAACCCGCTGAATACGTCAAGATCTGCGACGTCTACGGCGCCGGCTACTACTACATCCCCGGCACCGAAATCTGCCTGCGCATCGGCGGTTATGTCCGCTACGATATCAGCGCTGGCCAGGCTGGCTCGTTCGACGGTGCTCGATACACCGACACCAAGGATCTTTTGGACCTCGAGGCCAACGAAAATGACGGCTACTACAAGCAGGCCCGCTTCACCCTGAGGACCTGGACCGGTCAGGAAACCGAGATGGGCACCTTGAAGACCTACACCGAGACCCGGTTCAACTGGGGAACGGGTTATCATTCCTTCGCGGGCTACGACTTTTCTCAGTTCGGTAGCAGGGGCGTCTCGCTCAACTTCGCCTGGATCCAGCTTGGTGGTTTGCGCGTCGGTAAGGACGAATCGGCCTTCAATACGTTCACCGGCTACGCCGGCAACGTCATCCAGGATACGATCGTTCCCTACGGCGGGTTCGACACCAATGTCGTCCAGTATTACTTCGATGCCGGCAATGGCTTCTCGGCCGTGGCTTCGTTGGAAACCGGTGAAGGCTTTATCATTAACAACGCCAACACTGCCTTCAACTTCGGTCACGACTCGGTTGATAGCTATGTTCCGTACGTGGTCGGCGGCCTCAAATACACGCAGGGCTGGGGCTCCATCAGCGGTGTTGCTGCCTATGACAGCAGCCTGGAAGAATGGTCTGCCAAGGTTCGCCTCGACGTGACCCCGATGCAGAACCTGTCGCTGTTCCTCATGGCCGGCTACGGCTCTGACGACAACGCTCCGCGCAATTTCTATAAGCAGTGGGGCGGCAACTGGGCGGTCTGGGGTGGTGGTACCTACACCATCAACGAGAAGACCTCGTTCAACCTCCAGGCGTCGTATGACGAAGCCAAGGAAGCTGGCGTCGCGGCCAATATCGCCTACGACATCGTTCCCGGCTTCACGATTACGGCCGAAGTGGACTATGCTCATAACAGCCATAAGGTCGAAAACTTCGGCCCCTTCGTCGGCAACTATGAATACAACTGGACCGGCATCCCGGGCGACAAAAAAGACGCCGTCGGCGGTTTCCTCCGCTTCCAGCGCTCGTTCTAAGGGCTGGACTTAAGGCAAGTGAAATCCAGCCCGGGCGCTCTATCGCCCGGGCTGTTTTTGTTTTCGCGACTGGTCGCAAACAGAAGGAAAAGGGGGTTCGGTAGCTGAACAGGGTTGTGGAACGATGTCGTTGGGATCCGCCACTGGTGGATGAAATCGGCCGCAACGCTTAAAACTCTTGAAAGGGCACCGCCAAGCAGGTAGGTCTAGGCCTATCCACTCGGGGGTGTGGCGAATAATGACGAACGATGCGATTCAAGAGGGAGGAACCTCTGATCATTTTTCGATGTTTTCTTCTCAAACTGCAAAAATAAAATACAGTTACAACAAGATACGAGAAGTAAAGTCGCACAGGATCGGAGAACTTTTTTCAGCATACCGGGACATACTTTGGGATGACGGGCGGCATAAATACAATGTTAGCTCCTTCATCGGCGAGATAGACGAGATACTCCTTGGGGAGCGTTTCAGCGCCTTTGACCAAAGCACCCTCGACAATCTTATCGGCACCTTGCGCCAGCGCGGCAACAGCAACGCAACCATCAACCGGAAGATGGCTGCCCTCAGCAAACTGCTGCGCAAGGCTTACAAGATGGGAGATATCCACAGCCTGCCCGAGTTCCGCCGCCAGAAGGAGCGGGCGGGACGGATTCGTTTCCTCGAAAGAGACGAGGAGGCCCGGCTGTTCGCCGCCATCAAGAGCCGCAGCGAGGACGCTTATCGGCTTTCCGTCTTTCTCGTCGACACCGGTTGCCGCCTCGGCGAAGCGCTGGGCTTGATTTGGAACGATATCCAGGAGCACCGCGTCAGTTTCTGGATCACCAAATCCGGCCGCAGCCGTACCATCCCGATGACCGAGCGGGTAAAAGAGGTGATCAAGCTGCCGGCGATCGAGGGCCGCCGGCCCAAAGGCCCGTTCACCAAGCTCAGCCAGGCGCAGTTTCGCGCCATCTGGAACGATGCCAAGGCCGAAGTCGGGCTTGGCGCCGACGATCAGGTCGTGCCGCATATATTGCGCCATACTTGTGCCTCGCGTCTCGTCCAGGGCGGCATCGATATCAGGCGTGTGCAGATGTGGCTCGGCCACCAGACGCTGTCGATGACCATGCGCTACGCGCATCTGGCCACCAACGATCTCGACGGCTGCGTCACCGTGCTGGAAACGCCTCGGTCCGGTGGCTCGGACATCGGCGGTGCAAGCGCTTTGTCTTCTCCACCTCCGGCGAGGCGAGAGCCAAAAAAGCGAGCCGGCCGCAAGCAAGGCCCCAAAGCCCGCAAAGAGAAGCGCCAAATCCTGACGGTTTGTTCCCCGCGAAGCTAAGTCAAGTAATACTCGAGATGAAGTCTCGGGTATTACTTAAGTTGGCCTGCCACTCGGCAGCGAGCCTCCAAAATTCTTTCAGTGGCAAAGCGCAAATCTCCGAGATTGGCCGAAGCCTCCTCGCATTCGTCATCCCTGGGCGGAGCAGGAGCGAAGCGACGTAGCGAAGACCCTGGGATCCATGCCGTTACATTTGCGTACACGAAAGCGGAGCAAATTCGAGTGCTTTTCGCACCGCCGGTCAGTCGCGGGTGATGGTTGAAGGGTAGCTGTCCACGTTACGGATACGAGCGCCATTCCGATCCGCTGCATTCTTCGGCTGACGTCATTCTTCGGCTGACGTCATGGCATGGATCCCAGGGTCTGCGCTCCGCTTCGCGTTCGCTCCGCCCTAGGATGACGAAGGCATGGTAAGTGCTTACTTCCCACCACCCCGCCGCTCCGCCCGATCGAAAAAACCAGCGATCCTGCCCGGCAGGATCCCGGACTCCAAAAACGGTGCATGCCCCTGGCCGTCGGCGGTGATCGTCTCGATATCGGTATGGCGCGTCCGCATCTGCTCGAGCGTTTCGGCGGACAGCAGCTTCGAATTGGCGCCGCGTATGACGAGCATCGGGATGGCCGCCAGCGCGTCGAACTGTGGCCAAAGATCGGGCAGCGGCCGGCTGGGATCGAGCCCCGCCAGCGTCTCGACCAGTTTCGGATCGAAATCGGGCAGAAATCCCTCCTCGGTCTCGCGGTAGAGGGCTGATGCCATCCGCTCCCAATCCGCATCGGTCAGCGCCGGAAAATCCGCGCCATGGGTGCTGCGCAGGTCGCGGACCACCTCTGCGTACATCTTCGGCCTTGGCGCGGGGTCGAGGTAGGAGCGGATATGGGCGAGACCTTGCGACTCGATCACCGGGCCGATGTCGTTGAGAACGACGGCCTTCAGCATGGCCGGCCGCATCGCCCCGAGCACATGGATGATCAGTCCACCGCGCGAGGTGCCGATGAAGGCAGCCTCGTCGACGCCAAGTGCAGCCAGCCCGGCGAGAATATCCCCCGCTTCGATGCCGATATTGTAATGGCCGATATCGGCATCGTAGGCGGACTGCCCGCGCCCGCGATAATCGAAGGCGACAACCCTACGCCTCGCCTGCGTCGACAGATAAAGCGCCAAATCGTGAAAATCACGGCAATTGCGGGTCAGGCCAGGCAGACAAACGACTGGCCAACCGCCGGAATTCGCTTCGCCGTAGATGCGGGCGTGCAGGCACAGCCCGTCCGGCGCGGCGTAGAAGAAATCGGAAAAACCCTGCTCGATTGGCATGTAGACTCAACGGGAAGATTGGCTGCCATAGTCGCTTTCGCCAGGTTTCGTAGGATGCAGAAAGGCACTGTCCCCGAAGCTGCCGATCTCCCACTTGGGGGCAGGGCTATTGCAGATGGAAAGTCGAGGCTTTCGCTCTACGACGGACCCCACTCCTAACCCCTCCCCACAAGGGACCCACAAGGGGGAGGGAGACTTCCGTTGGCACTGACCTCGGCAAATTGCCTGCCTTTCGGCGCCAAAAAGGGAAGTAAGGGCATGCGGCAGCGTTTCCTCCCCCTTGTGGGGAGGGTTAGGGTGGGGGTCCATCTTCGTAAGAATCCAACTGCGATTGCCCTGCGCTTGGGGAGATGTCTAGTGATTGGCAAGGAGGGCAGGACAGAGCGGGCCGCTGTCCCGCCAACTCCACGTACGGAACCTTCATAGCCTGAAACAACAAACCCGCCTCGGCGGGCGGGTCGTCGGTGCGAATCAGCACCATACCGAAATTAGTAGCATAGCTGCCGGCACAAAGCAAGAACAAAATACGCCGTGACCGACAAATTCGCGAAGGATCGCAGCTGACTTGGTTTGAAGCCCGGTCGTCACCCCCGGCCGTTCACCAGATCTCCGACAATATCGTACTTGCCGGAGATACGCATCTTGTAGACCTCATAATTCTCCATCACGCGCTGAACGTAACTTCTTGTTTCCGTATAGGGAATCCGCTCGATCCAGTCGACGACTGCATCGACGTCCTCGCCGCGCGGGTCGCCGTATTTCGCCACCCACTGGGCGGCGCGGGCGGGGCCGGCATTGTAGCCGGCGAAGGTCAGCACGTAGGAGCCGTCGAAACGGCCGAGCTGCTCGCCCAAAAAGGCGGCGCCCAGCGTTGCATTGTAGCCGGCATCGGTGGTCAGCCGCGCCTGCGAGAAAGTCATGCCGGCCTTCTTCGCCAATTGCTTGGCCGTGCCTGGCATCAGCTGCAGCAGTCCGCGCGCGCCGGCGCTGGAGACGGCGCCGATGTTGAACTCGCTTTCCTGCCGGGCAATCGCATAGGCCAGCGCCTTGCCCGAGCCGGAGACGTTGGCGGTGTCGGGAATGACGCCGAGCGGATGCGACAGCGCGCCTACGTCGATGCCGCGGGCGCCGGCGATCTTGCCGACCTTCAGCGCCATGAAATGGTTGCCTTGTCTTTCCGCCAACACCGCAAGCAGCGCCAGTTCGCCGGGGCTGTTCAGCTGCCCGGCAAGGTCGCGGTAGAGGGTTTCGGCATAGCGGTCGTAGCCTGCCTGCTGCAGCCGCTCGATGGCGCTGACCGCCTCGCGGGTGGCAAAATTCCGGCGGTCGGCGGCACTTGGCTGGGGGTAGACGATATTGAGGGTCTGCCGGCCGACACGCTCGCCGGCGAGCTGGCCGTAAAAGGTCGTGCCGTAGCTGGCGGCACGGCTGAAAAAATCCTTGGCATTGCCGGGCCCGCCGACTTCGGCGGCACGGCCGAGCCAGTAATAGGCGCGCGACAGCGACATCGGCCCTTGGGCGAGCTCCGCGATTCGCGCAAAATGCTTGGCGGCGGTGCTCGGGTCGTTGAGGCCGCGCAACGCGTACCAGCCTGCATGGAATTCCGCCTCGGCGGCATTGGCGGGACTTTCGGCGGCATGCGCGGCGACTATTCTGTAGGCGGTCTTCATGTCGCCCTGGTCGACCAGCTCGCGCGACAGCACCCGGCGTTCGACCCACCAGGCGTCCGCATCGACCAGAGCGTCACGATCGCCCGGCGCCTTCATCACCAGCGCGGCCGCGTCGGAAAATTTCTGTTGCTTGCGCAGATATTCGGCTTCGGCAAAGAGATAGCCGACCGCCCGCTGCGCTGCCGGCACCGCCTTCAGCAGCTTGGCCGCGTTCTTGTCGCCCTTGCTGACCGCCGCCCAGGCATCGGCCAATTGCTGGGCGCCGGCGAGACCGGCGACGCGTAGCGCCGAAGCGACCCGGTCGGCATAAAACATGCGCTCCATGCGGAAGCGATGGTCGGCGGCCGGGATCAGCGCGCCGAACTCGCGGATGACCGCCGCCTCGTCCCCGGCTTCAAGCTTTTCGGTCCGCCAGAATGGCGACAGCACCGAGCGCGCCGCCTTGGTATTGCCTAGCGCTACATAGGAGCGGGCTAGGATCACCACGCCCTCGAAGGTCAGCGGCTGGCTGCCGTCGAACGCCCGCACCACGATCTGCGGCGTGGGGTTCTCGCGATAGAGCGCGCGCTCGCTGTTCTTGCGCAAGGCGATCGTGCCCGGCCAGTTCGGCAGCATCTTTGCCGCATCGGCGATGTCGCCGCTCGGCACCTGGTCGCCGCCATAGAGCGCGATCGCCCAGGCAAGGATGTGCCGGTCGAGCGATTTGGCCGGCAGCGCTTCGCGCACCTGGCGGGCGCGCTGAATGTCGTTTGCCGCCAGCGCATCGAGACCGCTCTTCAGCGCCGCGACGCTGGCGGATGGCGAAGGGGACTGCTGCAGTGCATCGTTCTGCGGCTCCGTCATCGGGATCGCCGACGTGACCTGCCCATCGACGCTGCCGCCGATCGCCGCGCCGGGGACCAGCACAACGATCGCGCCGAGAAGCGCGAAAAGATGAGGCCGCCTGGTCGGCATGGATTTGGTCATTTCCTATTCTTCGATGCTATCACTGGCACAGATGAACTGCAGCCTATTCGTCTGTGATGAAGGGCCCGTAAAGAAAACCTTATCGAGGTCGTTCGAATTGCAATTGCTGGCGCAATGCTTGCCGCGCAACAATGTCGAGACTATGGTGCGCCGCTTCGCTTTCGGCTAGAAGGCGCGCACGACAAACACCTACAGCGCCGCGTGTCTTCTCAGACGCGCAAAGGACGCTGTAGCAATTTAAATTGGCGCATGATCCTTTCCGAAATCGACTGCGATTTTCGGGGTCATGCGCTAGTCCCAAGGAGTTGGACGACATGCTAAGAGGCTCGCTGACCGCGCTCGTCACACCGTTCGAAAAGAGCGGCCGTTTCGACGAGAAAGCCTTTCGCGCGTTCATCGCCTGGCAGATCGCCGAAGGCACGACGGGCGTGGTCCCGGTCGGCACCACCGGCGAGTCGCCGACGCTGTCGCATGACGAGCACCGCCAAGTCGTCAAGGTTTGCATCGAGGTCGCCAAGGGCCGGGTTCCGGTCGTCGCCGGCGCCGGCTCCAACAACACCGACGAGGCGGTCGGCCTGGTCCAGTATGCCGAGAAGGCGGGCGCCGACGCGGCCCTTGTCGTCACGCCTTATTACAACAGACCGACGCAGCGCGGCCTCTATGCGCATTTCGCCGCCGTCGCCAAGGCGACCAGCCTGCCGATCATCATCTACAACATTCCACCGCGCTCGGTGGTCGACATGAGCCCCGAGACGATGGGCCAGTTGGTGCATGACTTCAAGAACATCGTCGGCGTCAAGGATGCCACCGGAAAGGTCGAGCGGGTTTCGGAGCAGCGCGCCACCTGTGGCAAGGATTTCATCCAGCTCTCCGGCGAAGACGCCTCGGCGCTCGGCTTCAACGCGCATGGCGGCGTCGGCTGTGTTTCGGTGACGGCAAATGTCGCACCCAGGCTTTGCGCTGAATTCCAGGAGGCAACGCTTTCCGGCGACAGCGCCAAGGCGCTCGACCTGCAGGACCGTCTGTTGCCGCTGCACAAGGCGATTTTCATGGAGCCCGGCGTTTCCGGCGCGAAATATGCGCTGTCGAAGCTGGGCAAGGTCGAGAACGTGCTGCGCTCGCCGCTAATGACGGTCGAGCCGTCGACCGCCGAGAAGATCGACGCGGCGATGAAGCACGCCGGCTTGATAAACTAGGGATGAGGCGCCACCTCTCCGCATCATGAATCAAGTCAGAAAAGCCGATCCCAACAACAAGACCGTTGCGGAAAACCGCAAGGCGCGGTTTTCCTATGAGGTGCTCGACACGATCGAGGCCGGCCTGGTGCTGACCGGTACGGAAGTGAAATCGCTGCGCCAGGGCCAGGCCAATATCCAGGACAGCTACGCCTCGGTCGAGGGCGGCGAGATCTGGCTGATCAACTCCTATTTGCCGGAGTATCTGCAGGCCAACCGCTTCAACCATGAGCCGCGCCGCCGCCGCAAACTGCTGCTCAACAAGCGTGAGATGGCAAAGCTGGCGCAAAGCGTCGACCGCGAAGGCATGACGCTGGTGCCGCTGAAGATCTACTTCAACGACCAAGGCCGTGCCAAGCTGCTGCTCGCCGTTGGCCGCGGCAAGAAGCTGCACGACAAGCGCGAGACCGAAAAGCAGCGCGACTGGTCGCGCGAGAAGGGCCGGCTGCTGAAGGAGCGAGGGTGAGGAGCGGTCCGCGAAGCGGAGGAAAAGCCAGCGATTTGGCTTTTCGAGCGACGAACGCCCGGAGCCATAGCGGCGGGCAGGGCGGACCAAAAGGGATAGGTCTCGTTTGAAAAACCGGATCGTCTTGTGGGGCGCGGCCGGTCTGCTCGTGGCGGGCCTCGTTTTGGCCGGCGGCTATACCTACTTCCAGACATTTTCTCCGGACCGCGGCAAATATCCGGTCAGGGGCATCGACGTCTCCCATCATCAGCGGCAGATCGACTGGCGCCGTGTTGCCGCCGACGATGTCGCCTTCGCCGTGATCAAGGCGACGGAAGGCGGCGATCATGTCGACGATGCCTTCGCCGCCAATTTGCGCGCGGCCCGCGCCGCCGGTCTTGCCGTCGGTGCCTATCATTTCTTCACCTTCTGCAGACCGGGTGCGGATCAGGCACGCAACTTCATCTCGGTGGTGCCGCACGATCAGCCTTTGCTGCCGCCGGTGGTAGACATCGAGTTCGGCGGCAATTGCCCGCAGCGGCCAACTCCCGAACAGCTGAGCGCCGAACTCTCCGCCTTCCTCGGCCCGGTCGAGGCGGCGTTCGGCAAGACGGCGATCCTCTATGTGACCGACGAGGCGGCGCAAGCCTATGCCGGGCAGCTAGCCAGCCGCCCGCGCTGGCTGCGTTCGCTGGCGCTGCGGCCGGGCCATGACAACTGGATCTACTGGCAGTATCACAACCGGGGCCGCGTCGACGGCATCAGCGGCGACGTCGACCTGAATGTTCTCCAGGGCGGATCTGCGACGCTGGCCGCATTGTTTGCCGCAGCGCCTGAAGCGACAGCGTCGGATTGATGCTATTCCTGTCCACCAAAACACCCTCTCATATCGCAGGCGGCGCCGTGCTAAGTACATTTGATGCCGGAGCGCCCTTCATCAACCAATGACAGCAACGCCCCGCCTGCTGCGACGGACGGCGGCGACCCCCGCCTGGCATTTGTCTATGCGGAGGCGGTGCGTGGCCTCCAGCACCAGCAGGGCGTGGTTGAAAGTCTCAATACGCGCGCCGGCAATCTGATCTTTGCAACCGCGTTCGCGAGTTCTCTCCTCGGAGGCAGGGCGCTCCTGGATGGCGTGGGGCCCTGGGACTGGCTGGCGCTGATATTGCTTTTTCTTATCGGGCTGCTGGTCGCGATTATGGTGTGGCCGTATTATAACTATACGTTCCGTTTCGATCCAGAGAAGCTGCTCCAGGACTTCGTCGATCAGCACCCTCCCGCAACCCTGGACGGGATGCACCGAGCGCTTGCGCTGCGCATCAAATCCGACATGGCCAGCAATTGGCGGATCATCCAACGCCTGCGCGTCGCGCTGCAGCTTGCACTGTTTCTGTGGTTGCTGGATCTCCTGGCCTGGTTGTTCGCGATCGCCCGAATCTAGGGCTCGTGCCCTGGCGGGCATCGTCCGACTCTATGTCTTCAGAAAAGCTTCTATCTGACTGAAGACGTTGACGAACATCGCTTCCGTCAACACGCCGGTATTGGTGTTGTAGCGCGAGCAATGATAGCTGGAAAACAGCGTGATGCCATTGGCCTGCTGCTGCCCACCATGCCGGAACGGATAGGCGGCAACGCGTTGGCCGAGCGCCCGCACGGTCGACTGGTGCGCGATCGAGCCAAGCGCCAGCACAGCGCGCAGATTTGGAAATCGCGCGATCGTCGGCACCAGGAACGTCCGGCAGGTCGCTATCTCGGCGCCAACCGGCTTGTTGTCCGGCGGCACGCAGCGCACCGCATTGGTAATCGCCGTGCCGACAAGCTCCAGCCCGTCATCCGGTCGCGCTTTGAATTCGCCGCGCGCAAAGCCGTGCGCGATCAGCGTGTTGTAGAGCAGGTCGCCGGCAAAATCGCCGGTGAAGGGGCGCCCCGTCCGGTTCGCCCCGCGCAGTCCAGGCGCCAGCCCGACGATCAGCAGACGCACTGCGTCCTCGCCTTCTGGCGGCAAAAAGGTCGGCACCGGCGCGTTGAACCAGGACGGCTCGCGCCGCCGCCACTCGGCGATGAAGTCGTGCAACCGCGGGCAGAGCGGGCAATCGCGATCGGGTTCGGGGGAGACGACCAGGGGAGCGGTCAAGGCAACGACCGTCAATAGTCTTCCTCGTCGACTTCGGCCGGTTCGGGCCGGCGCACCGGCCGCTCCGACGGGTCGCGGCCGACTTCATTCTTGAGCGTCATCAAGTCGATGAAATGGTCGGCCTGGCGGCGCAGATCGTCGGAGATCATCGGCGGCTGCGAAGCCATGGTCGAGACGATCGACACCTTGCGCCCGCGCCGCTGCAGCGCCTCGACCAGCGTGCGGAAATCGCCGTCGCCCGAAAAGATGACATAATGGTCGACGACATCGGCAAGCTCGAGCGCATCGACGGTCAGCTCGATATCCATATTGCCCTTGATCTTGCGCCGGCCGGTCGAGTCGGTGAATTCCTTGGCCGGTTTGGTCACCACCTTGAAGCCGTTATAGTCGAGCCAGTCGATCAGCGGCCGTATCGAGGAGTATTCCTGATCCTCGACCAGCGCGGTGTAGTAATAAGCGCGCAGCAGATAGCCGCGTTTCTGGAAGCTCGCCAGAAGTTTGCGGTAATCGATGTCAAAGCCCAGCGCGCGCGAGGTGGCGTAGAGATTGGCACCGTCGATAAAGAGAGCGATTTTTTCACGAGGATCGAACATGGAAAATGTCCTTTTTCGAAATAAGCGGTCGTCTAAATGCGTGGCGACTATCGGCCGGTCTGATAATAGACCTGTTGGCCGTCATCGTTCGAGATAACGCCAGTTTTACGGCAATCCAAGGCACCATGGCGCACCGCAAGCAATTGTGATCGGCGCTGTGTCGCCGCAGGCGGCCCGCGTCAGAGCTGCGCACCGCCATAAAAGCTTGTATTTTGGCGGCGTTCGGGTTATGGACCGCGCCTGTTTTCCATCAAATCCAGGCATGAAAGGGGCAACTCATGGCCCGCGTAACCGTTGAAGATTGCATCGACAAGGTCGACAACCGCTTCGAGCTGGTGCTCTTGGCCGGCCACCGCGCCCGTCAGATCAGCCAGGGCGCGCAGATCACCGTACCGCGCGACAACGACAAGAACCCGGTCGTTGCGCTCCGCGAAATCGCCGAAGAGACGCTGTCGCCGGACGATCTCAAGGAAGATCTCATCCATTCGCTGCAGAAGCATGTCGAGGTCGATGAGCCGGAAGCCGACGGCGAGGCGATTGCCGACCAGACTGGCAGCGCCGTTGCAGCCACCGATGCCGACGACGCCGAGGATAACGTCACCTTCGATCGCATGACCGAAGAAGACCTGTTGGCCGGCATCGAAGGCCTGGTGCCGCCGGAAAAAAGCGACGATTATTGATCTTAGCGACAACTGCCGACACTTTCGCGTCGGCAGTTTCGTGGCTATCTATGACATGCGCCGTACGCCAGTGCGGCGCATGATTCATTTCAGCATTGCGAGATCCCGCCCATGATGCGTCAGTATGAGCTTGTCGAGCGCGTGCAGCGCTACAAGCCTGACGTCAACGAGGCGCTGCTCAACAAGGCCTATGTTTACGCCATGCAGAAGCATGGCCACCAGAAACGCGCCTCCGGCGACCCGTATTTCTCGCATCCGCTCGAAGTCGCCGCCATCCTCACCGAAATGCACATGGACGAGGCGACGATCGCCGTTGCCTTGCTGCACGACACGATCGAGGACACCACGGCGACCAGGGCCGAGATCGACGAATTGTTCGGCCCGGAAATGGGCAAGCTGGTCGAGGGCCTGACCAAGCTGAAGAAGCTCGACCTCGTCTCGAAGAAGGCCGAGCAGGCGGAGAACCTGCGCAAGCTGTTGCTGGCGATCTCGGAAGACGTGCGCGTGCTTCTGGTCAAGCTCGCCGACCGCCTGCACAATATGCGCACGCTCGACCATGTGCCGGAAGCCAAGCGCCTGCGCATCGCCGAAGAGACGATGGACATCTATGCGCCGCTGGCCGGCCGCATGGGCATGCAAGGCATGCGCGAGGAGCTGGAAGAGATTGCCTTCCGCTTCATCAATCCGGAAGCCTACCGCGCCGTCACCGCACGGCTGGCCGAAATCTTCGAGCGCAACAAGGGCGTGCTGTCCGAGATCGAGAAGGCGCTCTCCACGCTGTTCGACAAATATTCGATCAAGGCCGAGGTCAAGAGCCGGCAGAAGAAGCCGTGGTCGGTATTCCGCAAGATGGAGGCCAAGGCGCTGTCGTTCGAGCAGCTGTCCGACATTTTTGGCTTCCGCGTCGTTGTCGAGACGGTCGAGGACTGCTACCGCGCGCTCGGCGCCATCCACACCACCTGGTCGATGGTGCCCGGCCGCTTCAAGGATTACATCTCGACGCCGAAGCAGAACGACTACCGCTCGATCCACACCACCATCGTCGGCCCCTCGCGCCAGCGCGTCGAATTGCAGATCCGCACCTACCAGATGAACAAGATCGCCGAATACGGCGTCGCCGCTCATTCGATCTATAAGGATACCGGCGGCAAGATGAATGGTGCCGCCCATGCGATCTCGAAGGAAACCAATGCCTATGCGTGGCTGCGGCGCACCATCGAGCAGCTTGCCGAAGGCGACAATCCCGAGGACTTCCTCGAAAACACCAAGCTGGAGCTGTTCCAGGACCAGGTATTCTGCTTTACGCCGAAGGGCATGCTGATCGCGCTGCCGCGCGGCGCCACGCCGATCGACTTTGCCTATGCCGTCCACACCGATGTCGGCGACACTTGCGTCGGCGCCAAGGTCAATGGCCGCATCATGCCGCTGATGACGGAGCTGAAGAACGGCGACGAGGTCGAGATCATCCGCTCGAAGGCGCAGGTCCCGCCGGCGGCGTGGGAATCGGTGGTCGTTACCGGCAAGGCACGCTCGGCCATCCGCCGCGCCACCAAGAACGCTATTCGCAAGCAATATTCGGGTCTCGGTATCCGCATTCTGGAGCGCGCCTTCGAACGGTCCGGGAAGACCTTCACCAAGGAAAACCTGAAGCCGGTGCTGCACCGGCTGGCGCGCAAGGACATCGAGGATGTGCTGGCCGCGGTCGGCCGTGGCGAACTAGCCTCCACCGATGTCATGAAGGCGGTGTTTCCCGACTACAAGGACGAACGCGTCACACTGGTCGCGCCCAAGCAGCGCGAGGAGGGCTGGTCGAAGATCCGCAACGCCGCCGGCATGCTGTTCCAGATTCCGGGCCGCGCCGCGCGCAAGGACAAGAACCAGCCGCGCGACGACGCGGTGCCAATCCGCGGCGTGCGCGGCGATCTGCCGGTGCGCTTCGCGCCGGAAGGGGCGGTGCCTGGCGACCGCATCGTCGGCATCGTGCAGCCGGGAACCGGTATCACCATCTATCCGATCCAGTCGCCGGCGCTGCAGGCCTTTGACGACCAGCCCGAGCGCTGGATCGACGTGCGCTGGGATATTGACGAGCGCACGAAGGAGCGGTTCCCGGCGCGCGTCTCGGTCACCGCCATCAACGCGCCGGGTTCGCTGGCCGATATTGCACAGGTCGTCGCATCCAACGACGCCAACATCCACACTTTGTCGATGGTGCGCACCGCGCCCGATTTCACCGAAATGCTGATCGATCTCGAAGTGTGGGACCTCAAGCACTTGAACCGGCTGCTGTCGCAGCTAAAGGACAATTCGAGCGTCAGCGATGCAAGGCGCGTGAATGGGTGAATAGTGAATAGTGAAATAGTGAATAGTGAATAGTGAAGAGGGTGCTCTCACTACCATTCACCATTCACCATTCACCATGGACATGGAGTGAACGATGAACACCGATGAAGTGCTGGGCATTTTCCGCGAGGCCGGCGCCGTTCTCGAAGGGCATTTCATCCTGACGTCGGGCCTGCGCAGCCCGGTCTTCCTGCAGAAAGCGCGTGTTTTCATGCATGCCGACAAGACCGAGCGCTTGTGCAAGGCGCTCGCCGAAAAGATCCGCACTGACGTGCCCGGCAGGATCGACTACGTCGTCGGCCCGGCGATCGGCGGGCTGATCCCGGCCTATGAGACCTCGCGCCATCTTGGTGCGCCGGCGATCTGGGTCGAGCGGGAAGGGGGCGAATTCAGACTGCGCCGTTTCGAGATCGCCAAGGGATCGCGCGTTGTCATTGTCGAGGACATCGTCACCACCGGCCTGTCGATCCGCGAGACCATCGACTGCCTGCGCGGCCTTGGCGCCGAAGTCGTTGCCGCCGCATGCATCATCGACCGTTCGGCCGGCAAGACCGATGTCGGCGTGCCGCTGATCGCGCTCGCCGAATATGAAGTTCCGGCCTATCCAGCCGACAGGCTGCCGCCCGAGCTCGCCGCCATACCGGCGATCAAGCCGGGCAGCCGCAATATCTAATGCATGTCGCCCAAAAGTGTGCGGCGGTTTTGGGACAACGACATGCATAAAAACAAGTCAAGAGGCGCTGCCGTGATTGCCGGCATCGATCATTTCGTGCTGACAGTTCGTTCGGTTGACGATACCTGCGCCTTCTATCAGCGCTCGCTTGGCCTCAAGCGCCTCGACGAGCCGGACCGACCAACGGCGCTGCTGTTTGGAACGCAGAAGATCAATGTGCATCAGGTCGGGCGTACCTTCGAGCCGAAGGCCAAGGCGCCGACGCCGGGCTCCGCAGATTTCTGCTTGATTGCTGCCCGGCCGCTCGCCGAGATATGTGCCAACCTCGCCGCCAATGGTGTGGTGATAGAGGTCGGCCCGGTCGAGCGTGTCGGCGCTCGCGGCGCGATGATGTCGGTCTATTTCCGCGATCCGGACGGCAACCTCGTCGAGGTCAGCGAATATCGATCCTAGTGACGCTCCTTAAATTCGCCGCGATCATGCCCTGTTCAGAACGGCGATACCCAAGGCTGGCGCGACCGGCCACCGAGCGGATGCCCTCGGCCTCGTTGTTCTTCGGCCAGCGCATCGCTATATCAAAGTCGTAGTTGCTTTTCGGCGACCGCAGAGCGCAGCATAGGGCTGTCGCGCCCGGCTGGAGAAGCCGGCGTGAAGCCACCGATGGAACTAGGAACAGGAACAGAGTGCTTTTTCGACGGCGCGAGCCTGATGGTTTTTTCGAGCGGGTGCGTACTTATTTGTGGCCGCGCCGCTCGTTCTCGCGCTCACTGCGGTATTTCTCCAAACGCATCCTGCGGCTTAGGGCCACGCCGCATGCCGTGGCCGCCGGTGTTGCGGCGGGCGTATTCGCGTCGTTTTTCCCGCTTGGCTTTCACTTCATCATTGCTGCCATCTTGTGCTGGCTGATCGCCGGCAATCTGGTCGCGGCAGCACTCGGCACAGTCTTCGGCAACCCCCTGACCTTTCCGCTGCTATGGGCCGCCTCCTGGGAGGTCGGCAAGCTGATCCTGCATGAACACCTGCCGGCGCATGGTCCGCCCGCGCATCTCGGCGACATGCTGCATAATCTTTCCTTTGCGCAATTGTGGGGACCGGTGCTGAAGCCGATGACGATCGGCGCAATACCGCTCGGCCTGGTTTTCGGCCTGCTGTTTTACGGCATCACCCGCTGGGGCATGGTCACTTTCCACGAGCAGCGCCGCAAGCGTCTGGCCGAAAGAGCGGCAAAGGCTGGAAAAACCGGGCCGGAAGTTCCCGCCGAATGATTATCGGTATTGGCAGCGACCTCATCGACATCAGACGCATCGAGAAGTCGCTGGAACGCCATGGCCAACGCTTCATCCAGCGCATCTACACCGAGATCGAACAGGCGCGCTCCGAAAATCGCGCGGCGCGTGCGGCCTCCTACGCCAAGCGTTTCGCTGCCAAGGAAGCTTGCGCCAAGGCATTGGGCACCGGTATGGCGCAGGGTGTGTTCTGGCGCGACATGGGGGTCGTCAACCTGGCCAGCGGCAAGCCGACCATGGCGCTGACCAATGGGGCGGCAGCGCGGCTGGACGAAATTCTGCCTGAAGGGCACCGCGCGGTGATCCACCTCACCATCACCGATGATTTTCCGCTCGCTCAAGCCTTTGTGATCATTGAAGCGTTGCCGGTCGAAGAAGCGCCACATTGATTGCATCTGACCACCGGCATGACGTTGCCCAGCGCGCGCCGAGACTCTATACCATCCAACGCACAATCGAGGACGACATGAGCGTGGCTGAAAAAACCCAGAAGAAATCCGGCGGACTTGGCGAAACCGTCAGCGTCATAGTCCAGGCCCTGCTGCTTGCGCTGGTCATCCGCACGCTCCTGTTCCAGCCGTTCTCGATCCCGTCCGGGTCGATGCGGCCGACTTTGCTCGAAGGCGACTATCTCTTCGTCACCAAGTGGTCCTACGGCTTCTCCCGCTATTCACTGCCGTTCGGGCCGAACATCTTTTCGGGCCGCATCTGGGGCTCAGAGCCGAAGCGCGGCGACGTGGTGGTGTTCAAGTTTCCGCCGGATCCTTCTGTCGATTATATCAAGCGCGTCGTCGGCCTGCCGGGCGACAAGATCCAGGTCAAGGATGGCCAGCTCTTCATCAATGACGTGGGCGTGCCGCGCGTCAAGGTCGGGCAGATCGACAACCGCGACATCACCGAGGAGAACGGGCCGGTCGATGTCTATCGCGAGACGCTGCCGAACGGCGTCAGCTACGACACGCTCGACCTGACGCAGGCTTCGATCGGCGACAATACCAAAGAGTTCAAGGTGCCGCCCGGTCACTATTTCATGATGGGCGACAATCGCGACAACTCGTCGGACAGCCGCTTCACCGTCGGCTTCGTGCCGGACGAGAATTTGGTCGGCCGCGCCAACCTCATTTTCTTCTCGATCGGCGGCAGCGCCAGCCCGCTCGAAATCTGGAAATGGCCGTCACTGATGCGCGCCTCGCGCCTGTTCCATTTCGTCAATTAGGGCCATGGCGGCGACGAAACGGCTGACCGCCGATGCGCTCGCCGAGGCGCTCAGGGAGCGCACCGGCCACAGTTTTGGCGACCATCAGCGCCTGCAGCGGGCGCTGACCCATGCCAGCGCTCGCGGCAGTCACGCCGGCATCGACTACGAACGTTTCGAATTCCTGGGCGACCGCGTTCTCGGCCTTGTCGTTGCCGATATGCTGCTGGCGGCATTTCCCGACGCCGCCGAGGGTGAGCTGTCGCTGAGATTGAACGCTCTGGTCAACGCTGAAGCCCTGGCGGAAATTGCCGAGGAGATCGGCCTGCCGGAACTTATTCGCGCCGGTTCGGACGTACGCGGCCTCGACGGGCGCAAGCGCGTCAATCTGCGCGCCGATGCATTGGAATCGCTGATCGCCGTGCTCTATCTCGACGGAGGGTTGGAAGCGGCCCGTGCCTTCATCCACAAATACTGGCAGCCGCGCTCGCAAGCCATTGACGCCGCCCGTCGCGATGCGAAAACCGAACTCCAGGAATGGGCGCATCAGGCGGCAGGCGCAGTGCCGGTTTACATAATCGACAGCCGCGAGGGACCGGACCACGATCCGCTGTTCACCGTCAGTGTCAAGGTTGGCGCCTATCCGCCGGCGACCGGCAGCGGGCGCTCCAAGCGCGAGGCGGAGCAGGCTGCAGCCGCGGCACTTCTGCAGCGGGAAGGCGTCTGGCTCGATCAAGGGAGTGCCGCATGACCGCCACCGAAGCTCCGGCAACAGAAGCTCCCGCTACCCGCTCCGGCTTCGTCGCGCTGATCGGCGCGCCCAATGCGGGGAAATCGACGCTGGTCAACCAATTGGTCGGCGCCAAGGTGTCAATTGTGACGCACAAGGTGCAGACCACCCGTGCGATCGTGCGCGGCATTGCCACCCACAACAACGCGCAGATCGTCTTCGTCGACACGCCGGGCATATTCAAGCCGAAGCGCCGGCTGGACACGGCGATGGTGACGACCGCGTGGGGCGGCGCCAAGGACGCCGATATCGTGCTGCTCTTGATCGACGCCGAGCGCGGCATCCGGGGCGATGCCGACGCCATCCTCGAGCGGCTGAAGGATGTTCGGCAGCCGATGGTGTTGATCCTCAACAAAGTCGATCGGGTCAAGCACGAGACGCTGCTGGCATTGTCGGCTGCAGCCAACGAAAGGGTGCCGTTCAAGCGCACCTTCATGGTTTCGGCGCTGACCGGATCCGGCTGCAAGGACCTGCTCGACTATCTCGCCGAGACCCTGCCGGCCGGACCCTGGTACTACCCGGAAGACCAGATCTCCGACCTGCCGATGCGCCAGCTCGCCGCCGAGATCACCCGCGAAAAGCTCTATCTCAGGCTGCATCAGGAACTGCCCTATTCCTCCCATGTCGAGACGGAGAAATGGGAAGAGAAGAAGGACGGCTCGGTGCGCATCGACCAGACCATCTATGTCGAGCGCGACAGCCAGAAGAAAATCGTGCTCGGCCATAAGGGCGAGACGATCCGCGCCATCGGCCAGGCGGCACGCATGGAAATAGCTGGCGTACTCGAACAGAAGGTGCACCTCTTCCTGTTCGTCAAGGTGCGTGAGAACTGGGGTGACGACCCCGAGCGCTACCGCGAAATGGGGCTCGAATTTCCGCACTGAGCCTGTTTGGGCGATCCGCAGAGCGGCCTGTTGGCCGCCTCAGGTTTCTGAGCGGTCGCCGGGCTGCCCGATCGGTCGACTTGCATATTGAACAGCCGACCGAATCATTCCGGGAGACCATGCGCCGGCCATGTCGGGTCGACCCGTTCCTTATTGGTACCGGCGCGACGGGAAATCCTGAGCGGGTTCTGAAAAATTTGCGATATTTCATGCAGAACCGGCCAGTTAGACCGGTTCGAGCACCTGCCGACACTGCGATCGTCCATGGTTCCCGTTCGTCGTCTCTCCGTCACACACTCTGCCTATAGGCTGTGCGAAAGACCCGCTTCCGAGCAAACCGGAACCGGCGGGCAAGCAGCCAGATCAGGACATGACAGGGACTTGGAATCGCATCGACCGCATCCGTCAGATCGAGTTTGCAAACGCCGTCGCTGTTGAGATCGAGCGCGCGCTGGCGCGGCAAGGCAAGGTGACGAACAGCGATGCGGTCGTTGCAGCGGGCAGGGTCGCCGGCGCCGTTGCCGCCGCCGTCGCTTTGCTTGCGCCGACCGACATCAGTGCGATCGACACCATGCAGGAAAGATTACCCGGCATGGCGTCGCGTTTCGTGCGGATATTGGCAGACGAAGCGGCGGAACGCCGTGCCCGGACGCATCTGTCGACGGCGCACGAAGGCCAAGGGGCAGACATCCAACGCCTGGCCGGAACGGGCGACCTCGACTCGATGCGGCTCGAGGACTGGGCCGGTCGGGTCGCCGGGTCGACGTTCCTGCAGCAAAATCTCGGCATATCGCGCTCGACCCTGCATCGCTGGCAGCGGAGCGGCACGGTCGTTGCGTTGCGCACCGGTGGCCGCAAACATGTATTTCCTTTGGCGCAGTTCATCGACGGCAGGCCGGCGCCGGGTATCAAGGAAGTGTTATCCGCGATGCCCGATCCACGGCATGCCTGGTCGTGGCTGATCGGCCCCGCGCCCGGCCTCGCCGGACGTATTCCCATTGAAATGCTCAAACGGGATCTGGTGGCGGAAGTCTTTCTTGCCGCACAGAACGCAGCGATGGCGAAGTCGACTTGATCTCGCTGCCAACGCTAGAAGTCTATTCTAAAAAAAGAACACGCACAAGGAATGTATGTCGGATTCCTATCGGTTTGCCGGCTAATGGCATAAGTATATTTTTGTACAATTGTGACAGTGTCTCGTTTGTTTCGATGGGCAAATGTGAAGCAAATATGAAGTGATATTTGTGCAACATGGATTTATTCTGTTATGCAAACATTGATTATTTTTGGAATCGTCATTGAGACTGGAATGCGGATGAGTATGTTCGCCGCCTGAAGAGGGGGTGCGGTGCGCGCCTTTTTCGACGTGGGTGAGGCGTTCAGCCGTTCAACCCATGAATCCAAAGCCATTTTTAACTTTGACTGGAGAGGTCAGAAAATGAATATCAAGAGCCTTCTTCTCGGCTCAGCCGCGGCATTCGTCGCGGTCTCCGGTGCGCGCGCCGCCGACGCTGTTGTGGTCGCCGAGCCGGAACCCGCCGAATACGTCAAGATTTGCGACGTCTACGGCGCCGGCTACTTCTACATTCCCGGCACCGAGACCTGCCTGCGCATCGGCGGCTATGTCCGCTATGACGCAAGCTTCGGCGACGCCGGCCGCGTTTTCGATGGCGCGACGACACACGACCTTTTGGACGGTGACGAGCAGCAGACCTGGAACAAGAATGCCCGCTTCAATTTGAAGACGTGGACCGGCCAGGAAACCGAGCTCGGCACGTTGAAGACCTATACCGAGACCCGTTTCAACTTCGGCAATACCAAACGCACCGTGAGCGGTGTTGATTTCAGCGTGCAGGACAACAAGGCGGTTACCCTGAACTTCGCCTGGATCCAGCTTGGAGGTTTCCGCGTCGGTAAGGATGAAACTGTCTATGATTCGTTCATCGGTTACGCCGGCAACGTCGTCCAGGACACTATCATTCCTTACGGCACCAAGGACACCAACCTGATCAGTTACTATTTCGACGGCGGTAATGGCTTTACGGCAGTCGCCTCCGTCGAAACGGGCTCCGGCGCTGACCAGTCGATCGACAGCTACGTTCCGTTTGTCGTCGGCGGCGTGAAATACAAGGGCGACTGGGGTGCGATCACCGCGGTCGGCGCCTATAACAGCACGTCGGAAGAATGGGCCGGCAAAGCTCGCCTCGACGTCAAGCCGATTACTGACCTGACCCTGTTCGTGATGGCGGGCTACGGCAGCGACGACAACGTCGCGAAGAACTTCTACAAGCCGTGGACTGGCAACTTTGCCGTCTGGGGCGGCGGCAGCTATGCCGTCAACAAGAAGACCTCTTTGAACGCCCAGGTCTCCTATACCGACGACCAAGACTTCGCCGTTGCGGCCAACGTCGCCTACACCATCGTTCCTGGTTACACGATCACCGCCGAAGTCGATTATTACGACAATTTCGATGCCGACGATGCCGACGCAATCGGCGGCATCTTCCGCTTCCAGCGCTCGTTCTGATCAAACGACGATCTCGTAAAAAACGGCCCGTAGCGATACGCTACGGGCCGTTTTGGTTTGGCGGCGGATTCGTCGCTCATCTTGATTTCGCCATCCAACCGGTGACAAGCTCTCGTCATGGAATGGCGCGACGAGGGAATCATTCTCGGCACCCGCAAGCATGGCGAAACCAGCGCCATTCTTGAGGTGATGACACGCGCGCATGGCCGCCATCTCGGTCTCGTGCGCGGCGGCCGTTCGCGCAAACAGCAGCCTGTCTTGCAGCCCGGCAATCGCGTCGACCTGTTGTGGCGGGCGCGGCTCGACGAGCATCTCGGCACCTTCCAGATCGAGGCTATCGAGATGAACGCCGCCCGGCTGATGGACAGCGCCGTTGCCGTCTACGGCCTGCAGACGATGGCCGCGCATTTGCGTCTTCTGCCTGAGCGTGACGCCCATGGCGGCCTTTACGAGACGCTTGCGGTGATGATCGCTCATCTCGACGATGCCGATGCCGCCGGCGAGCTGGTGGCCCGCTTCGAGCTGCTGGTACTCGACGAACTCGGTTTCGGCCTCGATCTCAGCCAGTGTGCGGCGACCGGCACCAGGCAGGACCTTGCCTATGTCTCGCCGAAATCCGGCCGCGCCGTGTCGCTGGCGGCGGGCGCGCCGTGGCGCGACAAGATGCTGGCGCTGCCTGCCTTCCTGCAGCGCGGCTCCGGGCTGCGCGCCGATCCGGCGGCGATCGAGGACGCCTTCCGGCTGACCGGCTTCTTTTTGACCCGCCGTGTCTACGAACCGCGCGGCATCGAGCCTCCCGGCGCCCGCGCCGGGTTTCTCGCCGCCTTGCGCAGGCATCATTCACCCGGCCGTGAATCCGGCAAGGCAAGCGCCGGGGAAGCCGCCACCGGGGAAACCACCAGATGAGCGAAGTTGAACCTGATCCCGAAAACGTTTCGCCGCTCGGCCTTGGCACCATTTCGCAGGTGGGCGAGGCCCATGCGACGGCCGAGTTCAAAGTGAATTTGACGCGGCCGATCACGCCAAGGACGGGCGAGGTGGTGTGCGAGGGCAAAGTGGTGCACAAGGGCCGCACGCTGACGGTTTCGGAAGCGGCGCTGAAGGACGCCAACGGCAAAGCTGCTGGCTTTCGGCACCGAAACATGCTCGATCTTTCCGGCCAATCTGGCGGCACGTTGAATGGACCGGCCGTTTGGCCGCCGCATTTGAATGTCACTGAACATTGAATGTCAGTGACAACTGGCCTGGTTTGGGGGAACCGCCATGTTTGAAGGCCTGATTGGCCTCGTCGCCATCATCGTGCTGTTCGTCATCATTTCACGCCAGCAGAGCCGCATCGGCCTGATCGAGCGCGAGCTTGGCGCCTTGCGCAGCCTTGTGCTTTCGGGCACGCCTGCGCTGCCGCCGCAAGCCAAGGAACCGGCTGCAAACGACAGCAAACCGGCGGATGCCGCAATCCCGCTTGCGGCAGCAGGCGACATGGCCGTATCGCCACGGACCGCAGCGGTCGTGTCAGCTACAGAGGCCGATGCCGATTCAACGGCGCCGTCCGCGCCGGAGTCGGCGCAACAGGCGACAGCGGCGAAGGCAGCTCGCCAGTCCGACGTCGAAACGGCGCTCGGTACCCGCTGGGCGGTCTGGGTCGGCGGCATCGCGCTGGCGCTGGGTGGCTTGTTTCTGATCCGCTACACCATCGAGGCCGGCATTTTCGGGCCACGCGTGCGGCTTGTCATGGCGGCGGCACTCGGGCTGGTGCTGGTCGCCGGCGGCGAGTTCATCCGGCGCACCGGCTTCAGGGTGCCGGTGCAAGGTGCCGCCGGTGCCTATATCCCGGCGATCCTGACGGCGGCCGGCGCTTTCATCCTGTTCGGTACCGTCTACGCCGCGTACAGCATTTACGGCTTCATCGGCCCGACGCTCGCTTTCACGCTGCTCGGCGCCATCGGGGTGGCGACGATCGCGGCAAGCCTGGTCCACGGTCAGGCGCTGGCCGGCGTCGGCCTGCTCGGTGCCATGGTGACGCCGCTGCTGGTCGCCTCGCAGGCGCCCAATCCGTGGGCGCTGTTCGGCTATCTGGCGATCGTGCTCGCCGCCACCTGCGTCATTGCCCGCATCCGCGACTGGAGGCTTTTGATGGCCGCAGCCTTCGTCGCTACGGGGATCTGGACCATCTTCTACATGACCGATGCGCCGGGGGCGAACCTTGCCGTCATCCTCTTTATCGACGGGGTGACACTGGCCGTGCTCGCCTTCGTCTGGCTTGGCCGCCGCGACGAAGCGGTCGCCGGCAGCGGCTTCGACTGGCCGTCGATCGCGCCGGGCTTCTTCGTCGGCCTTTCGGCGCTGGCCCTGTTTGTCGATCCGGCCTTCGCCGCCATCCGCGGTGCATTGCCGGGGGCCGCCCTTGTCGCAGCCCTGGTGGCGGTGGCGCTCTACCGGCCGCAGGCGCTTGCACTGCTGCACGCCGCCGGGCTGGCGACGGTACTGGTCTATCTCGGCATCATTCCGCCGACCACGATCGCTTCCGATTTTTCGGGTGGCGCTCTCGGCGTCGACGGCATGCCGGTCGTGGCGTCCGATGCATTGATGCTCAGGGTCGGCATCGCGCTCGGCCTGGTCTTCATCGGCGCCGGCTTTTGGGCGGCGCGCTGTTTTGCGGCCTCTGGCTGGCTGCGCGCCGCCGCATGGGCGGCGTGGAGCGTTGTCGCGCCACTGGTCATCCTGCTGGCGCTCTGGTCTACCTTCGGCAATCTCGACCGAGACCTTGCTTATGCGGCGGTCGCAGCCGTTTTGGTCGGAGTCTTCGTCGCCGGCGGCGAATGGATAGCGCGCGGCGAGGCGCCGCCGCTGACCGGCGGCGCTGCCGTCTCCTTCGCGCTCGGCGGCGCGGCAATCGCCGGCCTGTTGATGCTGCACATGGCCTTTGGTTCCGGCTGGACAACCATCCTGCTCGGAGCAGCCGCCGTCGTGCCGGCGCTGGCGACGCGCTGGCGCAGCTATCCGGTGCTTGGCTGGATTTCCGTTGGCGCGGTGATTGCAGTGCTTGGTCGCGCTGCCTTCGACCCGACCATCGTCGGTGCCGAGTTCCTGTCGAAGACGCCGGTGTTCAACTGGCTGCTGCTTGGATATGGCGTGCCGGCGCTCGCTTTCGGTTTTGCCGCCTGGCAGCTTGCCCGAACCATCAACGGCCGACCGCGCCTCGCAATGGAGGCCGGCGCCGCGCTGTTTGCCCTGCTCACCGTCGCCATGCTGGTGCGCCATGCCATGCATGGCGGCGTCATCGATACGGCTGCTGCGACGCTTGCCGAACAGGCGATCTACACGCTGATCGCCATCGGTGCCGGCGCCATCCTGGTCGCCATCGACATGCGCTCGCCAAGTTCGGTGCTGCGCTACGGCTCGATTGCAGCGGGCGTGGTCTCGGTCGCGTTCATCGTCCTCCAGCATTTTCTGGCGCTGAACCCGCTGCTGACGGATGAATCGACCGGCAGCATTCCGGTGTTCAACCTTCTGTTCCTCGCCTACCTCTTGCCGGCGGTTGCGGCAGGCGCACTGGCGCTCTATGCCCGCGACAAACGACCGAAATGGTATGCGCAGATGCTGGCGATGGTGGCGGCGGTGCTCGGCTTCGCCTATGCCACGCTGTCGGTCAGGCGCCTGTTCAAGGGCGAGTTCATCGGGCTGTGGAGCGGTCTCGGCCAGCTCGAGACCTATACTTATTCGGCACTGTGGCTGGTCATCGGCGTGGTGCTGCTCACCGCAGGTGTATGGCTGAAGTCGCAGGTGCTGCGCATAGCGTCGGCGGCGCTGATCTCGATCGCCGTGCTCAAAGTCTTCATCTTCGACATGTCGGAACTGGAAGGCGTGTTGCGGGCGCTGTCCTTCATCGGCCTCGGCGCGGTGCTCATCGGCATCGGCCTGTTCTATCAGCGGCTGCTGACAAGGGCGGCGAGAGAGGTAAATTAGTGTGAGTCTATGATCACGGGAAAAGGCTATTGACAGATGGCTGTTCAGCATACGGACGTCGTCGATATTGTCGCAAAAGGCAAAAATGGTGAATATTTGCTCAGCATTGTAGATGATCTCGATTGGGATGATGTAGAAAATCATCTTGAGCTTCTAGAGAATAAACTGAATCTATATTGTGTTTTCGTTTTAGAAGGGCAATTCTACAAAGAACATCCGGATGCTGTGGGGCGACCCGTTATGATTTCGGTGGCATTGTTGTCTATTATGCCAGCCGAGGTACAATGGTTCTTTACCGCAGCTGCGGTATCAGTCGAAAAGGCCGGATTGCAATTTGAAGTTCAGCACCTCTCGAAGGGGAATTTGTAGAGGGGTCTTCAGGTGGGGATCGGCCGGGAATAAACCTGCCACTGGCAGCGTTATTCAGTTGCTTGGGTGACCGGGGCGGCGGACCGCTTCGCGCTGGCCGCTTGCGCCGCGCTGCAAAGGCGCGTTCAATCATCACGGACAGGGCCCCCCAGAACCAGCGGTCATGGACGAAAAGAAGGCAGCAATCCTTGGTGAAATACCGCGTCTGCGCCGCTATGCACGCTCGCTGTTGCGCGACCGCGATTCCGCTGACGATCTCGTCCAGGATTGTCTCGAGCGGGCACTTGTGCGGCTCGACAATTGGCAGACAGGAGAAAGCCCCAGGAGGTGGCTGTTTACGATCATGCATCATTTGTTCATCGACCAGATGCGCAAGGTGAACCGGCGCGGCGAGGCAGCGATGCTGCCGCTCGAGGCGAGCGAGGCGCAGGCAGCACCCGCCGAGCAGGTCGAGAGCATCGCCTCGCGCGAGATCGTCGACGCGCTGCAGGCGATCAGCCCTGACCGGCGCGCGGCACTTGTGATGGTCGCCATCGAAGGGTTTTCCTACGCCGAAGCCGCCAACATCCTTGGGGTTCCCGCCGGCACCTTGATGTCGCGCATCGCGCGCGGGCGCGAGGAACTGCGCGCGCTGCTTGATGATACCGCGCGCCGTCGATCGATAAGGATCGTCGAGAAATGAGCCGACGCGATTTCTCCGAACGCGACATCCACATGGCTCTCGATGGCGAGTTGCCGGGCGACGAGCGGACGGCCTATGAGGCATGGCTCGAGGCCAATGCCGAGATGAAGGCCAGGAGCGCACGCTACGCCGCCGACCGGGCAGCGTTGCGCGCAGCCTTTAACGGCGTGCTGGACGAGCCCGTCCCGGTGCGGCTGACCAAGGTGGTGCTTGGCGAGGCGCCGGTGGTCAGAGTGTCGCCGTCGCGCTCGCGTTGGTGGCTTGCGGCCGCCGCTGCCGCCATCCTGGTGATTGGCGGCGCTGGCGGCTACCTTGCCGGCATCGGCCGCCTCGGCCTGGAAAACACGGCCGAAGACCAGCTTGCCGAAGAGGCGATCGCCGCCCATGTCATCTATGCCGCCGAAAAGCGGCATGCGGTGGAAGTGCCGGCAAGCGATAAGGATCATTTGCAGAGCTGGTTGTCGAACCAGGTGGGTTTGAAGCTCGTCGCACCGGATCTGGCGGCGCAAGGTTTCCAACTGGTCGGTGGCCGGCTGCTGCCTGCCGGCCAGGGCAAGGCCGCGATGCTGCTTTACGAGGACGACAAGGGCGAGCGCATTTCGCTCTTCGTCATCGCCGAATCGGCAGCCAAGGCCAAGGGCACTTATGGGGAAGAAGATGGTCCTGAGGCCGTCTACTGGCTGGACAAGGGTTATGGCTGCGCCGTCGTCGGATCGCTGCCGCGCGAGCAGCTGGCCGCAGTGGCCAAGAGCGCCTATGGCCAGCTTCTGGCGGGCTTGAAAAGCTGAGCAGGATCTCGTTTTTCCGGAGCCGCGCCGATGCCGAAACACGAAGGTCGTTTCAAAGCCTTTGCGCGACCTGCCTGCCTTGAAAACTGTCACAATTCGGCCCTAATCGAGGTGCGATAGCGCTTGCTGAATGCTGGCACTTCGGCTGGTGTGACCGATGTTTAGACTAGGGCAGTTTCCACAACCCAATCGAGGTTTTCTGAGCCCGCATGCCTGCCGAGATTCGCAAGGCCCGCGCGTCCGACGTCGATGACCTCGCCGCCATCGAAAAAGCTGTTTTCTCGAGCGACCGCATTTCTCGTCGCTCTTTTCGCCAACTGATCGAACGCGACACCGCCGAACTGCTGGTTGGCGAGAACGATGGCCACGTCGCCGGCTATGCGGTCGTGCTGTTTCGCAAGGGCAGCGGCGTCGCGCGGCTTTATTCGATCGCCGTCGGTCCATTTTTCGGCGGCCGCGGCGTTGGCCGCCTGCTGCTGGAACAGGCTGAAGCCGCCGCTTTCGAGCATGGCCGCATGATGCTTCGTTTGGAAGTCCGCGAGGACAACCCGCGCGCCATCCAGATCTACGAGCAGAGCGGCTACCGCAAGATCGGTCGTGAACTGGACTACTATGAGGATGGCGCCACTGCGCTGCGCTATGAAAAGACCTTGCGCGGCGACATTCCGGTCGCCACCGAAGTGCCGTTTTATCAGCAGACTTGCGAATTCACCTGCGGACCATGCTGCCTGATGATGGCGATGGCTAACTTCGACCCCGGATTCGTGCCGGATCCGGTTATGGAAATCAGGCTGTGGCGTGAGGCGACGACCGTTTTCATGATGTCGGGGCCGGGCGGCTGCGAACCGTTCGGGCTGGCCGTCGCCGGCTATGAGAGCGGGCTTGCTGCTGAGATCTATGTCTCCTTCTACGGCGCGCTGTTCCTGCAGTCGGTGCGCAGCGAGGACAAGCGCCGGGTGATGGAGCTGGCGCAGGTCGACTTTCGCCGCCGCGCGGAACTTTACGGCATCCCGGTGAATTACCGTTCATTCGGGCTTGACGACATTCGCACCGCGATCGCAGAGGGAAAACTGGTACTGGTCCTGATCAGCGGCTTCCTGATGTTCGGCAAGAAGGTTCCGCACTGGGTATTGGCCATCGGTGACGACGGCGATCATATCCTGATCCACGACCCCTGGGTCGAGGACGAGCGGCAGGAGACGATCCTCGATGCTGCCAACATTCCCGTGCCTTACGGCATCTTCATGAACATGGCGCAATTCGGCCGCGACGGATTGCGCGCCGCCATCACTCTCGGAAAGCGCGACAGCCAATGACCTGGGTCATCCTTACCGGCCGGCAGAACGATCTCGACCAAGTGGCGACGCCGCACAAGATCATCACCAATCGCGACTACCTTGCCCATCCGGCACTGTTTCGCGGTCAGCGGCCGAAGGTAATCAACCTGTCGAACAATTACGGCTACCAGAGCCGCGGCTATTACGCGTCGCTGCTTGCCGGTTCGCGCGGCCATAAGGTCATCCCGACGGTCGAAACGATGATCGACCTGTCAGAACGCAAGCTCTATGAGCACGCGTTGCCGGAACTCGAACTCGCACTCAACAAGTGCCGCAAGGACCTGGGCGGCGCTTTTCCGCAGAAGGTCTGCATCTTCTTCGGCATCGGACCATCCAGGATCTGGGACCGCTTCGCAAAACTTCTGTTCGACTGGTTCCGTGCCCCGGCGCTCGAGGTTCACATCAGGGACAGCGCCGAATGGGCCTCGATCCGCAAGATCGGGTTCCATCCCCTGGCCAGGATGACCGAGGACGAGGAAACGCACTTTCTCCAGTGCCTGGAGACCTACACCAACCGCGAGTGGCGCGACACCAAGGGCCGCACGCCGGCGCGCTACACTTTCGCCACGCTGGTCGATCCGCATGAGGAACTGCCGCCGTCGGAGATTTCGTCGCTGCGCCACTGGGCCAAGATCGCTGAAAAGATGGGCGTCGAAATCGAGCCGATCACCAAGCGGGATCTGGCCAAGCTCGCCAACTACGACGCGCTGTTCATCCGCGAGACCACCTCGATCTCCAATCATACCTACCGCTTTGCCCGCCGCGCCCAGCAGGAAGGTATGCCGGTCATCGACGATCCGCTGTCGATGATCCGCTGCACCAACAAGGTCTATCTCAACGAGCTGATGACCTACAACAAGGTACCGGTGCCGCCGACGGTGATGATTGCTGGCACTTCGGACCTGGAAGTTGCGGCACAGACGCTGGGCTTCCCGCTGGTGCTGAAGATCCCGGACTCCTCGTTTTCGCGCGGCGTCAAGAAATGCGGCACCTTTGAAGAGTTGAAGACGCTCGCAACCGAATGGCTGGAGGATTCCGACCTCCTGATCGCGCAAAAATTCATTCCGACGGAATATGACTGGCGCGTCGGTGTCCTCGGCGGCCAGCCCTTGTTCGCCGTCCATTATCTGATGGCCAAGAAACATTGGCAGATCGTCAATCATAAGGCCAACGGCAAGCCCGACCAGGGCGGCATCAAGACGTTCACCCTGAAGGAAGCACCGGCCCATGTCGTCGAGACGGCGGTGAGCGCGGCGCGCTGCATTGGCGACGGCCTCTACGGCGTCGACCTCAAGGAAACCAGGGACGGCGTCTTCGTCATCGAGGTCAACGACAACCCCAACCTCGACCACGGCTGGGAAGACTCCGGCGAAAAAGACGAGGTCTGGGTGCGGCTGACGCAGTGGTTCCTGGAGCGGCTGGACCGGCCGGGGCGATAATATCCGAACTGAGGGGAAAAAGATGCTGTTCTTCGTAACCGAGGATTTTCGTGGCTGCGACCGCAAGGAGATCTACCGCCGTTTCCGCGACCAGGGCCGCCTGAAGCCGGACGGGCTTCTCGTGCACCACAGCTGGATCGCAGCGGATATGAGCCGCTGCTTCCTGCTGGTGGAGGCCGATGACGTCACGCTCCTGCAGCGGTGGGTCATCGAATGGGCGGATCTGGTCGAATTCGAGATCGTTCCCGTGGCGACGAACAAGGATATGGTGGAGGCATTGAGCGGACATCTCTGACCCGTTGGGAACCTCCTGGTTCGCCACACCTGAATGCCGCCTTCTCCTATCAAGGAATTCGCGGATCGAGCGTCATCTCAAGGAGCCGGTTGCCCGCGCTTCCGCGAGACTGTCGCACTTAGCCGGACTGCCGGATCGTCGCGCTCGACTTCAGCAGCCGATTAATGTCCGACGCCTTTGACGGCACCCCGATCAAATAGCCTTGGGCCTCAACACAACCCTCCTTTTGCAGGAATTCAAGCTGCGCTTCGGTCTCGACACCTTCGGCGGTGACGGTGATGCCCAGCTGTGCGCCAAGCCCGATGATGGTGCGCACGATCGCCGCGGTATCGCGACTGTCGATGTCACGGGTGAAAGAGCGATCGATCTTGATCTTGTCGACGGGAAAGCGCCTGAGGTAGCCCAGCGACGAATAGCCGGTGCCGAAATCATCCAGCGCGATGCGGACGCCCAGATCGCGTAGCTGCCTGAGTGTCTTGAGCACCAGATCGCTCTCGTCCATCAGCACCGTTTCGGTGATTTCCAGTTCAAGCCGGTTGGCCGGCACGCCCGAGAACGCCAGGGCCGAGATAACGCTGCGGGCAAAGGTACCGCTTTTGATCTGTACGGCGGAGACATTGACGGCGATGCGCCAAGCCGCCCAGCCTGCCGCGGTCGTGCAGGCTTTTCGCAGCGCCCATTCTCCAAGCGGCACGATCAGCCCGGTCTCCTCGGCGGCCGGAATGAAGTCGTCCGGCCGTACCAGGCCGCGCACCGGCGAACGCCAGCGCATCAAGGCTTCGGCACCGACGATTTCGCCGGAGGCGATGTTCATGATCGGCTGGAAATCCAGCTCGAATTCCCGGCGCGACAGCGCTGCCCTGAGATCGATTTCGAGCGCCCGGCGTGCCCGCACCATCGCGTCCATGGCTGGTTCGAAGAAGCGGTACAGGTTGCGCCCTTCGCTCTTTGCCCGATAGAGCGCCATATCGGCATTTTTCAGCAAAGTGTCGGCGTCCTTGCCGTCATTCGGAAACAGCGCAATGCCGAGACTGATGCCGACACGCATGTCGTGTCTTTTGTCGCGAAACGGCTTTCCGATGATCTCGACGATGCGTTTGGCCAGCTTTTCCGCGTCGCCCGGGCTTTTGAGATTGAACTGGATGATGACGAATTCGTCGCCGCCGAAGCGGGCGACAACGTCCGTTTCATTGCGCAGGCACCGTTGCAGCCGTTCGGCCACGCATTTCAGCAGCCAGTCGCCGGCGGGGTGGCCCCAGCTATCGTTGACCGCCTTGAAGTGATCGAGGTCGAGCGAGAATATCGCCAGCGATCCGTCTCTCGTCTCACTCAGGGCTTGGTCGAGCCGTTCGCGAAGCATCGAGCGATTGGGCAGGTTGGTCAGTGTGTCGTGGTGCGCAAGATGGGTCATGCGCTCTTCCACGCGCCTGCGCTCGGTGACGTCGTCGAACGTCGCGACCCAGCCGCCGCCGCTCATCGGCCGGCGCGCAACCAGCAGCGTCCTGCCGTCAGCGAGATGGCGATGCGTTACGTGTGTTTTCCCCGCCCGCAGGCAGGCTTCGATTTGCGAGATTTCGCTGTCGGGGTCGAGCTTTGTATAAATGCCCAGTTCCAGCAGCCGCTTGAACGCATCACGGTGGCTCATACCAAGCGGGAAGTCGGCCGGCCTGACATGATAAAGTTCCAGGAAACGTTCGTTGCGCACGATCAGCTTGCCATCCGCATCGTACATCAAAAGGCCTTGCGACATGTTGGCAAGTGCCGCGTCGAAACGGCGGTGCTGCTCCTTCAACTCCTGCTCGGCGCGCCGTTGCTCGGTGATGTCCTCGTAGATCGATACCCAACCGCCTGACGCCAGCGGCCGGTGCGAAATGTTGACGATACGCCCGTCTGCAAGCGTTTCCTCATAGGTGGAAGGTTTTGCCTGGTCGATATAGGGCTTGCGGATAGCATAGAGTTGCTCAGCGCTTTGCGAGGCGATGCCGATATCCACGCTGTGCTGGAGGATGTCGAAAAACCGGATGCCGGGCCGCACCACTTCGGCGTCGAGGCGAAAGATACTGATGTAGTTCCCGTTGCAGATGATCATCCGTTCATCGGCATCGAACATGCACAGGCCATGCGACATGTTCTCGACCGCTGCCGAAAAACGCTCGTTCTGTTCGCGCAGTTCGTCTTCAATAGGTTGCGGCTGACCAACGCCTTTGGCCCTCTGTCGGCGGACGGACGAACCAGCCTTGATACCGGCAACGGGCATGAGGCAAGCCTATGGACCATGGTTAACCATGGCACTGTTGTCCCTGCCGGTTAATTTACCGTTTTCAGCCGGCTGGAACGGCAGTCTGGCGTCGCGACTTTTCGATCGCCGCAAAGCGTTTGAGAAAGGCATTCTGCGCCCAAGTCACCGAGCGCGGCGTGACGTCGAAGCGCTCGGCATTGAAGCCGCGCGGCCGGCCGAAGAACTCCGTCGCCTCTGCCGTCGAAAAACCCGCAAGCAGCGTTGCTTCGAAATAAGCGGCGATCTGATCCGCTCGCTTGATCTCCTTGCGCAGTCCCGCGTCGAGTTCGGCCGGCAGTGAAAAGCGCAGATGGATGGCGCGCTGCAGCCTGATCTCGCAATCCCTGTAGCTGCCGCCCATCACGGATTTGAACGGCGAGATCATGTCGCCGATGACATATTCCGGCGCGTCGTGCAGCAGCGCCGCCAACCGCGCGTCGGCGTCGGCATCCGGCATCAGCTCGCCGACAAGCGTTTCGACCAGCAGCGAATGCTGGGCGACAGAAAAGGCGTGCTCGCCTCTGGTCTGGCCGTTCCAGCGTGCGACGCGGGCAAGGCCATGGGCAATATCGGAGATCTCGATGTCGAGCGGCGAGGGATCGAGCAGATCGAGCCGTCGGCCGGACAGCATGCGCTGCCAGGCGCGCGGCGGCGCCCCGGCGCGATCGGCAGCCATCAGGCGTCCTCCGCGCCGATGGCTTCCCGCGGAAAGCTGAATTTCGCCCAGGACGGGATAGCGAGCGACACGGCGACGTCCTCCGCAAGGATCGGCAGGCCGGCGTCGAGCGCTGCCTTGACCCGGTCGATGCGGGCAATGGCAAGGCCTGTCCTGGCCGCGGTCGAGCCAAGCTGCCCGACCGGTCGCCCCTCCACGGTCAACTCTGCGCGCGAAGTGGGCAGGGTGCGTTCGGCCGAGACAATCAACACCCGACGCCTGGCAGTGCCGCGATGCTGCATGCGCGAGACGACCTCCTGGCCGACGTAGCAGCCCTTCTTGAAGCCGACACCGCCGATCTCGTCGAGCAACACGTCATGCGGAAAAGCGTCGCCGAGCTGGTAGTCCGCACCGCTTTCGGCAATGCCATGGGCGATGCGAAAGGCTTGCCATGCGGCAAGGTCGCCGCCATCTGCGGTGTCATCGTAGAAGCGCTTAACGGCAGTATCGACAAACCGCGCATCAGCAAACGGTGCTGATTCAAATTGCGAAGTGGTTGAATCGCTTCCCCATGCGACGGCCACAACCGGCTGATCCAGCTTGGCAATTTCGACTTTGGCGCGCAATTTGTAGAGCGTCAGCCGGCGCATGAAATCATCGGCGGTCTCGGTACGGCATTCAAGTCGGAAAGCATTTTCGCCGGCGCGCGAGATCAGGAAGTCGAAAAGGATCTTGCCTTGCGGCGTTAGCAGCGCGCCGGGCTTTGCTTCGCTGCTGCCGAGCACGTCGAGGTCGGTGGTCAGGATGTTCTGTAAAAAGTGCTCGGCATCCGGCCCGGACACGGAAACGAGTGCGCGATCTCTGAGCGGGGCAAAGGGCATGGTGGGAAAACGAGCCTGATCTTGCAAAACTATCGGCCATTAGGTAAGCCGCTGGCACTCCCCCCGCAAGAGACCGGATCCGTATGGCCCCCATCTACGATCTCATCCTGACAGGCGGCACCGTGGTCAATCACGACGGCCAGGGTTTTCGCGACGTCGGCATCAATGGTGGGCGCATCGCTGCGATCGGCGACCTCCGCCAGGCGTCGGCCGGTGAGACGATCGACTGCCGCGGGCTGCACATCCTGCCGGGCGTCGTCGACAGCCAGGTGCATTTCCGCGAGCCGGGCCTGGAGCACAAGGAAGATCTGGAGACGGGCTCGCGGGCAGCGGTGCTCGGCGGCGTCACCGCCGTCTTCGAGATGCCGAACACCAATCCGCTGACCACCAGTGAGGCAACCCTTGCCGACAAGGTGCGGCGTGCCACCGGCCGCATGCATTGCGACTTTGCCTTCTGGGTTGGCGGGACCCGCGACAATGCAAAAGACGCTGGCGATCTCGAGCGGCTGCCTGGTGCGGCCGGCATAAAAGTTTTCATGGGCTCGTCCACCGGCGACCTGCTGGTCGAGGACGACGAAGGCGTTGCCTCGATCCTGAGGAACACACGCCGCCGCGCCGCCTTTCACTCCGAGGACGAGTTCCGGCTGCGCGAGCGGCTTGGCGAGCGCATCGCGGGCGATCCGTCCTCACATCCGGTGTGGCGCGACGAGATCGCTGCGTTGCGCTGCACGGAGCGCCTTGTGCGCATCGCGCGCCAGGTCCGCGCCCGGATCCATGTGCTGCACATCTCGACCGCCGAGGAGGTAGGCTTCCTCGAGCAGCACAAGGATGTCGCGACCTGCGAGGCGACGCCGCATCATCTGACGCTGAGCGCCGACGATTATGCGCAGTTGGGCACCCTGATCCAGATGAACCCGCCGGTGCGCGCCACGCGCCATCGCGACGGGGTCTGGTACGGCGTTGCGCAAGGCATCGTTGATGTGCTCGGCTCCGACCATGCGCCGCACACGCTGGCCGAGAAGGCAAAGCCTTATCCGGCGTCGCCGTCCGGCATGACCGGGGTGCAGACGTTGGTGCCGATCATGTTGGATCATGTCAACGCCGGCCGGCTGACATTGCAGCGCTTTGTCGACCTGACCAGCCACGGCCCGCAGCGTATTTTCGGCATCGCCAGGAAAGGCCGTATTGCCGCCGGCTACGATGCCGATCTGACCATCGTCGATCTGAAGCGCCGCGACACCATCGCCAACGCCCAGCAAGGCTCCAAGGCCGGCTGGACGCCTTATGACGGCAGGCAGGTGACCGGCTGGCCCGTCGGCACCATCGTGCGCGGCCGGCGCGTGATGTGGGAAGGCGAGATCGTCACGCCAAGCCAGGGCAGGGCGGTGGAATTTTCCGAGGCGCTGGCGCGCTAGTCGCCGGCGACGAAGAACGTCCATTGTCCGGTCGGCGTGATGCCGACGCGGTAGAAAATGTAGGCACCAAACTGCTTCATGTCGTCATAGTCGCTGGCGGTGACGATCTTGAACAGCTCGACCCGCTGCCTGGCATCGAGCTTGTCCAGCGGCAGGGCGAAGAAATAGGGCCAGACATAGAGATCCTGCGGCGTGCCGGCATCGACATGGACAAAACCGCCACTGAGCACTTCTTCCAGGATGGCGAGAATCTCCTGGCCTTCCGTATCGCCCGAAAGGCCCTTCAGGAAGGCGATCGGGTCGCCCTCGATGTCACCCAGCGACAACTGGGTCATCATGTCGCCCTTGCCGATCAGCGGTCGAAGTTTTTCGATGTCGCCGCTTTTGCAGGCCTCGACTATCAGATCGTGCATGCGCCTGACCGGTTCCGGCAACTTGGCCAGGTCGTAGACGACTTCGGGCACGGGCGCGTCCGGATCGACATGCGGATTGGCCATGCCGCCATCGTTGGCCGGCCCTTTCGGTTCGGTTTGTTCCGGCTCGTCGGATGGCGTCGGCTGGCTGGCCGGTGGTGGCGTCGTGCCGAGCGGGCCGGGCATCGGCACGGTACTTCCGGGCGGCGACATGTCAGCGTCGGGCGGCGGCGTGACCGGTGAGGGAAGGTCTTCGCGCTTGATCTCGCTGAGGGCTTGAGAGGGACTGCTCGCAAGAAACAGTGCAGAAGGAATCATGGCGCAGGAAGCGGTGAACCAAATGCTGAGGACCAGGCCGCGCGGCTTGCCTGATATCGAAAAATTCACCGCCTGCTACTCCCTGGTTCCAGCCCATCCATGTGCCCGGACACGATGTCCGGCGGCGCGCCGTCGTCAAAGAACGGGGGTCAGTGACGCAGTCTTTCGGGCTCGAAGGCCCCGGCAATCACCTTTTCACGCATGCGATCGAGCAGGGCAAGCGCCGAGGTCTCGCCATTGGTGCGCAGCATTTCGCCGAATGCCGTTTCGAGGGCCGCCTCGGCGATGATTTCCGGCTCGATCCCGGCCGACAATCCTTCTGCCCAGGCTTCGCTGTGGCTTTCCACGGCGGTCAGGCGCTTTTCTTCCCTGACCAGCGCGTCGATGTCGTTGACGCCATGTTCCATTGCGATGTCCACCCTTTCAAGCGGTGATCCGTTGGACAGGGATCAAGCTTGAGTTGTCCTTTTACACGCAGGCGCAGTAAGTATTTGTAAATGCGACATTTTTTTGGTCGTCGTCTACAAATTCCGTCGCGTCCAGCAAACCTGCGTCCGATCCGTTTCAAACTTAGCCGATTAGGCAGGCCAAGGGGACGGAAACCTTCAGTTTGAGTTAATTTCACATCTGCGCGCTAACGTTTCGTTAACATAGTTGCAAAAGTGCAACATCAGGTTTGCACCAAGACCTCACTCGAGGCAAGCGGAGAAGCGTCGAACGCGTCCGCCGCAACGGCGCCGACCCTTGATGCGGCTTTTCCGCAAAGCGGCTGCCGCCGTCAGTTTCCGTAGCGCGAGGCGATGTCGCGAGACAGCGTCTCGCCTTCCTTCATGTAGCGGCTGATGGCTTCCGTCGCCGAGGCCGTGCATTGCGTATAAGTACCGCCGAACGACCGGTAGCCGCGGTTGAAGCTGGCGATGAAGCGGGCGCGCCGCTCCGGGTTCGGATTTTCCGATGCGATCAGTTTTTCCATCTCGGCTCGCCACCGATCGCCCTTCTCGCCACACAGATTACGCAGGAAATGCAGCGAGCCGAGCACTTCCGCCAGCCGCATCAGCCCGGGCTCGAACGGTGCTTCGGCGGCAATCGCCGGGCGCGCACCGACAACCACACTGACGGCGAGGCATGCGGCGAGAAACGAAGACGTGCGGCTCATGGGTCCTTGTGCTGAAACAATTTGTCGCCTGCAAGGCGGTTCTCTGGCTCAGATCTCGCCGTCTTTGTCGGGACCGAGTAGATCGTCGGCAATTTCAAACACTGCATCGGCGAGCGGCATCGCTGTCATTTCGGCCAGCGTATAGAAACCCGCGGTCTCGGCATCGTCGCTGGCCACCGCCTCGCCGCCAGCATACTCGGCCCCAAACACCGTCAGCCAGTAGTCGACAGGATGCCCGTCGCCGCTGCCGTCGATGTGGATTTCCCGCAGCGGCCGGTAGCTGCGCGCCTGCAATCCGGTCTCTTCCAGCAATTCGCGCCGTGCTGCCTGTTCCAGCGTCTCGCCGGCTTCGACCTTGCCGCCGGGAAAGGCATGGAGACCTTGCGAGGGCGGCCTGGCCCGCTTGACCAGCAGCACCGTGTTCTCGCGCACGACGCAGACCGAGACTGCCGGAATGATCTTGCGTGCTTCCATGGGCTTCGGATCGCTCGATTGGCATAGCCCGTTGTGGACCGGCCGCCGGCGAACAGCTTTAGCGGTTGCGAAAGGCGGATTCCATGGCCACTTTCACATGCCATCAATTCGAGAGCTGAATTCATGTGCGGACGCTTTGCTTTGACGGCCACTCCGGACCAGACCGCCGCCTTTCTCAGCCTAGCGGAACTTGAGGAGTTTCCGGCCCGCTACAACATCGCGCCGACGCAGCCGGTGCTGATGGCGTTCGCCGGATTGCCACAGGCGCCGGGCTCGAACCTGCCCGACCGCCGCTCGATGCTGGTGCGCTGGGGCCTGATCCCGGCCTGGGTCAAGGATACGCGTAACTTCCCGCTGCTGTTCAACGCGCGTTCTGAGGGGGCTTCGGAAAAGGCGTCGTTTCGCGCTGCCATGCGCCATCGGCGCGCCCTGGTACCGGCTTCGGGATACTACGAATGGCACCAAACCGGTGGCAGAAGAGGGCAGCCCTATTGGGTGCGGCCAAGGGGTGGCGGGCTTGTCGCCTTCGCCGGGCTGATTGAGACCTATGCCGAGCCGGGCGGCTCGGAAATGGACACCGGCGCCATTCTGACCGCCCACGCCAATGCCGACACTGCCCATATCCACGACCGCATGCCGGTGGTGATCCATCCCGAAGATTTCGCGCGCTGGCTGGATTGCCGCACGCTCGAGCCGCGCGACGTGGCCGATCTGCTGAGACCCGCCCAGCTCGATTTCTTCGAAGCGATCCCGATTTCCGACCTCGTCAACAAGGTCGCCAATACCGGGCCGGAGATTCAGGAGAAGGGCGTCGTCGAGCTTGAGCCCGACAAGGTCAAGCGCCGGAAGTCCGGCGCGAACGACAGTCAGATGAGTTTATTTTAGCAAAAGCTACTATTACTGGTTCGCCGTGAGCGCCTCAATCTTTCCCGACGGCATTCTCAGGCAGCGCGCGGCGAAACGATTTTTTGCGCCGGCTTCTTCTTCTTCGCGGTGTGCAGAAGAGCTGCGACGATTGCTGCCGGGCCGATCGCCCGGTAATGGCTGGCGAGCGCCGGTTGCTTGGCGCGGTTGGATTCTTGCTTAGGCATTGTTCTCTTCCCTGGTAACGTCTTCGTGTCTGCGTTTGCTGGCCGAATCCGACCAAATCGTGACGCTTGCTGATCTAGCCGGCGAATGTTTCATCACAGTGCCGACCTGTTTAATAAAATGTTTCAGTGGCTCAATTCCTGTGAGCCAACGATATTTTTGGCGAAGGTAGCGACTTGACGGCAACACCGGGCAAGGCGATAAAGCCGGCCATGAGAACGTCTTTCGCCATTTGTGGCATTTGCATTATTGGCTAGCCTCGCGCTGGTCCTGGACGTTTTCGCCTCATCTCCTCCCAGATTGGACAAACGCCCCGGCCAGCAGGCTGGAGCCGATTCGCGCCTCGGCGTAACCGACTCCATCCAGGCACGATCCCAAAAGGTCATGCCAAAGTAACACACCGGGAACGCACGTATGTCTGACGCATCGAAGAGCCTGCGCCTCTACAACACGCTAACGCGGAGCAAGGAGGATTTCTTCCCGATCGATCCGCGCAACGTGCGCATGTATGTCTGCGGCCCGACGGTCTATGACTTCGCCCATATCGGCAATGCGCGGCCGGTGATCGTCTTCGACGTGCTGTTCCGCTTGCTGCGCCATCTCTACGGGCAAGCGCACGTCACTTACGTCCGCAACATTACGGACGTCGACGACAAGATCAACGCTCGCGCGCTGCGCGATTTCGGCGGCGAAATTGCATCGGGCAAGCTGTCGCTGAACGAAGCGATCAGGCGGGTCACCGAAAAGACCGCCGGTCAGTTCCACAAGGACGTTGCGGCGCTCGGTTGCCTGGAACCGACGGTCGAGCCGCGCGCCACCGAGTTCGTCGAGCCCAGGCCCGACGGCAAGGTCGACATGATCTTCTTGATTCAACGCTTGATCGAACGCGGCCATGCCTATGTCGCGGCTGGAGAAGTCTTGTTCGACACCGCTTCCATGCCGGATTATGGGCAGTTGTCGAAGCGCAATCTCGATGAGCAGCAGGCCGGCGCCCGCGTCGCCGTCGATGAGCACAAGAAGAACCCGCAGGATTTCGTGCTGTGGAAATTGTCTTCGCCCGAGGAGCCGGGCTGGGACAGCCCGTGGGGCAGGGGTCGGCCGGGCTGGCACATCGAGTGCTCGGCGATGTCGGCCGCCTATCTCGGCGAGGTGTTCGATATCCATGGCGGTGGTCTCGACCTGATCTTTCCGCACCACGAGAACGAGATCGCGCAATCGCGTTGCGCCCACGGCACCGAAACGATGGCCAAGGTTTGGATGCACAACGGATTCCTGCAGGTCGAGGGCCAGAAGATGTCCAAGAGCCTGGGCAATTTCTATTCGATCACCGAATTGCTGGAGACGGATACCTTTGGCGGCCGCAAATGGCCGGGCGAGGTGCTCAGGCTGGCGATGCTGATGACGCACTATCGCGAGCCGATCGACTTTTCCGTGCGCAAGCTGGAAGAGGCGGAGAATACGCTGCGCAAATGGAAGCGGGCGGCCGATCTGGCGCCGCCGACGGCAAAGCCGGTGCCGGCGGATGTGATCGAAGCGCTGTCGGATGACCTTGCCACCTACGCCGCATTCCAGTTGCTGACGCAGTTGGCTGGTGATGCTGTTGATTTCAACGCAGGTAGCGGCAACGCAGCCGCCGAAGACAACGATGCTGCCGCTTCACTGAAGGCATCGCTTCTGTTCCTCGGCTTCGACATCGCAACAGCCAAGGTGGATGAAGACGCCATTGCCAAGGCGATCGCCAAACGCCTCGCGCTGATCGCCGCAAAGAACTGGGCCGAGGCCGACCGCATCCGCGACGAGTTGCTGACGCAAGGCATCCAGTTGAAGGACGGCAAGGACCCCGTCACCGGCGAACGCATCACCACCTGGGAGGTAAAAAGATGATCGATCATCTCGGCATCACCGTTTCGGATTTCGACGCGTCGAAGGCTTTTTACGACAAGGCGATGGCGCCGCTCGGCGCCGCGCTGCTCTACATGGTGCCGCAGGAATATACCGGCGGCGCCAAGGTCGGCGGCTACGGCCGCGACCGGCCGGTGTTTTGGCTGCATGCCGGCAAGGACAAGCCGAAGGATCATCAGCATGTCGCGTTCACGGCTCGCAGCCGCGCCGAGGTCGATGCCTTTCACGCCGCGGCGATTGCCGCCGGCGGCAAGGACAATGGCCGGCCGGGCCTGCGCCCGCACTACCATCCGAACTATTATGGCGCTTTTGTTTTCGATCCCGACGGCAACAATGTCGAGGCGGTTTGCCATGCCCCGGAGTAGTGCGCGATGAGCCTCGACAACAGACCGGTCTATACAGGCGGCTGCCAGTGCGGCGCGGTGCGCTTCCGCGTCGAAGGAGCTCTTGGCGATGCTTCCGTATGCCATTGCCGTATGTGCCAGAAGGCGAGCGGCAATTTCTACCTGCCGCTGGTCTCGGTGCGCGGCGCAAGGCTGGACTGGACGCGCGGTGAGCCCAAACGCTTCCGCTCGTCCAACGCGGCTTTGCGCGGTTTCTGTGCCGAATGCGGCACGCCGCTGACCTTCGAAGCGCCCGACGGGGTGGCCCTCGCCATCGCCACATTCGACCACCCCGAGGAGATTGCGCCGACCATCCAATGGGGTGTCGAAGCCAAGCTCCCGTACGTGGATCACGTCCACGAATTGCCAGGTGAGGAAACGATGGCCGACGTCTCGCCGGCCTCCTATCTCGCCGATCTCGTCTCCTACCAACATCCCGACCACGACACCGAACAATGGCCGCCGGAGGAAAAATCATGACCGAAACCGTTCGTACCGGCGGCTGCCAGTGCGGCGCCGTGCGCTTCCGCATCCACGGGGCGCTCGGCCGCCCGTCCATTTGTCATTGCCGCATGTGCCAGAAACAGTTCGGGTCGTTTTTCGGCGCGCTGGTGACAGTGCCGAGCGACGGCGTCGAATGGGTGCGCGAGGAGCCGAGTTACTTTCAGTCGTCGGTCAACATCGATCGCGGCTTCTGCGCCCGCTGCGGCACACCGCTGACCTACCGCCAGCCCGGCGCGCTGGAGATCGCTATCGGCGCGTTCGACGACCGTTCCGATCTGGCGCCGCAGATCCAGGTTAACTACGCCGCCAGGCTGCCTTGGGTCGAGACGATCTTCGACGCGCCGATCCATGACGACCCGGATTTCTACGCGCGACAGGAATCCATCATCTCCTTCCAGCATCCCGATCACGAGACGGCCAACTGGCCGCAGCAGGGCCTGAAATTATGAGCAGCGAATTCCGTACCCTCTATCCCGAGATCGAGGCTTTCGAGTCCGGCATGCTCGACGTTGGCGATGGCCATCAGGTCTATTGGGAGCGCTCCGGCACCAGAGGGGCCAAGCCGGCTGTCTTCCTGCATGGCGGGCCGGGCGGCACCATTTCGCCAAAGCACCGGCGGCTGTTCGATCCGAAGCTGTACGATGTCATCCTGTTCGACCAGCGCGGCTGCGGAAAATCGACGCCTAATGCCTCGCTTGAAGCCAACACCACCTGGCACCTGGTCGCCGACATCGAGCGCCTGCGAAAAATGTGCGGCTTCGACAAATGGCTGGTGTTCGGCGGTTCGTGGGGTTCGACGCTGGCGCTGGCCTATGCCGAGACCCACTCCGAGCGGGTCAGCGAACTGGTCGTGCGCGGCATCTACACGCTGACCCGCGCCGAACTCGAATGGTACTACCAGTTCGGCGTGTCGGAGATGTTCCCCGACAAGTGGGAGCGGTTTCTGGCGCCGATCCCGGAGGCCGAGCGCGGCGACATGATGGCCGCCTACCGCAAACGGCTGGTCGGCAGCGATCCTGTGGCGCAGGTCGAGGCAGCCCGCGCCTGGAGCCTGTGGGAGGGCGAGACGATCACGCTGCTGCCGGAACCGGAAACCAGCGGTCCCTTCGGCCAGGATGATTATGCCCTGGCTTTCGCCCGCATCGAGAACCACTATTTCGTCCATGCCGGCTGGCTGGAAGAGGGACAGCTGCTGCGCGATGCATGGAAGCTTAAGGATATCCCGGGTACCATCGTTCACGGCCGCTACGACATGCCGTGCCCGGCGCGCTACGCCTGGGCGCTGCACAAGGCGTGGCCGAAAGCGGATTTCCATCTGATCGAAGGCGCCGGCCACGCTTATTCGGAGCCGGGTATCCTCGACAGGCTGATCCGCGCAACGGACATGTTTGCCGGGAAATGACCATGGCTCGCGAGCGCCTTTATCTGTTCGACACCACGCTGCGCGATGGTCAGCAGACGCCGGGTATCGACTTCTCCGTCGAGGACAAGATCGCCATCGCCAAGCTGCTCGACGAGTTCGGCATCGACTACGTCGAGGGTGGCTACCCCGGCGCCAATCCAACCGACACCGCCTTCTTTGCCGAGCGTCGCACGGCCGATGCCAAGTTCGTTGCCTTTGGCATGACCAAACGGGCAGGAGTGTCGATCTCGAACGATCCTGGGCTTGCCGCGCTGGTCCAGTCGAAGTCGGACGCCATCTGCTTCGTCGCCAAGAGTTGGGACTACCATGTCCGCGTCGCGCTCGGCTGCACCAATGAGGAGAACCTCGAGGCGATCAAGGCCTCGGTCGAGGCGGCGCTCACTGCTGGCAAGGAGGCGATGGTCGACTGCGAGCATTTCTTCGACGGCTTCAAGGCCAACCCCGATTATGCGCTGGCCTGCGCCAGGACGGCCTACGATGCCGGCGCGCGCTGGGTGGTGCTGTGCGACACCAATGGCGGCACGCAGCCCTCCGAGGTGCGCGCCATCGTCGAAAAGGTGATCGCCGCTGGCATACCGGGCGACCATCTCGGCATCCACGCCCATGATGACACCGGCCAGGCGGTGGCGAATTCGCTTGCCGCCGTGGATGCCGGCGTCCGCCAGATCCAGGGCACGCTGAATGGCATCGGCGAGCGCTGCGGCAACGCCAACCTGATCTCGATCGTGCCGACATTGGCGTTAAAGCCGGCCTTTTCGGGCCGCTTTGCTACAGGCATTTCGGCAGAGGCGTTGACCGGTATATCGCGCCTGTCCCGCGCCTTCGACGAGTTGCTGAACCGTGCGCCCGAAGCGCAGGCGCCCTATGTCGGCGCCTCCGCTTTTGCTACCAAGGCCGGCATCCATGCCTCGGCGCTGGCAAAGGAGCCGGCGACCTACGAGCATGTGCCGCCAGAGACCGTCGGCAACCGCCGCCGCGTCATGGTTTCGGACCAGGGCGGCAAGGCCAATTTCCTGGCTGAGCTGAAACGGCGTGGCATCGACATGCCCCGGGACGACCATCGCCTCGACGCGCTGATCGCCGTGGTCAAGGAGCGCGAGGCCGAGGGCTATGCCTACGAAGGTGCCGACGCCAGCTTTGAGCTTTTGGCGCGCAAGATGCTGCACGGCCTGCCGGAATTCTTCCGCGTCACTTCTTTCCGCTGCATGGTCGAGCGCCGGTTCGACGCCAACGGCCAGCTGAAGACGGTCTCGGAGGCGATCGTGAAAGTGCTGGTGGAGGGCGAGGAGAAGATGTCGGTGGCCGAAGGCCACGGCCCGGTCAACGCGCTCGACATTGCGCTGCGCAAGGATCTCGGCAAATTCCAGAGCGAGATCGCCGATCTCGAACTGGCCGACTTCAAGGTGCGTATCCTCAACGGCGGCACCGAGGCGATCACCCGCGTGCTGATTGAATCGCATGACGGCACCGGTGCGCGCTGGTGGACGGTCGGCGTCTCCGAAAACATCATCGATGCTTCCTTCCAGGCGCTGATGGATTCGATCGTCTATAAGCTGATGAAGAACCGCGACATGGCGGGCTTGGCGGCGGCGGAGTAAGAAATGGGCTTTTCGATAAGTTGGCTGGGCTTTCGCGGTTACGGGATAAAGGAAGCTGCGGCGTTGTTCGGACGCGAGATTGGCGATCCATCGGAGATTTTCGAAGCGCCTGTGAACGCCTATGCCAGCGAAAAGAACTGGGCGATCATCATCCTCGATCCCTGCAGCTTTCCGAACCCGCCTCAGCAATATCTGGCCGCGATTTCGCAAGAGCGGGAAATCGTGATCGCGCACATAGAAGAGCATGTAATGTTCGCGCGCGCCGAGCTCTGGCGCGACGGAAGGAACATCTGGAAAGTCTGGCACAGCGGCGACAAGACCGTGCGGGACTTGCATGTCACGGGTGATCTCCCTGCGTCTTTCGAAGCGCTGAAGCAACAGTGTTTTTCAAAGCAGGATGAAGAAGATAGCAAAGGTACAGAGGTCGATCTTGTTTTTGACCTTCCCCTCGATCTTGCGGCGGAACTGACGGGCTTTCGGCACGATGAAGGTTCGCCCGACAACGTCTTTTTCGAACTCAAGGAGAAGCCTGCTCCGCCTTGAGACCGTGTCGTGCCGGGCCTGCAATCACTCTCGCAGACAGCGGCAATTGTTCGACGTTTAGCGGTCGTGTTGAACCATCAGCAAGACTCCATTGATCCATCAGCAATTTGCGATGGTTTTGGGCAAGCCGCTGGCGCATAGCCTTGGGCCATGACTACCCAAGCACTTCACATCGAGGCCGACACCAAAGCTCGTCGCGGCTTCCTGCTGGCGCTCGGCGCCTACCTGCTTTGGGGGCTGCTGCCCTTCTACATGAAGGCTGTCGCGCATCTGCCGCTGGCCGAAGTTATCGCCCACCGCATCGTCTGGTCGGTGCCGATCGCGGCCGCTGTCCTGGTCTGGGCCGGTCGCACTGCCGATTTCAAAGCGGCAGTTCGTTCGCCGCGCATCATTTCGATGGCGGTGCTGACGGCGGCGCTGATCTCGGTCAACTGGGGCATCTATGTCTGGGCGATCGCGGTCGAACGCACCATCGAGACCGCGCTCGGCTATTACATCAACCCGCTGGTCAGCGTCGTTGTCGGCGCGCTGCTCCTCGGCGAGCGGCTCGACCGTCTGCAGATCGCGGCGGTGGTGCTGGCGGCAATCGCGGTCGCGGTGCTGACCATCGACGCTGGCAAACTGCCCTGGGTGTCGCTGGTGCTAGCCTTTTCCTTTGCCGCCTATGGCTTCTTCCGCAAGACGCTGCCAATCGGCCCGAGCCAGGGCTTCCTGCTTGAAGTGCTGCTGCTGTCGGTGCCGGCACTCGGCTACATCATCTTCCTGATCGCCACAGGACAGGATCATTTCGTCTCGAGCTCGCTGAACGACACCGCCTTGCTGATCGGCTGCGGTCCGGTCACCGCCGTGCCTCTGCTGTTGTTTGCGTTCGGCGCCAGGCTGCTGCGCCTCTCCACCATCGGCATCATGCAATATATCGCGCCGACGATCGTCTTTTTGATCGCGGTGCTGATTTTCGGCGAACCTTTCGGCAGTGTTCAGGCCATAGCCTTCGGGCTGATCTGGGCGGCACTGGCGATGTACTCCTGGTCGATGTTTTCTTCGGCGCGCAAGACCGTTTCCGCATCAGCTCGAGCCGCGTAACGAAGAAAGGCGGCTGGCCGGTCTTAATGCCGGCAGCCGCGTCTTTCACGAGCGCTCAGCGCTTCGGCCCGAAGCCGGGATATGGCTGCAGCGGCACGACGGCGGCAATATCCATCATGCCGGCCTTGACCAGCGGCAAAGTTGCAAGATGGTGGCGCACGTCGGCATCGCTGCCGGCTTCGAACATCATGCCGCTGCCGGGAATGTCGCCCCGATTCCACACCTGACGCACGGCGCCTTCGGCATAGAGCGTGCGGCGCTGCTCGGCCTCGCCAGGCAGCAGCGGCGCGAAATCGGCGTCGGTGAACTTTTCGGTGTTGCGCGCAAGAAGGGCAAAGAACTGCATCGGAATCTCCTGATGTTGGCCGTTGGAATGGCGGAAATATTCGCTTCTGCTGGCCAGACAGTCCAAGACTGATTAGGCTAAATTTGAGACCTCACGGGACTTGAGCATCGAAGCAACAATGTTCGACCTGCGCCAGCTTCGCTATTTCATCACGGTGGCCGAAACCGGCAACGTCGGGCGTGCCGCCGAATTGCTGCACATCTCGCAGTCGCCGCTCAGCCGTCAGATCATTCAGCTGGAGGAGCAGCTGGGCGTCGCACTGTTCGAGAGGGCGAGGCAGCGTGTTCATCTCAATGCCGAGGGCCGCGCTTTTCTTGCCGAGGCGCGTGCGCTGCTGGCCCATGCAAGACGGCTGGAGGAGCTCGGCCGCAATCTCGCCAGCGGTACGGTCGGCCGTCTCGCCATCGGTTATGTGGAAGGTGCGGTCCATGCCGGGCTTGTCGCTCGGATGCTGCGCCAGTTTCGCCGCGACCGGCCCGAATTTCATCTTCAACTGAAGGGTCAGCGTTCCGCCGCCCAGATCGAAGCGCTGCGCGAACGATCGCTCGATCTGGGCCTCGTCTACACGCCTCCTCCTGCCGACGATCCCGACATCGCCGCCATGCTCATTATGCGCGAGCCGCTGGTTCTGGCGATGCCGGAAGGCGATCCATTGGCAGAAATCGCGGAGATACTGCCGCAGCAACTGGACGGACGCACCTGGATCACGGTGGTGCGCCAGCCTGACGACACCAACCGCAGCCAATTTCTCGCCGCCTGCGCGAAGGCGGGCTTCCTGCCCGACATTGCCTATGAGACGACCGATCCGTTGACGTCGTTGGGCCTGGTCAGCGCCGGGCTTGGGCTGGCGACGGTGCAGGCCAGCCTGCGGAGTGCCGCGCCGCCTCAGACCGTGTTTCGCGATCTGCCGTGGTTTGAACGCACCGTCTCGATCCATCTCGCCTGGCGGCGTCAGGACAAGCGTGCGGTCATCGGAGACTTGAGGAAGGCAGTAGGCAAGGAGTGAATAGTGAATAGTGAATGGACAGGCGCCGGTTTGGAAAGTCTTCTACTTCACCATTCACCATTCACCATTCACCATTCACTCTACATCTTATCAATCACCGACTGCACACCCTCCGTCGGTGCATCGACGGAGGATCCCGCCACCATGATAGCGGCGACGATTGCTTCCGGATCCTCGACCACCAGCGGCTTGACCCGTTGCGCCGTGTGGATGAAGCCCTCCGTTGCCATGTGGTCGAGCAACGCCAGCATCGGATCCCAGAACCCTCCGACGTTGCCGAAGACGATCGGCTTGCGGTGATGGCCGAGCTGCGCCCAAGTCATGATCTCGACGATCTCCTCGACCGTGCCGATGCCGCCGGGCAACGCCACAAAGGCGTCGGATTTCTCAAACATCCTGTGCTTGCGCTCGTGCATGTTGTCGGTGATGACGAGCTCGTCGAGCCGGTTAAGCGCGGTTTCGGTCGCCTCCCGGTTGATCAGAAAGCGTGGAATTATGCCGGTTACCTTGCCACCGGCCTTTAATGCCCCTTCAGCGACGGCACCCATGATCCCTTTAGTGCCGCCGCCATAAATCAGACGCAGGCCAGACTTGCCGATCGAGCGGCCAAGCAGGTGTCCGGCCTTGATATAGGTCTCATCTCGGCCCGGGGACGAGCCGCAATAGACGCAGACAGATCGAATCGTGTTCATGTTATGATTGGTGATAGGGACTATAGGCATGGTCAAGCCCCGGGGCGGGCTTTTTCTTGTCGGCTTTGGCAAAACAGGCTAGACCGAAATTAGGTGGCTAAGGGGCAGGGAAACATGGCAATTAATCCATTGAAGGCGTTTTTGTTCGCGGCTGGCGGCTCTGTCGCAGCAGCGGGAACCGCCTATGTATCGGGCGCACTCGACCCGTATCTCAATTCTACCCGGCCTGCGGAGGTCGCGGCGCTGACGCCGCCGGCTTCGAAACCGGCCGCTCCGGCGACCGAGGACCGGCTGCCGCCTGCGTCTGCCGCGTCCACCGATGCGGCAGCGCCCGCCGCGCCGGCCACAGCAGGTGCAATCGTGCCGACCTTCGACATCGTGCGCGTCGAAAGCAACGGCTCGATCGTCGTCGCCGGCAATGCGGCGCCCAACGCCAAGGTCGAGATTCTCAACGGTTCGGCTGTGCTCGGCTCGACGGTCGCCGGTCCCGACGGCGCCTTTGCCATTATTCTCGACGATCCGCTGAAGCCCGGCGACTACACGATCACGCTGCGCTCGACGGCTGGCAATGTCGTGACCGCCTCGGCGCAGACCGCGGTCGTTTCGATCCCCCAGAATTCCACCGGCCAGGTGCTGGCAATGGTCGAGGAGCCGGGCAAGCCGTCCGAACTGCTCACTGTTCCGGCCCCTCAGGCGAAATCTGACGCCTCGCCGCCTGTCGGCGAACAGGCGGCCGTTCAGCCACCCGCCACGGGCACCGAATTGCCGGCTGCCGCAGCGCCGGCGCCAGCCGCCCCGGCGGCTGACGTTCCAGCAGCGTCTGCTCCTGCCGCGCCGGCCGCTGTTGAAGCCGCGCCGGCTCCGGCAGCGCCCGCCACACCGGCAGCGCCCGCTACTTCCGCGGCGGAGCGGAAGATCGTCGTCGAAGCTGTCGAAATCGACGGCAACAAGATTTTCGTTGCCGGCGTCGCCGATCCCGGCCGCAAGGTGCGTGCGTATGCCAACGATATCCTGCTCGGTGACGCGAAGACCTCGCCCGACCGCCACTTCCTGGTCGAAGCGACACGCGACATCCCGGTCGGCACCTACACCATCCACGTCGATGCGCTCGACGCCGACGGCGTGACGGTGGTGGCCCGTGCGGCTGTGCCGTTCGAGCGCGAGCCTGGTGAGGCGGTTGCGGCCGTGGCGCCGGCCGAGCAGAAGCCTGCCGGGATAAAACCAGCCGAGCCGAATGCTCCGGCGACCGAAGGCGCACCGGCAACGGCCGCCGAAACGCCCGCAACTGCCCCCGCTCCTACAACCGAGGCCCCGGCCGAAATGGCTGTCGCAACGCCTCCGGGCGAAACGCCCGAGACCGTGGCGCCAAAGCTCGAACATGCCGATGGCGCAGTCATCATCCGCCGCCATGACACGCTGTGGCGGATTTCGCGGCGGGTCTATGGCCAGGGCATGCGCTACTCGACCATCTATCTCGCCAACCAGGACCAGATCAGCAATCCGAACCGAATCTGGCCGGGGCAGGTGTTCAAGGTGCCGGAGAAATCGAAGGAAGGCGAGCCCGCCGATCTCAAGGCAATGGGCGACCAGATGACGACGGCGCCAGTCAAGGCCGAATAGCCGTTCTGCCCATCAGGATAGCTTGCGGCAGGGCCAGTCATCGTTTATCGCCGATGGACGATGACCGAATCCCCCCTCGTAACGGACCGAAGCCGCGCGGCAGATGAACGCCCGCCGGCCAACTGCACGCCGGCCAACTGCATGCCGGATAGCCGCGCTGTCGCTGTCCGGCTCGCGGCCCTTTCGCATCCAGCGCGGATCGAAATTCTCAAACACCTTTCCGCAAGCCGTTCCTGCTGCTGTCGCGAGGTCGTCGAGCATCTCGACCTGGCGCAGTCCACCGTTTCCCAGCATTTGAAGATCCTGGTCGAGGCCGGGCTGATCCGCTTCGAGCCTGACCGCCAGCGCTCCCGCTATGAGCTCGACCGCGCCGCGCTCGCCGATGTTTCGGCATCGCTGGCCGCGCTGGTCGATTCCTGCTGCTCCGGCCGCTAAAATCATAAGGTAAACAAGAATGGCCGAGAAAACCGTTTCCGCAGATTCCGGCTCGACCTTCAGAACGTTGCGCAATCTCTGGCCCTATATGTGGCCGGCCGACCGCGCCGACCTGAGGGCCCGAGTGGTATGGGCCACCGTACTGCTGGTGGTCGCCAAGCTGACCCTGGTGGCCGGACCCTATTTCTTCAAATGGGCGACCGACGCACTGGCCGGCGATAGCAAATCGCCGCCGCCGCTGCCGGCCCTGCTGCTGGCGCCGGTCATGCTGGTCGTCGCCTACAATGCGGTGCGGCTGGTGCAGCTCGGCTTCAACCAGTTACGCGATGCCCTGTTTGCACGGGTCGGCCAGCATGCGGTCCGCCGGCTCGCCTTCCGCACCTTCGTGCACATGCACGAACTGTCGCTGCGCTTCCACCTCGAACGGCGCACCGGCGGACTGTCGCGCGTCATTGAGCGCGGCACCAAGGGCATCGAGACGATAGTCCGCTTCACCATGCTGGCGACGGCGCCGACAATCGTCGAATTCGCGCTCACCGCCGGCATCTTCGCCGTCACCTATGGCTGGCTATACGTCTTGGTGATCGCGGTCACGGTCTGGCTCTATGTCTGGTTCACCGTCAGGGCGAGCGATTGGCGTATTTCGATCCGCCGTGAGATGAACGAAAGCGACAATGAAGCCAGCACGAAGGCGATCGACTCGCTGCTCAACTACGAAACAGTCAAATATTTCAATAACGAAACCATGGAGGCCGAGCGGTTCGACCGGTCCACGGCGCGCTACGAGTTGGCGGCGACCAGGACCTGGACCTCGCTTGGCTGGCTGAACTTCGGCCAAGGTGTGATCTTCGGTATCGGCATGACCGTCGTCATGGTGATGTCGGCGCTCGAGGTGAAGGCGGGCACACAGAGCGTCGGCGATTTCGTCTTCGTCAACGCCATGCTCATGCAGCTTTCGGTGCCGCTGAATTTCATCGGCATGATCTACCGCGAAATTCGCCAGGGCCTGACCGACATCGAAAACATGTTCGATCTGCTCGACGTCAAGCGTGAGATCGTCGATCGGCCGGGCGCCAAGCCGCTGGTCGTCGATGCCGGCAGGGTCGAGTTCCGCGACGTACATTTTTCCTACGACCCCAACCGCAAGATCCTGAAGGGCATCAGCTTCGAGGTGCCAGCCGGCAAGACGGTGGCCATCGTCGGACCCTCCGGAGCCGGCAAGTCGACCATTTCGCGGCTTTTGTTTCGCTTCTACGACATCCAGCGCGGCAAGATTCTGATCGACGGCCAGGACATTCGCGACGTGACGCAGGAGAGCTTGCGCGCTGCCATCGGCATGGTGCCGCAGGACACGGTGCTGTTTAACGACACCATCGCCTACAACATCCGCTACGGCCGCGTCGGCGCCAGCGAGGAGGATGTGCGCAAGGCGGCAGAACTGGCCCAGATCGGACCGTTCATCGAGCGGCTGCCCGACGGCTATCGCTCAATGGTCGGCGAGCGCGGATTAAAACTGTCCGGCGGCGAGAAGCAGCGGGTGGCGATTGCCCGCACCATTTTGAAGGCGCCGCCGATCCTGATGCTCGACGAGGCGACCTCGGCGCTGGACAGCCACACCGAGCAGGAGATCCAGGCGGCACTCGACCTGGTCAGCCAGGGCCGCACCACCCTCGTCATCGCCCATCGGCTGTCCACAGTGATTTCGGCCGACGAGATCATCGTCCTGCAGGATGGCCAGATCGCCGAGCGCGGCACCCATGTCGCCTTGATAGCCAAGCGCGGCCTTTATGCATCGATGTGGGACCGCCAGCGCGAGGCAAGCGAGGCCGAGGAGCGGCTGCGCATTGCCCGCGAAAGCGACGAGTTCGGCGTCGTCGTCCGCCGCCGCACCTCGGAGGTGGGCTGAAAATTCGTGCTTGACCTCAACTTAAGTTGAGATCGTAGGCCGTTTTGGATCGCAGCAAAATGCGTCGTTCAAAAACGGAGACAATCGATATGAATGGGATAAATCAGGCAGTTAGTGGCGGCAGTGTATTCCGGGTGGACAAGTTTGTCGTTCCGGCCAACGCCCGCGAGGAGATTCTTGCCAAGGTCCGGATGACGCATGATTTGCTGCGCCAGCAGCAAGGGTTCGTCCAGGATTTCCTGCTTGAGCAATTCTCGGGGCCGGGCGAGTTCAACCTCGTGACCATTGTCGAATGGGAAGGGCAGGCCGCGGTCGACAAGGTCGTGCCGATCATCAAGGCCGCGCATGAGCGCAGCGGCTTCAAGCCTCAGGAGACCATCGCGCGACTTGGCGTCAAGGCCGATATTGCCAACTATCAGCGGATTCCCGGGATGTAAGCTCTCTACGGCCAGCCGGCGCCCGGCGCAGTAGCGTCGACGCTGAGCACTTGGCCGGTACGGGCATCGCTGATCATATGTTCGAAGCCGCGCCATTCGGCGGCGACGATGAACAGCTTTTTTCCCTCGCTGCCGCCGAGCATGCAGGCAAAGCAGCCGCGGTCGACATCGACACTTTCGAGCATCGCGCCGCCCTCGCGCACCCGCACGCAATGCCGGTTCGGAACGTCGGCATACCAGGCCGCACCTTCGGCATCGAGGCAGATGCCGTCGGGAAAACCGTTGCCGAGATTGGCCCAGATCCTGCGGTTGGAAAGGCCACCATCGGCAGCGATGTCGAAGGCGGTCAGCCGGTTGGCGTGGGACTCGGCAACGATAAGCGTCTTGTTGTCAGGCGTCACCGCCATGCCATTGGCGAAGGCGAGGTTCTCAGCCACCTGCTGAACCGAGCCGTCAGGCGCGACCAGCACGATGGCGCCGGGGCCGAAATGCTGGCCGGGACCCGGAGCGGGCCCACCACCATTGACATAGATGTTGCCGCGTCCATCGACGACGATCTCGTTCCACGGGCTCTTTGATAGTTGTCTCAGATCGGCATGGGTGACCAATGTCCCGTCTGCCTCCTGCCTGAGGATCAGCCCTTCGCGGCCGGACACGACAAGCAGGCGCCCGTCCGGCAGCCAGTCAATGGAATAGGGCAGGGTGGCCGGCACGGTGAGCGCGATCTCGCTGTTGCCTAGGGCGTCAACGGCGATGATCTGGCCTGTGCCCCAGTTGCAGAACCACAGCCGGCCGTCGTGCCAGCGCGGTGACTCGCCGAAGGCCAAGCCGTTCATCACCACTTGCACTTGCCTGGCTACTGATTTCTGCATGGGCCGAGAACCTCCGGGTTTTTGCGCAAATCGTCATGGCCGAAAGGCCGATGAGAGGCGCTGTCTTGCCAAGGACGGGCGAGAGTGCTGCGTTCCGACAATCGCAATGAACATTTCCGGTTGATCACTTCGGCAGTCCGGATGCTGCTAACGGCATCCCGAAACGGCGGCGACCGCCACCCCCCGAGCGCTCTCATTGTCGCGTTGCGACCGCGGGGTGTTTCCGCTATTGAGGCCGGACTTGGAACCAAGGTTGCCCTCATCCCATGAGCCTCGTTGACACGATCAAGAATGCGTTCGTTCCGATCCATCGCGAGGGTTATCCCTTTATCGCTGCGTTCGGCGCGGCGACGCTCTTTCTTGGCTACTTCTCCTCGACCCTGTTCTGGATCGGTCTCATCCTGACGGCCTGGTGCGCCTATTTCTTCCGCGATCCCGAGCGTGTCACGCCGATCGATGACCGGCTGGTTGTCAGCCCGGCCGACGGCATCGTCTCGGCGGTTGGCCCGGCCGTGCCGCCGCGCGAGCTTGGCCTCGGCGGCGGTGAAATGACCCGCATCTCGGTGTTCATGAACGTCTTTTCCTGCCACGTGAACCGCTCCCCGGTGCGCGGCCGCATTTCCAGGATCGAGCATCGGCCAGGAAAATTCCTCAACGCCGAACTCGACAAGGCAAGCACCGAGAACGAGCGCAACGGGCTGGTCATCGAAAGCCCCAATGGAACGGTCGCCGCGGTACAGATTGCCGGCCTGGTGGCGCGGCGCATCGTCTGCTGGGCCGAGCCCGGCGGCGCCATCGGCACCGGCGAGCGCTTCGGGCTGATCCGCTTTGGCTCGCGCGTCGATGTATTCCTGCCCTCGACCGCGACGCCGCGTGTCGCCGTCGGCCAGACCGCGGTTGGCGGTGAGACGGTGCTGGCGGAATTCGGCGGCGTTGCCGCAACGCCGCTCGTGCGGATCTCCTGACCGGTGGCCCCGCCGTTCAAGAAATTCGAGGCGCATGGCGGCGGTGGCCCGCGCATTCGCGAAATCCCGATGCGCATGGTGCTGCCCAATCTGGTCACGGTGCTCGCCATCTGCGCCGGCCTGTCCGGTATTCGCTTCGGCTTCGAGGGCCGCTTCGAGCCAGCGGTGGTGATGGTGCTGCTCGCGGCCTTCCTCGACGGTATCGACGGCCGTCTGGCGCGAATGCTGAAGGCGACTTCCAAATTCGGCGCCCAGATGGATTCGCTGGCCGATATCGTCAATTTCGGCGTGGCACCGGCGCTGGTGCTCTATGCCTTTCTGCTCGACAGGGCAGGTTCGCCGGGCTGGATCGCCGCGCTGCTGTTCACAATCGCCTGTGGGATGAGGCTTGCCCGTTTCAACGTGCTCGACGAAGAGCTCGACCGTCCGCAGTGGCAGACCGAATATTTCGTCGGCGTGCCGGCGCCGGCGGGTGCGGTGCTGGTGATGCTGCCGCTCTATCTGTTCTTCCTAAGGCTTGGGCTTGAACCCAGCCGCCTGGCAGCCTTCATTGCCACCGGCTTTACAATATTGGTGGCGTTCCTGCTGGTCAGCAGACTGCCCGTCTATTCCGGCAAGAGCGTCAGGATACCGGGCGACAGGGTGCTGCCGATCATCCTCGCAGTCGTCCTCTACGTCCTGCTTTTGATGACCTATCCCTGGTATACGCTGACGGCCTCGGTTGCCGGCTATCTGGTCTTCTTGCCGTTCAGTGTGCGCGCCTATTCGAGACGCGCCAAGCGCGAAGGCGAGAAGGTGCCGTCCTCGGATATTGGCTGACAGATTTGGTGCCAGTTCGCGTCGCGCCTGGCAGTGCATGATTCCGAAAAGGGTCGTCCGTTTAGACTCAGGACCGGCTCACACAGCGCGCGGCGCTGTGGAATGCACCTCAAAAGCCCCGTTTTCGGAACTTGCTGGGCGGCTAGACCGTTTGTGTTTGGTAGGTCCGTCTGACCGGCTGCTCGTGGTATGTCATCTACGTCGCGCAAGCTGCCGCATCGGGCGCAGAACCATCGGAAACGAGGAGAAATGGCTGTCATCCTCATCGGCGTGTTACTGACTGTCGCCGGCCTCGTCTATATGGCGGTAGCAGCCATCATGCGCGGGCGGCTTAGTGAACCGGCCGCTGTCTCCACCGCGCCGGACAGTCCGACGCCTTATCTCGCAACACCAGGTCCGACCCTGGAGCCGCGGCGGCGCGGGCTCCGTTTTCTCGGCCTGTCGCAGAACTGGCCGGGCCTTCTGATGATGGCCGTCGGCGCCATTCTGCTGTTGTCGGTGGTGGTCTTCTAATGCATTCGCGCAAAAGTGTGCAGCGGTTTTGCGATAACGACATGCATAAAAACAAGAATCTAAAGCGCGTCGCACAAGGCCGGTCGAACGCGACGCGCTTTAGAGTTTTCGACAGCAAGCCTCAGGCGGCTGCGCTCAGTCCCAGCCTCTCGAGCGCCAGCTTTCTAGTCGAGACATAGTCGGTCTTGCCGGAGCCCAGTACCGGGATCTCCTCGACCTTGACGATGTCGTTCGGCACCATCAGTTCGGCCGCCCCGGCTTTTTTGCCGAATTCCCGCAATTCGTCGGGATCGGCATTGTCGGCCGTGGTGACCAGAACGAGGCGCTCGCCGCGCCGCTTGTCCGGCACTGCCACCACGGCGTGGTGCTCTTCCGGCCACAGCGACTGCACCAGCATCTCGACCGCGCCAAGCGATACCATCTCGCCGGCTATCTTGGCGAAGCGCTTGGCGCGGCCGCGAATGGTGATGAAGCCTTCGCGATCGACCGAAACGATATCGCCGGTGTCGTGCCAGCCTTCGAGCGGCTGCAACTCGCCCGGCCGGTCGCCGGTCATGTAGCCCATCATCAGGTTCGGCCCGTCGAGCCACAGCCGGCCGGCGTCGCTGATGCCTTCGACCGGTTCGAGTTTCATGCGCATGGCCGGCAGCAGCCGCCCGACCGTTCCGTCGCGGCCGTGGATGGCGGTGTTGACGGCAACCACTGGTGCGGCCTCGGTCAAGCCAAAACCTTCGATGATCTCGGCCTGGAAGCGCTCGCGGTAAACTCGGCGCGTCTCCGGCTTTACCGCCTCGGCACCGGCCACGACGAAGCGCAGGCTGGAAAAATCGCCGTCCTTGGCGGTGCGGGCATAGTTGGCGAGGAACGTGTCGGTGCCGAACATCACCGTCGGCCGGACCTTGCGCGCCACCTCCGGAATAAGTTTGTAGTGCAGCGGTGACGGGTAGAGGAACAGCTTTACTCCGGTGACCAGCGGCAGGATGGTGCCGCCGGTCAGCCCGAACGAGTGGAACACCGGCAGCACGTTGAGCAAGATATCGGCCGGCGAGATGGTGATGCGGGCTTCCGCCTGCATCGCATTGGCAAGAAGATTCCGGTGCGACAGCACCACGGCCTTGGGCGTGCCTTCCGAGCCGGAGGTGAACAGGATCACCGCCGGCTTGGCCGCATCCTGGCGCTGCAACGGCCGGCGCCACAGCAAGGCGGCTGCGGCCTTGTCCAGCACGGTCACGCTTGCGCGGACATCCTCCAGCCACAGCAGTTTCGCCCCGCCCTTTTCCACCGCCTCGACGATGTCGGCGAGGTTGGCCTTTTCGACAAAGGCGCGTGAGGAGACCACGGTGCGGATCATCGCCGTGCGGATGGCGGCGGTGACGCTGGCCGGGCCGGCGGTATAGTTGATCATTGCTGCCACCCGCGCAGCCGACAAAAGTCCGACGAACGACAGCACGACGCCATTGGCGTTGGGCAGGAGCAGCCCAACCGCTTCGCCCGGCGCCGTTATTGCCTCGAACCGTCGGCCCAAAACCCTGGCGCCGATGAACACTTTCCGGTAGCTCAGGGCACCGCCAATGACGTCCTCGATTATTGGGTGCGAAGCGCCAACACGGTCGGCCGCATCGCGCATGGCGAGGAACAGCCCTCGGTCGAGATCACTGCCGAAAAGCCTGGCCTCGGCGAAGCGATCAAACAGCGCATTGGTGTTGGAGGCCTGATCTGGGTTCCGCGCCACCAGCTCGGCGATGGTCATCGGCTCCAGCGCGCTGATCGACAGCTGCGGAAACCAATGGCGCGGCGCCTTGTCCGCCGGCGTCAGCGAGGCCGGCAGGCTGCGTGCGCCGGCAACGAAGATCGGCACGATACGGGCGTCGGCCTGCATGGCGATACGGGTGATGGCGCGAAACAACCGAAACGACTTGACGTCTGGCTCGACCGCATCCGGCAGGTAAACGGCGAGCCGGCCCTTGCCCTTCAGCACCCGCACCAATCTGCGGCTGACGAAGACATGCTCGGCGTTGAAGGCGATGGTGCGGCCGAGCTCGCGCCACGGCTCCAGCCACGGCGATCTGGCCGAAGCCTGGTCGAGGATGTGCAGCGTGTCTTCCGGCAGCAGCGACAGCATCAGCGCCGGCTCGATGCGTGACTGATGCCAGATGACATAGATGACCGGGGCCACCGACCTGCGCGCAATCTTGATGCGCTCGTCGCTGATCCGGTAGGCGAGCTTGAACGGCACGTAGAGCAGCGCCTGGCTCAAACGCAGGCCGAGGCGGAACTTCTCCACCACGCCGATCAGCAGCCAGGCCGCGACAAGACCCGCAAGCAGCGCCAGTGTCAGGATCATCGCCGCATCTCCCAACGATCTCACGTCGCGGCTCTTCACCGGCCGCTTCGGGTGAGAACCTAGCCGAAGTTGGATCAACGTCAATGCGGCTCCATTTTTCCTTCTCTCCTATGTTTGATTCGCCTATGTTTGATTCGGCTCGGCTGCTTATCGCAGCTACGCCGCTTTCATCCTTCCGCTGATGAAGCGGAATTCCTGCGTCTTGCCGCCAAAGCCATAGGCGGCCGCAGGCACTTCATGCACGAGGGCGTAGCTTTCCCCATGCACCTTACCCAGCAGCCGGCCGAATGCCGCGAAAATTGCCTGCAGATACGCCTCCAGTTCGAGCTTGGTGTTGGTACCGTCGACAACCTTGATGTCGAGCCAGGCCGTGTTGGTGCCATGCTCGGCCAGCGACTTGCCGCCGGCGAACCAGTGCTCGGGGTCGTGATAGGAAATGGCAACAGCTGTGATCGTCGCGTCCTTGCGCAGATGCGTGGCTGTCAGTTCGGTCACTTCCCTGGCAATGGCGGCGGACAAAGCGGCATCGGGCTTGCCGGTAACGCTGACATTGATGATCGGCATGTTTCTTCTCCTCGGTTTCAAGCGGCGCCTCTTCGCCGTCGAGAAAATCATGCCATCGTCCTTTGATCAAAAAAATAGAATTGTTTTTGATAAACACTTTGATAGCATCGAATTATGCAGTTGTTCGATCCCGATCTCCTCAAGACTTTCCTCGCTTTCGTCGATGGCGGTTCCCTGGCGCGGGCCGCGTCGATCGTCGGTCGCTCGCCGTCCGCAGTGACCGCGCAGATGCAGCGGCTGGAGGATGTTGTCGGCGAACCGCTGCTGGTGCCGCAGGGGCGAGGGCGCGGCCTGACGCCGGCAGGCGAGGATCTGATCGTTCACGCGCGTCGCATCCTTGCCGCGCACCGCGAGGCGTGGCTGGCCCTCAAAGGCGCGCACGCCGACGGGCGCGTCGCCATCGGCACCACGCAGGATTTCGCCGACAGCGGCTTGCCGCAGCTTCTCAGGGCTTTTGCTGTCAGCCATCCGCGCGTCAGGATCGAACTGCGCGTCGGCCGTTCCGCCGAACTGGCGCAGGCTTTGCAGGCCGGCACCCTTGATCTGGCCATTGCCATGCGGCAGGTGCCGACACGGGACGAAGTCGGTGTGCTCAAGGAACCAATGATCTGGCTTTGCTCACAGAACGGGCTGGCCACCCGCCACGACGAACTGCCCTTGGCGTTGCTCGATCCCCATTGCGGGTTTCGCGAAGCGGCGACCAGTGCACTCGATGCGGCCGGCCGTCGCTACCGCATTGCTGCCGGCAGTGCCAGCCTTGCCGGCCTGCGCACGGCGGTGCACGCCGGCATCGCCTTGACGTTGAGGACGGCGCGCTTCGCTCATTCCGGCATCGTCGAGGCGCCGCGCGATCTTGATCTGCCGCCGGTGCCGGTCGCCGAATTCGCCGTCCGCTTGCGTGAGGATGCCGACCGGCCGGCGCAGGATCTGGCAGCGTTGTTCAGCGGCAACCTGGCCTTGGCCAATTGAGCCAGCAAAGAAAAAGCCGACCTTGCGGTCGGCTTCTGAGTAGGACGGGCCGAGGGGTTTGGGGGGACTTGGGGTGGCCCGTCGCAGCCATAATGCCTGAGCCCTATGATGGTTCCATGACTTTTCAAATTAATTTTCAGGACCGGATTTCTCGTGATCGGACCACCAACTCGCGCTCGGACGCGGCGAGGATTGGTCATGCATCCGCTGCGCGCTGCCTGGCCATCAGCCAGTCGCGGCCGGCGTGAGCGAACACCGCGCAAAGCACGATGGCGCCACCGACCATGCTGGCTGCCGGCGGGATCTCCGCCAGGAACAGGAAGGCAAACAGGATCGCGAATGGCACTTCAGCTGAACCCAGCAATCCGGACTCGGCCGCCGGAATAAGCCGGGTGCCCTCCGTCCACAGGATCGAAGCCAGCGCGAACGAGGCGCCGAAGGTGGCCAGAAGCACAGCGTCCCTGGCCGAGACAGCCAGCGGATCGGCGACGAACCAGCCGAGCACGAACAAAAGGAATGCCGACACCGCACCCGCCCACACCACCGGCGTGTCGCGGAAGGCGCGCACCATGATCATGTAGAGCGCGCTGCCGATCGTCATCAGCAGCGCCAGCCCGTCGCCGAACAAATGGCCGGTGCCGAAGCCGGACCAGACCATGATTGCCACACCGCATAATGACACAGCAGCGGCGGCAAGCGTCTGCAGCCGGAACGGCTCGCGGACCAACAGGAGGGCCAGCAGCGCGGTGACGAACGGGGCCGTGGCATAAATGATCGCGACATTGGCGACAAAGGTGAACTTGAACGCCGAGATAAAGGCGATGCTCGCGAGCGCGCCCTCGATCGCCAGCAGCCAGCCTCGCCAGCCGAGCCGCAAGCTGTCGCGACCGCCGGAGCGCTGGCGGCGCCATAGGACATAGAGGCTGATCAGGATCGAGCCGACGAAGCCGCGCCAGCAGGTAATGGTCAGCGGGTCGGCATGGATCGATTTGGTCAGCACGCCGGTGAGGCCGAAGACGGCCGCCGATGCCGAGACCAGGATGATGCCGAGGGTACGCTCGCGGGCGCTTTCCACTGTGCATGGCATGTCCAGCGATCCCGTCATCTCACCAGCCTACGCTGCCCCTTCCTGACACCATAGTGTCAGCTTGAGGCGTCCTGCATCGAAAACAGCAGGTAGGCAGCCCCGGTGAACAGGATTCCGGCAAGAACGCGTTCGCGGGTTTCCACGATGGCGATGTCGGCCATATGTCCGGCGGCCTTACGAATGTGTTGCGAGAGACGGTGTGAAGGCGTTGGATGCTCCCCTTATCGTCAGGCTATACGGGCGAAACCCTGCCAAGCGCTACGCCAGCGGAGACTTGCGTTTGGGCAGACGGCATCGCCGTTAGGCGGCGAAGCCAGGCAACTATGGGAGAGAAACGAAATGGACGCGATCGCATTGAAGGCCATACAGGCGCCGCTGAAGGTGGCCTATCGCGACGACGCCTCGCGCGCGCTGATTACTCTCCGCGCCAAAGGCTCGATCGACGACCAATCGATCGCCTGCAAGGTCGAGACAGGCAGGGCGATCGCCATTGCCGGGCTGCATCCGGCGACCGGCGGCACCGGGCTCGAACTCTGCTCCGGCGACATGCTGCTGGAGGCACTGGTGGCTTGCGCCGGCGTCACGCTGAAGGCGGTGGCCACGGCGCTGGAATTCAAGCTTGGGGCCGCCACGGTGGAGGCCGAAGGCGACCTAGACTTTCGCGGCACGCTTGGCGTGGCAAAGGATGCGCCGGTTGGCTTCCGCGCCATCCGGCTGACATTTGGCCTCGACACCGACGAGCCGCAGGAGCGCATCGATGCGCTGCTCAAGCTGACCGAGCGCTACTGCGTCGTGTTGCAGACCATCAGCCAGAAGCCGGAGCTGACGGTAAGCGCGCGACGCTGACGATCTCCCCCTCAAGTGGGGAGATCACGCTGTCCTACTGCGCCGACGGCTCCTCGGCGTCGCCCTCGTCGGCGAAGGGCGAGGCGCTCGGCACGCACTGCACCGACCAGCCGGCCGGCGTCGGTTGCTTCTGGTATTCGGTTATGGCGAAGGCGCACTGTTCGCGGGTGTCGAATGTGCTGGGCAGCACGACCATGCCGCCTTGCGGGCCGGCGATCACCAGATACCAGACTAACGCTACGCTCGGTGTCGCCATGAGTATTTCCTCGCTCTGCTTGTTTTGGGAGTCGCACGATCCTAGCAACTCCGGCCCAGCGGCGAAAGCTGGGCCAAAGCGCGGCGTTAAGCCACGGTATCACAGCCACGTGATGTCGGGTCGTTTTGGTTCAGTTCACCGCAAAACAATAGAACAGGCCGTCGCCGCCGGTGCCCTTCAGCGCTTCCTGGCTGCAGCCACCGCGTGACGCATGCGAGGAATTCCACGATTTGGCGGCTGCCGAATCATCGAGGCCGGTACGATCGTGATGACCCATCATCGCCACACCTTCTGCTCCGCTCAGCGTCCAGTCGCCGCAGGTCTGGTCGGCTATTTTCGTGCCATCCGGCTTGGAGCCGGTCAACACGTCGTGCCGGTTGGGCGCGTCGCCGCGGCCGTTGACCATTTGGCCCTTTTCGTCGAGTGCCGTCTGTTTGGTGATGGCGTTGGCATCGCTATGCAGGGAAGCGACATCATCGGCGATCTTGACGCCCTTGGCGTTGAACCACGGGCCTTTGCCGATACGGTCGCGTGCATCGGTATCGCTGGTCGAGAGATAGGCGCGCCATGTCTTGCCGGTAACGCCCGCGGCTTCGGCCAGTGAACTACAATGGGCGTCGGCGCCGGCGAGACCGCCGAGATCGGCGCCTTTGCCAGAGCCGACGCTGGTGACGAAAAAGCTCATCGTTGCCTCCTGCGACGACGCGGCGCCGATCACTGCAAGCAGCGCGGTGGCAGTCAAGAGAAGCAGTCTCCGCATATGGTCCTCCGTTTCTCGAATTGTGGCACCCGAACAACGTTGGTGCCGGCGCAATTCTTCCGGCAAAATGCGATGTGTGGCTACTCCGGCTGCCGGTAGGCGACAAAGCGATTGTGCTTGGCCTGGAAGATCAGCCCGGTCTCCTTGAGCGTGGGGCTGGCCAGCGGCACGATTCGCTTGGCGATCTCCGAAGGGTGCGGCAGTGTTTCAGGATCCTCGCCGGGTACCGCCTGCGCCCGCATCGCGGTGCGCGTTGCCCCGGGATCGGCGGCATTGACCCTGAGCGGGAGGTTTTCGGTCTCATGCGCCCATGAACGCGTCATGGCCTCGACCGCCGCCTTCGACGCCGCATAAGGCGCCCAGAAGGCGCGTGCGGAGTGGGCAAGGCTGGAGCTCAGCACAATAGCACGGCCGGCATCGGAAAGCCTGAGCAGCGGGTCGACCGAGCGGATCAGCCGCCATGTTGCGGTGACGTTGATGGTCATCACCTTCTCGAAGGTCTTGGCCTCGACATGGCCGATCGGGGCGATGACGCCGAGCACGGCGGCGTTGGCGACCAGTATGTCGAGCTTGCCCCAGCGCTCGTGGATGGCGCCGCCCAGCCGGTCGATCCCCGCCATGTCGGCAAGATCGAGCGGTACCAGCGTCGCCTGTCCGCCACCTGCCTTGATCTGGTCGTCGAGTTCTTCCAACCCGCCGACGGTGCGAGCAACCGCAATCACATGCGCACCGGCCGCGGCAAGCTCCCTGGCGATGAAATAGCCGATGCCGCGCGAGGCGCCGGTGACGACCGCAACGCGGCCGGAGAGGTCAAGGCTCATACGATGGATTCCGACAGGCAAGGTGAAACCGCCGTGAGGGGCTAAGGGGAGGGAGACAAACGGACCGGCAAGGCCTATGACCCGCCGGCCGCTAACAGCGACAGCGTGCGCACATTGTCGGAGCCTTCGAAGTCGGCAAGCCGGGTCGGATACTGGCCGGTGAAGCAGGCGTCGCAGAATTGCGGCTGCTCGTTGTCGCGGCCGGCCTCGCCGACGGCGCGGTAGAGCCCGTCGATCGACAGGAAGCCGAGCGAATCGACGCGGATGAACTCGGCCATCTCCTCCACCGACATGCGCGACGCCAGCAGCTTCGACTTTTCCGGTGTGTCGACGCCGTAAAAGCAGGAGGCGCGCGTCGGTGGCGAAGCGATGCGCATATGCACTTCCTTGGCGCCGGCATCGCGCACCATCTGGACGATCTTCTGGCTGGTGGTGCCGCGCACGATCGAATCGTCGACCAGCACCACACGCTTGCCTTCGATCATGCGGCGATTGGCGTTGTGCTTGAGCTTGACACCCATGTGGCGGATCGAATCGCCGGGCTGGATGAAGGTGCGGCCAACATAGTGATTGCGGATGATGCCGAGCTCGAACGGAATGCCCGCGGCCTGCGAAAAGCCGATCGCCGCCGGCGTGCCCGAATCCGGCACCGGCACGACGATGTCGGCCTCGACCGGACTTTCCTGCGCCAGCTCGGCGCCGATGCGCTTGCGCACTTCATAGACGTTGCGGCCTTCGACCGACGAATCCGGCCGCGCGAAATAGACATATTCGAAGATGCAGAAGCGGGTCTTCTGCGGCTCGAACGGGAACAGGCTTTCGATGCCCTTGCTGGTGACGACGACCATTTCGCCGGGCTTCAGGTCGCGCACGAAACGCGCACCGATAATATCGAGCGCGCAGGTCTCGGAGGCGAGAATCCAGGCGCCGTCGAGATCGCCGAGCACCAGCGGGCGGATGCCGAGCGGGTCGCGGCACCCGATCATCTTCTTGGACGTCATCGCCACCAGCGAGAAGGCGCCTTCGACTTGGCGCACCGCATCGATGAAGCGCGAATTCAGGTCGCGCTCCTTGCTGGTGGCAACCAGGTGCAGGAGCGTTTCGGTGTCGGAGGTGGAAGAGAAGATGGCGCCTTGCTTCTGGAGGGCGCGCTGAACGGTCATGGCGTTGGTGAGATTGCCGTTATGGGCGACGGCAAAGCCGCCATCGGCAAGTTCGGCGAAGAAAGGCTGGATATTGCGCAGACCGGCGCCGCCGGTGGTGGCATAGCGTGTGTGCCCGATGGCACGGTTGCCTTGCAGGCTGTCGATGACACGCTGCTTAGTAAAGGTGTCGCCGATCAGGCCGACATGGCGTTCGACATGGAATTGGGTGCCGTCATAGGAAACGATGCCGGCCGCTTCCTGGCCTCGATGCTGCAACGCATGCAGACCGAGCGTTACGATGGCTGCGGCGTCCTGCCGGCCGAAAATGCCGAACACGCCGCATTCGTCGTGGAAATGGTCGTCGGCTTCGGCGGAAAGCACGTCGTCTGCGTCTGCCACTGAGGCTGCCATTGGGGCTCAAGCTCCGCTAAAGTCGCCATATAAGGTCATAGCGCATCGAAAGCAACGCACGTCGTGCGGCGTTCACATGATCGACAGTCTTGAGCCTCGCAAGTCTGTCGAAATCAGTTTGCCGGCGCCGGGTTTGCAGGTGCCGGCGTCGCGGGCGCATTGTCGGCCGGCGGCGCATCGCTGTCGTCGGGTGCCGGAGCAGTGGCGTCGTCGCCGGCGGCAGGGGCTTCCGCTGCAGGCGCATCGGGGGCCAGAGGCGTCTCGGTGGCCGGCTGATTCGGATTGAGCTTGTTGAGGATGGCGTTTTCCGGATCCTCGGGCAGCAGGCTTTCGAGCTTGGCGCCGATCGATTCGAGCAATGGCTTTGACTTGGCGTTGGCAATCCAGCCTGGAGCCTTGGCGCCGGCCAGCCAATTGAAGAAAAGCAGCGCGACAGCGACGACCAGGATGCCGCGCGCCGCGCCATAGAGGAAGCCAAGTGTACGATCGAGCGCGCCGATCCTGGAATCGATGATCCAGTCGGCGAGCTTCATGGTGATGACCGAAACGACGATCAGCGCGACAATGAAGACGATACCGGCGGCCGCCGCCATGGCGGCCTTTTCGTTGTCGACATAGGGCTGAATGTAAGGCAGCACCGGCTTGTAGAAGAAGAAGGCGGCGGCCGCGGCGGCTGCCCAGGAGATGATCGACAGGATCTCGCGCGAAAAGCCGCGAACCATAGCGAGCATCGCCGAGACCAGGGTGAAGCCGACGAGAATTCCGTCAAGCAGCGTAATCGGCATGTTTTTCGCCCCACTCCGATCTCTTTTTCACGGCCCGACGAGCCGCATCACTCTTGCTCGTCGGCGCGGCTGCGCCGAGAGCCGGCTATTCGCGCCACGAGATCGGCAAGCTCGGTGGGCTGGAAAGCGCTGGCTCCGATCCCCCCGACCGCATTACCACCAACAAGTTCCTCGCTGCCCAAGGGCAGAACCGCGCGTCCGAAACCCAGCTTTTCGGCTTCCTTGAGGCGCTGCTGCGCATGCGCAACCGGCCTCACCGCACCCGACAGGCTGATTTCGCCGAAATAGACGCAATCGGCGGGAAGGGCAAGACCGGTGAGCGAGGAAACCAGTGCCGCCGCCACTGCCAGGTCGGCCGCCGGCTCCGAAATGCGGTAGCCGCCGGCAACGTTGAGATAGACGTCGTGCGTGCCGAAGCGGACGCCGCAATGGGCTTCCAGAACCGCCAGGATCATCGACAGCCGGGCACCGTCCCAGCCGACGACGGCGCGGCGCGGTGTGCCCAGCGTCGATGGCGCCACCAGCGCCTGGATCTCGACCAGCACCGGCCGTGTGCCTTCCATGCCGGCGAAAACCGCGGCACCCGGCGACTTCGCATGGCGCTCACCGAGGAAAAGCTCGGACGGGTTGGCGACTTCCCGCAAGCCCTTGTCCGACATTTCGAAGACACCGATCTCATCGGTCGGCCCGAAGCGATTCTTGACCGTGCGCAGGATGCGGTAGTGGTGGCCGCCTTCGCCCTCGAAATAGAGCACCGCGTCGACCATGTGCTCGACGACGCGCGGTCCGGCGATCTGGCCCTCCTTGGTGACGTGGCCGACCAGAACGATCGCCGCCCCTGTGGATTTTGCGTAGCGGATCATCGCCTGGGCGGCGGCACGCACCTGGGTCACCGTGCCGGGCGCCGAATCGGCCATATCGGTCCACAGCGTCTGGATCGAATCGAGAATGACCAGATCCGGCCGCTTACCATCGGCGATGGTGGCGAGGATGTCCTCGACATTGGTTTCGGCGGCGAGCTCGACCGGGGTGTCGGCGACGCCGAGCCGCTGGGCGCGCAGCCTGATCTGCGCGACCGCCTCTTCGCCCGAGACATAGACGATGCGGTGGCCCTTTGCCGCCAGCGCGGCCGCGGCCTGGGTGAGCAGCGTCGACTTGCCGATGCCGGGATCGCCGCCGACCAGCAGCGCCGAGCCGCGCACGAAGCCGCCGCCGGTGGCGCGGTCGAGCTCGCCGATGCCGGAGACGATGCGCGGCGCGTCCTCGATATCGCCGGACAGGCTGGTCAGCACCACCGCGCGGCCCTTGCGGGCGTTGCGCATGTTGGCCGGGCCCGAGCCGATGCCGCCTGCCGTGCCTTCTTCGACCAGCGTGTTCCACTCGCCGCAGGCATCGCATTTGCCGGCCCAGCGCTGATGCACGGAGCCGCAATTCTGGCAGATGAACTGGACGCGGGATTTGGCCATCAGGCGCGGCCTGCGACAATTGAAAGACAGGTCGGCGGGACAGCGCCCCCCTCTGTGCGGGCGGGGCGATTCACAAAAACCCCCCCGGGGGGGGTTTTTGCGGCGGGCACGAGGGGGGGGGGGAGG
>NZ_JAMYLG010000029.1:0-64436 GCF_040317865.1 Mesorhizobium sp. M1365
TTTCCGGTGCGCGCGCCGCCGACGCCGTCGTCGTCGCCGAGCCGGAACCCGCTGAATACGTCAAGATCTGCGACGTCTACGGCGCTGGTTACTTCTACATCCCCGGCACCGAAACCTGCCTGCGCATAGGCGGCTATGTTCGCTATGACATTGGCATCGGCGACGTCGGCTCATTTGACGGTGCAAAGACCACCGATCAGCAGGACGGCGACTCGCAGGATACCTACTACAAGCACGCCCGCTTCACGCTGAAGACCTGGACCGGCCAGGAAACCGAGCTCGGTACCTTGAAGACCTACACCGAGACCCGCTTCAACTGGGGTAACCACAACGATTACCTTGACGACAACTTCAATGGCGGTACGAGTGTTTCGCTGAACTTCGCCTGGGTCCAGCTCGGTGGTCTGCGCGTCGGCAAGGACGAATCGGCCTTCGATACGTTCATCGGCTACGCCGGCAACGTCATCCAGGATACGCTGGTCCCCTACGGCGGCTTCGACACCAATGTCGTCCAGTACTATTTCGACGCCGGCAACGGCTTCTCGGCCGTGGCTTCGTTGGAAACCGGTTCGGGCAGTGCGGCAGCAGATCCTGGCATTTTCCAAGACAGCAACAGCGGCAATGATTCCATCGACAGCTATGTCCCGTATGTCGTCGGCGGTATCAAATACACGCAGGGCTGGGGCTCGATCACCGGTGTCGCCGCCTATGACAGCACCTGGGAAGAGTGGGCCGGCAAGGTTCGCGTCGACGTTACGCCGATACAGAACCTGACACTGTTCCTCATGGCCGGCTACGGCTCTGACGACAACATCGACCGCAACTTCTACAAGCAGTGGGGCGGCAACTGGGCAGTCTGGGGTGGTGGCACCTACACCATCAACGAGAAGACCTCGTTCAACCTGCAGGCCTCGGCTGACGATGACAAGAACTACGGCGTCGCCGCGAACGTTGCCTACGATATCGTTCCCGGCTTCACGATCACTGCCGAAGTCGATTGGGCCCACGACGGTCAGTTTGATAAAGCCTACGATCGCAACTGGACCAATGCCGACGACAAGGACAGCATTGGCGGCATGCTCCGCTTCCAGCGCTCGTTCTAACAGTCCCAGCCTGATTTGAGATCGAACCCGGCGGGCCGACCGCCGGGTTTTCGTATCGAGGCGACTCCACTACCAGCCGCGTGAGCATGGCTATCTGGCGGCACGCTGGAAATCGGCCATAAGCCTGCGCGGTTCAGATATCACGATCCACGCAATGTGGACCGCCAACTCCAAATCAAATCTCGGCGAGGTCGCCAAGCGACCAGATCAGCGGCTGGATCGTGCTCTCATACTTTTTCCAGCGCTTGACGGATGAACTATAGATCGGCTGCCGGACCTGCCAGCGGCTGGGGGTATTGACCGACCCGCTCCTCTCGAAAAAGCGCAGGCAGGCATCGTCCCAGGGCAAGCCGAGATGATCGATGAGACGGCGCGATTGCGTCTCCTGATCCGCAACCAGCGTCTCATAGCGGCTTTCGAAAATACGTCCGGGAAAGACCTTATTCCAGTGCCGCATCAAGCGATCATATTCGCGATAGTACAACCCGAGTGTCTCAAGGTCGGCGTTGTAACCATGCTCCTTGGTGAACTTCAAGACGAAGCACGAGACGCAATTGTCGATGGCATCGCGGCGGCAATGAATGATGCGCGCGTTGGGAAAGAGAATTCCGATCAAGCCGATAACTTCGAAATTATGAGGCATCTTGTCGACGATGCGGAGCGCGCCTGGCGCGTGTTGACGCAGATAGGACAAATATTCTTCGGCCAGCGCCCTTGACTGGTCCCTCGTCATCGACATGATCGAACTGCGCAAGGCCTCATCCGACTGCATTCTGAAACCCATCAAGCCTGCCATTCGGCGTAGCTTCGTAAGCTCTCCGGCGCCATGGACATCCGGATGGCTCGCACATATTTGCTCGGTAAGCGTCGTCCCGGACCGGGGCATGCCCAGCACAAACACAGGCACTTCGGACGGACTGCCGTGGCCAGCCTTGGCTTCCAGCAATGACGGGCTGAATATCTCGATCATGGAATCGACATAGCGGCGGAAGGACGCCAGGTCGAAGCCACGGCCAGCGGCCTTTTTCGCCCTCTTGAAGTGATCCATCGCCTCTTCATAATGCTGAAGGTCGTTCAGCACTTTGCCTGCGGCATGATGGAGTTGAGATGCAACATCCGGATCGAGCCTGGGATTGGAGAGTTCGCTCAGGATACAGTCGAGCTCGGCAGGTTTTTCGGTGAACTTGCGCGTGTCGACCAGACTATTGTAGGCCTCTCCAACATCGACGCGACGATCGATTGCCTGCTTCAGATACGCTCCGGCTTCGTCCATGCGACCGAGGCTGGTGAGCGCACCAGCCAGACCTGTCCGGACCATGGGATGGTCGCCATTGATCGTTAGCACCTTCTCGTAGAGAGGCAAAGCCATCTCGGCTTTATCGAAGTTAACGTAAGCACGCGCCAGTCCGCAAAGCGCTTCCACCAGATCGGGCTTCAATTCGCATGCCCGCTGCAGGTGCCTGATCGCAAGCAAGCTGTCGCCAAGCTTCAGACCGGCCTCTCCCAGGCTGAGGTGGAAATATGGATTTTCAGGCGCCTGGCTTGCCGCCCGTGCGAAATATTTGAGAGCCAACTCATCGTCGACACCGAGCCCCAGCGTGCCGAGGATATACAGCGAAAGCGGGTGGTTGGGCGTGCGGGCGAGAACGCGATGGCATAATTCCTCGGCCTCCGGGAGTCGCTTGGCTTGCTGGAGTTCGAGCGCCTGTCGCAACAACATGTCGTCGGCCTGCGCGCGCGACGGCGGTTTCGCTTTCGGCGGCTGCACTTTCGGCGCCGGGCGGGACTTTATGTGCTTGGACCAAGCGGGCGGCAGTCGGTTGCTCATCATGTCTCGCTAGCAAAATGATCCGGGAGAATCCAGCCTGACGTGCCCGCCTGCCGCGGAACTTGCGCAGGCCAAGCCGGCAGGCTAGCAAGAAGGCCCCCTTTCGAACGAGCCCTATCATGCGCCTGCGCCCTCCCCTTACGCCGCTCATCGACGCGCTTCCCTCCACGGTGCCGTTTGTCGGCCCGGAGGCGCAGGAGCGTGATCGCGGCCGCGCCTTTCGCGCCCGCATCGGCGCCAATGAGAGCAGTTTTGGCCCTTCGTCGCGCGTCGTTGCCCGCATGGCTGAGATTGCCGGCGACATGTGGATGTATTGCGACCCCGATAATCACGATTTGAAGGTAGCTGCCGCCGGGCATCTCGGCGTCGGCGCCGAAAACGTCGTCATCGGCGAAGGCATAGACGGGCTGCTCAGCCTGGTGGCGCGCATGTATGTGGCGCCCGGCGACGCGGTGGTGACCTCGCGCGGCGCCTATCCGACCTTCAACTTTCATGTTGCCGGCGTCGGCGGCCGGCTGGTCGCAGTGCCCTACGAGAACGATCGGGAAAACCTCGACGGCCTGCTGGCGGCAGTGGCCAAGGAAAAGGCGCCACTGGTCTACCTGTCCAATCCGGACAATCCGATGGGCAGTTGGTGGGAAGCCGCCGAGCTCAGCCGCTTCATCGAAGCCTTGCCGGAGACCACAATGCTGGTGCTCGACGAAGCCTATGGCGAATTAGGGCCAGCCTCAGCGCTGCCGCCGATCGATGTCGCGCGGCCGAACGTCATCCGCATGCGCACCTTCTCCAAGGCCTATGGGCTGGCCGGCATACGCTGCGGCTATGCGGTGGCCGAGGCCCAGGTGATTCGGGACTTCGAGAAGATCCGCAACCACTATGGCGTCAGCCGCATGGCGCAGATCGCCGGTGTCGAGGCGCTTGCCGATCAGGCCTGGCTGGATAGCGTGGTGGCGCGGGTCGCCGCCGGCCGCCGGCGCATCGCCGCAATAGCCGAGGCGAACGGGCTGAAGCCGCTGGCTTCGGCGACCAATTTCGTCACCATCGACTGCGGCCGCGACGGCGCTTTCGCACTGAAAGTGCTGCAGGCGCTGTTGTCACGCGACGTCTTCATCCGCAAGCCGATGGTGCCGGTTCTCGACCGCTGCATCCGGGTCAGTGTCGGCCTCGACCACGAGCTCGACATCTTTGCCGAGGAACTGCCTGGCGCACTGGCGGCAGCGCGGGGGAACTGAAGAGCGCAACGCCGGGATTCCAGTGCTGCCCGCTATTTCTCCCCGAGCAGGCGCATGACGCGCTTCAAGGCGTCCGATAATTCGGCAGCCGCGTCATCGGCGAGGCCGGCCGTCAGCCGGGCGAGGTCGCGATCCGCCGCAGCCTGAAGCCTGGCGAGCTCAGCACTTCCGCGAGCGGTCAGCGACAGGATACGTCTGCGCCGATCGGCTGGGTCAGAGCGTGTCTCGGTCAGGCCAGCGGCGGCGAACCTCCTCAGGACGCGCGAGACATAGGCCGGATCGAGCCGGAGTTCGGCAGCGATTTCGGAGGCCGCCGGCCGGAGATCGAGGTGGAACGCCCGTGCAAGAAACCCTGCCTCACCGCCGCTATTGGCGACAGCGCGGGATCGGCCGCCCAATTCGAACAGCAGCCGCGCCTCGCCCAGCGTATAGGCGCTGTGCGTCAAGGTCAGGTCGAGCAGCCCGATCAGGCGCGTGTAGAAGCGATTGAAGCCACGTATCTCCGCGACAAGGGCATTCCGATCGGCCGGCATGTCGACCTCCTTCGGACGGACCGCTCCGTCAGGGCCATGATCGCCTATTATTTGACTTAGTCAATCATCGGCGGAGGCGCCACCCATCTCGCAGTGCGAAATCTGGCGGATAGCGACCGGAGAGAAACCTTCGATGCACGTTGCGCGGTTGAATTTGCGCGGCGATGCGCCAGACTCGATTCAAAGGATGGAGAGCGCGATGACCGATCGTACGGTGCAGGTACGCATATACGGCAAGGTGCAAGGCGTCAGCTACCGGGTTTGGGTGCGGCGCGAGGCGTCGGCGCTTGGCCTTGCCGGGTGGGTGCGCAACGAAGTTGACGGCTCGGTGACAGCCTTGATTGCAGGAACCGGGGCGGCGGTCTCGACGATGATCGAACGGTTTTGGCAAGGGCCGCCAGGGGCAGCGGTTTCAAAGGTCGATGTCGAAGAGATCGAGGCTCGCGACACGTCGGCCGATTTCAGGATTGTTGCCTAGCAAGGCATGGTCCTGCTCATTCGCTTCCATCGCACAAAATTCTCCAGGGTGCAGATAGAGCAAATCTAAAGCCATTGCCCTGCCCGGACATGCTTCGGTCCTTGAATTAATTGAACGTTTGTTTTATTATCCGCGAAAAGGCGGCTTGTCATGGCGCGTACGACCGGTTCCGACGGCGAAAAGACCGAAGCTGCGGTCCGCGAGGCAGCGGTCAGCCTGATTGCGCGTCTCGGCTACGAGGCGATGTCGATGCGCCAGCTGGCGGCTAAGGTCGGCGTCCAGGCAGCGGCGCTGTACCGCTATTTCCCGACCAAGCAGGACCTTCTGTTCATGCTGATGCGTGAGCATATGGAAGGCTTGATCGAGGCGTGGCGCGCAACACGCCCTGTCGGCGCCGATCCGGCAGCGCGGCTTGCCGCTTATGTCGAAAACCACATCGCTTTCCATATCGAACGCCGCCACTCCACCCATGTCTCGAACATGGAGCTGCGCAGCCTGTCGCATGAAAAACTCACGCAGATCCTGCGCATGCGCACGGCCTACGAGAAGGAGCTGCGCGCCATCCTGCGCGACGGCGTCGAAGCGGGGTTATTCAGCATCGAAGACACCGGGCTCACCGCCATGGCGCTGATCCAGATGATGACCGGCGTCATCGTCTGGTTCCGGCCGGGCGAACGGCTGTCGATCGCTGAAGTCACCGCTACATATCTAGCAATGACAATGCGCCTTGTTGGAGCAAAGAGCGATGGCGCGTCAACGAGCTACGACGCCGCGCCTCTATTCGGGCGCGCAAAGGACGCTCTAGCAACTTGATTTCGCGCATGATCCCGATTTCGGGATCGTGCGCCGGGAGGAACGGCATGTACACGCATACGCTCAACTTCGGGCTTGACGAAGACATCGAGGCGCTGCGCGACCTGGTGCGGCGCTTCGCCCAGGAAAAGATCGCACCGATCGCCGCCGAAATCGACCGCTCGAACGAATTCCCGGCACATCTGTGGGCCGAACTCGGCGGGCTCGGCCTGCTCGGCATCACCGCCGATCCCGATTTCGGCGGCACCGGCATGGGCTACCTTGCCCATGTCGTGGCGATGGAGGAGATTTCGCGCGCCTCGGCCTCGGTCGGCCTCTCCTACGGCGCCCATTCCAACCTCTGCGTCAACCAGATCAACCGCTGGGCAACGCAGGCGCAGAAGGAAAAGTATCTGCCATCGCTCTGCAGCGGCGAAAAGGTCGGCGCACTGGCGATGTCGGAATCGGGTGCCGGCTCCGATGTCGTGTCGCTGCGTCTGCGCGCCGAAAAGCGCAACGACCGCTATGTGCTCAACGGCACCAAGATGTGGATCACCAACGGGCCGGATGCCGAGACGCTGGTCGTCTACGCCAAGACCGATCCGGAACTCAATTCGCGCGGCATCACCGCCTTCATCGTCGAAAAAGCCTTTGCCGGTTTTTCGGTGGCGCAAAAGCTCGACAAGCTCGGCATGCGCGGCTCGAACACCGGTGAGTTGGTGTTCGAGAATGTCGAAGTGCCATTCGACAATGTGCTGCACGAGGAAGGGCGCGGCGTCGAGGTGTTGATGTCGGGCCTCGACTACGAACGCGCCGTGCTGGCCGGCGGGCCGGTCGGGCTGATGGCAGCGTGCCTCGACGTGGCGATCCCTTACGTGCATGAACGCAGGCAGTTCGGTCAGCCGATCGGCGAATTCCAGCTGGTGCAAGGCAAGCTCGCCGACATGTATGCGACGATGAACGCGGCGCGCGCCTACGTCTATGCCGTGGCCGCCGCTTGCGATCGCGGTGAGACGGCCCGCAAGGATGCTGCCGGCTGTATTCTCTTCGCCGCCGAAAAGGCAACGCTGATGGCGCTCGACGCCATCCAGCTTTTGGGCGGCAACGGCTACATCAACGACTACCCGACCGGCCGGCTTTTGCGCGACGCCAAGCTCTACGAGATCGGTGCCGGCACCAGCGAAATCCGTCGCTGGCTGATCGGGCGGGAAATCATGGTGGAGGGCGCCTGATGGCGTCTTTTTGAGATTTTGCCAGAAGCCGCACGATGTGGCACACTTCGGAATATGTGCCACAACACAGGCGAGACGGACCATGGCTGGCAGAACGGGAAAGTCCGGACTTGACGAAGACCCGCAAGCACGGTTCGATGCCGGCGCTCGCAAAGCGCCGTTTCGGCTTCCGGCGAAACGCGAGCGTGTCAAGCTTGGCGAGGGCGGGCGCTTCGTCATCCCTGCCGCGATGCGCGAGCAGATGGGCGTGAAGCCTGGCGAGGATATGATCCTGCATGTCGAGAACGGCGAGCTGCGGGTAAGATCGTGGCTGCAGAATCTGCGACGCGTCCAGGCCGAATTGTCAGCGTTGAAACAGCCCGGTGAAAGCGTCGTCGACGAATTTCTGAAAGAGCGACGGGAAGAGCAGCGTCGAAGCGACAAGCGTCTCGACCGGCTTCACGCCGAAGGGACAACGGGAAAGCGGACGAAATGAAGCCCTACGTCATGGACAGTTCGGCGGCGCTCGCAATCCTGCTCAACGAGAAAGGCACCGACAATGCTTTGGGGTTCGCGCCGGACGCACAATGCAGTTCAGTCAATGCGGCCGAAATCATCGCCAAGCTGATCGACAAGGGACGCAGCATGGAACAGGCCGCGGACGACCTCGCCAGTCTCGGCATGCCGATCGCCGTTTTCGACGATGCGATGGGCATCGCCGCCGGGCAGCTTCGCCAATTGACGCGGCATCGCGGCTTGTCGCTGGGCGATCGGGCTTGCCTGGCGCTGGCAATTCGCGAGAATGCCATTGCCGTCACCGCTGATCGCGATTGGGGCGACCTCGATGTCGGCTGCAAGATCGAGCTGATCCGGTAGGACCATGGCCCCCCTCACCTCGCAGATGTCGCCCGCCTCCGATATTTTCCGCGCCAATGCCGAGCGCATGCGGGCGCTGGTCGCCGATATTGCTGAAAAAGCCGCCGCCATCGAGGGCGGTGGCGCGGAAGAGGCGCGTGAGCGGCACGTCTCCCGCGGCAAGCTCCTGCCGCGGCAACGCCTTGCCCAATTGCTCGATACAGGCTCGCCCTTCCTCGAAATCGGCCAGTTCGCGGCATGGTCGATGTATGGCGAGGACATCCCTTCGGCCGGCCTCATCGCCGGCATCGGCCGCGTCGAAGGCACCGAAGTGATGGTCGTCGTCAATGACGCCACGGTGAAGGGCGGTACCTATTATCCACTGACGGTGAAGAAGCATCTGCGTGCACAGGAGATCGCATTGCAGAACAATCTGCCTTGCGTCTATCTGGTCGACAGCGGCGGCGCCAATCTGCCCAACCAGGACGAGGTGTTTCCCGACCGCGATCATTTCGGCCGCATCTTCTACAACCAGGCCAACATGTCGGCCGCCGGCATTCCGCAGATCGCCTGCGTCATGGGTTCGTGCACGGCCGGCGGCGCTTATGTGCCTGCGATGTCGGACGAGACAATCATGGTGCGCAACCAGGCAACCATCTTTCTCGGCGGGCCGCCGCTGGTGAAGGCGGCCACCGGCGAGGACGTCACCGCCGAGGACCTCGGTGGCGCCGACGTGCACACAAGGCTTTCCGGCGTTGCCGACCACTATGCGCTCGACGACGAGCATGCGCTGGCCATATGCCGGCGTATCGTCAAAAACCTGAATCGGAACAAAAATGTAAGCTTGGCCTTGCAGAAATCGATTCCGCCGCTTCACGATCCACATGAACTCTACGGCATCGTGCCGACGGATCTGCGCCAGCCCTATGACGTGCGCGAGGTAATCGCCCGCACCGTCGACGGCTCCGAGTTCGATGAGTTCAAGCAGAATTATGGCACCACGCTGGTCACCGGTTTCGCCCATCTCAGCGGCATGCCGGTCGGCATCGTCGCCAACAATGGCGTGCTGTTTTCGGAAAGCGCGCTGAAGGGCGCGCACTTCATCGAGCTGTGCTGCCAGCGCAAGATCCCGCTGATTTTCCTGCAGAACATCACCGGCTTCATGGTCGGGCGAAAATACGAGGCCGGCGGCATCGCCAAGGACGGCGCCAAGCTGGTCATGGCGGTCGCAACGGCCAAGGTGCCGAAGGTGACCGTGATCATCGGCGGCTCGTTCGGTGCCGGCAATTACGGCATGTGCGGACGCGCCTATTCGCCACGCTTCCTGTGGATGTGGCCGAATGCCCGCATTTCGGTGATGGGCGGCGAGCAGGCGGCAACGGTGCTGGCCGTGGTCAAGCGCGAAGGCATCGAGCGCAAGGGCGGGGAATGGAGCGCTGAGGAGGAAGCGAAATTCAAGAAGCCGATCCTGATGAAGTACGAGCACGAGGGACACCCGCTCTATTCGTCGGCAAGGCTCTGGGACGACGGCATCATCGACCCGGCCAAGACCCGCGAGGTGCTGGCGCTCAGCCTTTCGGCCGCGCTCAACGCCGAGATCGAGGAGACAAAATTCGGCGTGTTCAGGATGTGAGATGAGCGAAATCGGCCAGAGGATTCGCATTCAAACCGGCGACATCACGAAGCTGGCGGTCGATGCCATCGTCAACGCCGCCAATACCTCTCTTCTCGGAGGCGGCGGCGTCGACGGCGCTATCCACCGCGCGGCCGGCCCCGAGCTTGTGGCAGAATGCCGGACCTTGCATGGCTGCAAGGTCGGAGACGCAAAAATCACCAAGGGCTACAGGCTGCCCGCGCGCTACGTCATTCATACGGTCGGGCCGGTCTGGCAAGGTGGCAGCAAAGGAGAAGCCGAACTGCTCGCCTCCTGCTATCGCCGGTCGCTCGAAATCGCCGCCGCAAAGGACTGCCGGACGGTGGCGTTTCCTGCGATCTCGACCGGGGCCTACCGCTATCCGAAGGATCAGGCGACGCAAATTGCTGTCGGGACCGTGAGCGCCTTCATCGGCCAGAACATCGTTCCGGAAACCGTCATTTTCTGCTGCTTCGACGAGCCGACGGCCGAATTGTATCAGCGGGTCGTTGCTGCACTCGGCAGGGTGTGACCCTGCGCGGGAGACAACCCCACCACATCTCCAGACTATTTTTTGCTTCTCGATCTGGCCAGACGAAAGAATCACGGCTATTGATCATCGCAAATACCAATGGGGATTGGGCGAAGATGAGGCGGCGGGTTTTTCAGAGAACAACTGCGCATATACTTGCGGCGTTGCTTATATTAGCGACGCCTGGCATCGGCGCAGCGGAGTCGCTGGCGGGAAGCAAGGGCGAGACCCGTTTCTATCCCTATTTGCCGCAGAGCCCGAAGGATCCGTGTACCAGGGCCTACAAGGCCTATGTAGCGGCCGGCGGCCATTCAGCCTATGCAACCACTCCGTATTCCCGGGTGCGTTTTCTGTACATCATCTGCGGCTCGCGCTTGAATGCACCGTCACAGCAAGCTGCCGAAGAATTGGCGTTGAAATCCTGTCAGGCCGCCCGCAACAGTTACAGAGTTACAACAGGCGGCGGCTGCGAAATCGCTGCCTCCAAGTAGGCGAATATATTTCAGTGTTTGGGGTTCAAATGGGTTTGGCAATGAAATCTTTATCAATCAAGCGAGCCACCATGTCGGTACTTGCACTGCTTGTGGCCTCTGCACCGAATGTCGGCGCCGCCGAATCGCTGGCGGGAAGCAAGGGCGACAGCCGTTTTCCGGTCTATTTTGCACCGGGTACAATCGGAGGCTGCGGCAAGAATTACAAGGACTATGTGGCGGCTGGCGGTCACTCGGCCTATGCGATGACGCCATTCAACTGGGCAACCGAATTCACTATTTGCGGTGCTTATCTGAATGCAACATCCCAGAAGGCTGCGGAGGCGCTGGCGTTGAAATCCTGCCAGTCCGCGCGCAGCAAGTACAAGGTCACGACTGCAGGGGCCTGCGCCATAGCTGCCTCCAAATAGACCGACACTCGTCGGCCTTCGACGTATTCAATGGGTGGGAAAATGAAATCTATAAGCGTTAAACAAGCAGTCTTCTCGCTAATAACCGGGTTGCTTCTAATTTCGAGCCCCAATGTCGGCGCGGCGGAATCGCTGGCTGGAAGCAAGGGCGACGTCCGCTTCTACCCGTATTTTCCGGCGACCGCGGATCGGCCATGCACCAAGGCATATAAGGCCTATGTGGCGGCCAGCGGCCATTCAGCTTATGCGACCACTCCGTATTCCCGGGTGCGTTCGTTGTACATCCTGTGCGGCTCGCGCTTGAATGCGCCCTCGCAAAAGGCTGCCGAGGATATGGCGATGAAATCCTGCCAGGTCACCCGCGACCGTTACAGGGTCACGACCGGGGGAGCTTGCGAAATCGCGGCCTCAAAGTAGGCAGGCCTCGCTTGCCTATCCTTTGAGCGCCAGACTACAAAGCAGGGCATTGCCGCAGTTCGCGTGACGAGAATTCGCGCCGTTGGCGGCAGCTCTGCCTGTGGAGGCCCGATGTTCGCCAAGATCCTGATCGCCAACCGTGGCGAGATCGCCTGCCGGGTGATCCGCTCGGCACGCAGGATGGGTGTGCGCAGCATCGCCGTCTATTCCGACGCCGACGCTCACGCCCTGCATGTCGAAATGGCCGACGAAGCGGTGCATATCGGCGCCTCTCCCGCCAACGAAAGCTATCTGCGCGGCGACAAGATCATCGCGGCGGCCTTGGCCACAGGTGCCGAGGCCATCCATCCGGGCTACGGCTTTCTTTCGGAAAACCCCGATTTCGTCGACCAGGTGGTCGCGGCGGGGCTGATCTTCATTGGGCCGTCGGCGGCCTCGATCCGTGCCATGGGACTGAAGGACGCGGCCAAGCGGCTGATGGAAAAGGCCGGCGTGCCTGTCGTTCCGGGCTATCATGGCGAAGCGCAGGAGATCGTGTTGCTCGCCTCCAAGGCGCGCGAGATAGGCTACCCCGTACTGATCAAGGCGCGCGCCGGCGGCGGCGGCAAAGGCATGCGGCGCGTCGAGCATCCCGATGATTTTTCGGAAGCACTGTCGGGCGCGCGGCGCGAGGCGAAAGCCGCGTTCGGTGACGACCGCGTCTTGGTGGAAAAATATGTCGACAAGCCGCGCCACATCGAAGTGCAGGTGTTTGGTGACAATTTCGGCAACGCCGTGCATCTTCACGAACGCGACTGCTCGGCGCAGCGCCGCCACCAGAAGGTGATCGAGGAGGCGCCTGCCCCCGGCATGACGCCGGCACTGCGCAAGGCGATGACCGAGGCGGCGGTGAAAGCCGCCAAGGCAATCCACTATTCCGGCGCCGGTACCATCGAGTTCATCGTCGATGCCTCGCAAGGTCTGAAGGCCGACCGTTTCTGGTTCATGGAAATGAACACCCGTCTGCAGGTCGAGCACCCCGTCACCGAAATGGTTACCGGCATCGACCTGGTCGAGTGGCAGTTGCGGGTAGCCGCCGGCGAAAAACTGCCGAAGACGCAGAGCGAGATCGCGCTCTCCGGCCACGCCTTCGAGGCGCGCATCTATGCCGAGGACGCGGCAAGAGGGTTTTTGCCGGCGACCGGCACCTTGCACCATTTGAAATTTCCGCAGCCGACACCGGAGGGTGCGACCATGCGCGTCGAAACCGGTGTGCGCGCTGGCGATGCGATTTCGCCGTTCTACGATCCGATGATCGCCAAGCTGATCGTTCATGGCAAGGACAGACGGACGGCGCTCATCGCGCTTGGCACGGCACTGTCGCAGACCGAAATCGCCGGCTCGACGGTCAACACTGGCTTTCTTGCCGCGCTGGCCGCTGATGCGGATTTTGCGGCGGGCGATGTCGATACCGGCCTGATCGCCAGGCACCAGCAGGCGTTGACGGCGGTTCCGCCGCCGAGCGGTGAGACGATTGCCGCCGCGGCACTTGCCGCGTCCGGTGCGCGCGACTTGCCATCCTCGGACGATCCCTGGTCGTCACTGGCCGGCTATGCGCATTTCCACGCTGTAGCGCGGCGCACCCTGCTGAAGTTTGGCGAGCAGGAGATCGTCACGCGCGTGTCGGTGCGGCCGGACGGGCGGTTCGAGGTGGCGCTGGATGCGCCCTATGACAGCGTCAATTCGCGGGATCTCCGCGCGGCGCCTCGCCTCGCCCGCTGGCCGGGCCACGTCACGGTCTTCGATGGCGCCATCGGCTACGGTTTTGCCGTGCCGGATCCGCTGGCGCGAGCCGACGAAGCCGCCGCCGCTTCCGTCAGCCTGCGCGCTCCAATGCCCGGCCTGGTCAAATTGGTGCGTGCAGGCAAAGGCGAGTCCGTGATCAAGGGCCAGCCGCTGCTGATCCTGGAGGCGATGAAGATGGAGCACACCATTGCCGCGCCCCATGACGGGGTTATCGCCGAGATTGCTGCCGAAGGCGCGCAGGTAACCGACGGCACCGTGCTGGTTCGCTTTGTCGAGGAACCTCAGTTGACTGCTGTTTCCCTATCCACGAAGTGATCTCGAACGCGTGACAAAGGCGTCGCCAAAAAAAAATGTGGCCGGGTTTGACCCCCGGCCATGTTCGATTACAGCAGCGCGTCTTGCGGCGCCGCGGCCATCACGGTTGGATCGGCGCGTATTTGCCGTCATGCCACTGGTTGATGTCGTAGCTCGCGTTCTTGAGGTCGCCCTTCTCGTCGAAGGTGACCGAGCCGACAACCGTGCTGATCGGCTGGCCGTTCTTTAACGCTTCGGCGACTTTTGCCGGATCGTCGCTGCCGGCGCGTTTGATGCCTTCGGCGAAGGCCTGGATCACCGCATAGGAAAACAGCGTGAAGCCCTCAGGCACGAAGCCGCCGGCCTTGATCTTGGCGATGGCCTCCTTGGCTTCGGGCTTCGCCTGCGGATTCGATGGGAAGACGAACATGGTGCCTTCGCCGGCCGGACCGGCAACCTGCCAGAATTCCGGCGAAGCGATCGAGTCCGGCATGATCAACTGGAACTTGAGGTTCTGCTCCGCCGACTGGCGCAGGATCAGGCCGGCTTCGGGGTGATAGCCGCCGAAATAGACGACGTCGGCTTTCAGCTCCTTGAGCTTGGTAACAAGAGCGGAATAGTCCTTCTCGCCAGCGTTGATGCCCTCGTAGAGGATTTCATTGAGACCGTTCTGGTTCATCGTTGCCTTCACGGCATCGGCCACGCCCTGCCCATAGGCGCTCTTGTCGTGCAGGATGACGACTTTCTTGCCGGCATATTTCTTGGCGATCCAGGGACCGATGAAAGCGCCCTGCGCATCGTCGCGCGTGTAGAGGCGCATGATCGTCGGCCAGCCGGCTTTCGCCGCTGCATCGGTCAACACCGGGTTCGAGGAAGCCGGACTCATCATCAGCGCACCGGCTTCGGCGTAGACAGCGGAGGCCGGGATGCTGGAGCCCGAGCAGGCGTGGCCATCGATGAACTTGACACCGTTGGCGATGATGCGGTTGGCGACCGAAACCGCCTGCTTCGGATCGCACTGGTCATCCTCGATGTCGAGCTTGATCTGGCGGCCGTCGACGCCGCCCGCCGCGTTGATCGCGTCGGCGGCGGCTTGCGCGCCTTGCTTAAACTGATCGCCGATGTTGGCAAGCTGACCGGTCATCGGTCCGACCACCGAAAAGGTGATGTCATCGGCGAAGGCGACCGGCGCGGTCATCATCAGGCCAAATATGGCTGCGCTGAAAATACTGAATTTCTTCATGGTGACACAACTCCTCCACTCTCGCGCGACCATCCCGGCCGCGCCTCTTCCAGAATGGCGGGAGAATTTCATCCTTCACCGGAGCTGTCTAGACGCATCGTCGGCGCTCGATTGGGCCTGTAATGCGCTGTTCCAAAGACAAAGCCGCGCCAGCCTTGTTCCGGCCGGTCGCAGCTTTTCTCATCGAGTTCCCGAGGTATCCCCACCAGGGTCCGCTCGCCTTCCCTGTTTGTACGGTTTATGGCGCGGCTCGTCCGCCGTGTTCTTGATCTTGTTGGCCCGGCCGTCTTGCGCGGCCTTGATTTTTCGGGCCCGGCCCTCTGCGCGGCCTTGACCCGAAGCGTCCCTGTCGTGAGGTCAGTACCCCTTGTGAGGTCGATGCCGGCGAATTCAGTGCATCGTCATCCATTCGCGAGCTTCGCGCAGCGCCTTGGCGATCTCGACCTTCGACATGGCGGCAGACAATTCGGAGCGCAGTTCCGCGGCGCGGGCCGAACCCTTGATCGCGGCGATGTTGAACCATTTGTGGGCGGCGACGACGTCGGTCTCGCAATCGCGGCCAGTCGCATACATCATGCCCAACTCGAAAAGAATATCGGCCTGGGCGGTTGCCCCCATGGCGCCGAAGCCGGCTTCAAGCATTTCAAAACGTGCCATTTCAAATCCCCTGTTCTGGCTCCCGAGAGCTGTCTCCGTATGTCCCTCGGTGTCCTTGATTACCGTCGGGGGCGGCCGCTCTTTCGATGCTTTCGAGAATGCCCCGGAGGCTTGAATCCGTCGTTAAATGGCGTGCTTAATTTGAGGAAAACAAAGCTAAAACAAGAGGTAAACACGAAAATTCGTTAAGGATACAAAGCCAGCAATCGCGCCGGTTTGCACAAGATTTGAAGAAAACTTGCGAGGCGCGGATCAAGACTCCGCTAACCACAGAAGACAAAGACGTGTGCGGCCCGTTTCATTTTTCGCCGGCGCGGCCGTTCGGGAGCGGGCAAAAACCCGCAACCCTTCCGTGGCGGCACCGCTTTTGTTTTTCCGGGAGCTGGACTAGCTTACGTTTGCGTAAGGGGCAGACACCCGGGACGGAGCCCGATTGGACTTACCTGAGGGAGGAAAGACATGTTTCGACAAGTGAGCCTGGCCCTCGCGGCCGCAATAATGATGACCGGCGCGGCATGGGCCGATCCGATCGAAGGCAATTGGAAAACGCAAGCCGGATCGACTGCCGCCATTTCGGGTGGCGGCGGGGCATTTTCGATTACGCTCAAATCCGGCAAATTTGCCGGCAAGAACATCGGTTCACTGAAGGTTGCCGGCGACAACAAATATGCCGGCACGATAACCGACCCGGAAACCGACAAGACCTATTCGGGCAAGGCTTCGCTTTCCGGCAGTTCTCTCAAGATGAGCGGCTGCGTGCTCGGCGGGCTGATCTGCAAGAGCCAGACCTGGCATAGACTTTAATTCTGCAGAATGATATTAGGCGGTCTTCCAAGGCAACAAGGGAGACCGCCTAGCCATGCTACAGCCACGAGACCTCAAGGGACGCCGCGCGATCTCCTATGCTCGCTGGAGTTCCGGCAAGCAGGCCAGCGGCGACAGCCTTGACCGACAGACCAAGAATGCCAAGGACTTCTGTGCAATCCACGGCATTACGCTTGATAGCGAGTTGCTCGATGATGGTGTGAGCGCATTCAAGGGCGCGAACCTAGAGGCCAGCCTAGGCAAGTTCGTTGGGGACGTTAGGTCAGGGAAGATTCCCAAGGAAATCGTCCTCATTGTTGAGAACATTGACCGCATCACGCGGGTGAAGCCCACGCGAGCAATTCGCTACTTCCTTGATCTCTTGGACACCGGGCTAACCCTGGTGACCTTGACGGACCGGCGGGTCCACACGTCAGAGGGCTACGACGACAATTTCTCAAACCTCATGATGTCCCTCATGGCCATGCAAGCGGCGCACGAATACAGCGCGAAGCTCTCCTATCGAGTGGGCGAAGCATGGAAGCGCAAGGCCGAGAAGGCCCGTGCAGCTGTCGCAAGCGGCGGGACAAGGATCAAGGTCGCGAAGCTGCCCTTTTGGATTGATCGCGAGACCAACGCGCTGAATGCGCGAGCCGACGACGCGCGGCTGATCTTCGAGCTTGCCAAGGAAGGGCACGGGCAGCAGACCATCACACAGATGCTTAACACGCGCGGCATCGCTTCTCCTTCAGGAAAAACTTGGGCTCAAGCCGTGGTCGGGGAAGTCCTTCGTTCTCCAGCCGCCTACGGGTGCCTTGTCCTCAAGGGCGAGGAAGTCCCCGGCTATTTCCCGGCGCTGATCAGCGAGATGGAATGGCTGGCCACCCGGCAGCGTACCAAGGCACGTCGCCACAGCAGACAGGTGGGCCGGACATCGAACCTGTTTTCCCGCATGGTCCACTGCGGACACTGCGGCTCTCCGATGGTCCTCACGTCTTCCAAGAAGGGCGGGATGTCGTGGGGCTATTTCGCATGCACCGGGAAGACGTTCAAGCGCACGGGATGCACCGCGCCTAACTGGCGCTATGACCAATTCGAGCGTGAGTTGATTGACCGCATTGGGTTCCTGGCTGTTCCTATATCGCAGGACCAGACTGCCCCCGATCTGTCAAGGGAACTCGAGGACACCATTGGTGCCCTTGAGGCCAAGCAGTCCAACGTTCTTGCCGGTATTGCAGAAGCCGAGACAGCTGATGTCCGCAAGGTTCTCTTGGGGAAGGCCGATGAACTGGCTCGCCAGATCGAGGCGAAGCGGAGGGAGATAGTAGCCATCCGCGAGAATGATGCGCGGTATCGTGAGAGCGCGGCGGCTGTCTGGGACTATGAAATGGACCAGGAGGAGATCAGGCGGCTTGTCAAGGATGACCGGAAGGGTGCCCAAGGGCTCATCTCCAGCCTCGTGCAGCGCATCGATCTTGAGAGCGACAGCAAGACCCTCAGGCGCGCGGTTGTCACCATGAGAAGCGGCCATAGCCACTCCCTTGTTTTCGACCGCACAGGGGAGCCGGGCTGATTAGGGTCCCATATAAGCACCCGCTAATTAGGTGACCATACTGAGATGACAAGCGATTCGCCCCCACTCGCATCTCCTGTATGATTTCCCACCCATATAGATACGGGCAAAGCTCAGCGCTGGCCCGGTCCTTGTTTTCTCCCCTTTGTTCCCTGTTTTTGTCTAGGTGGTTCCTTCTGGCCACCAAGGGGCAACCTCAATATCCTGTGCCAACAGCGCACCACACCACAACATCTAGGACATCAACTGTGACCTATACCGATGCAGCGGAACTTACCGCGTCTGCGGACATAGCCGCGACTATCGACGCCATGCGCGCCACTCCCGCCAAGCCCTCATTAGCTGCCACGTTCCCAACCCATGGTCGGCACTGGGGCCGCACGTCTCCCCTGCCCCTCCGCATCACCCGCGCCGCGCGCCGTCTCGCCCACGTCGGCGGAATGTTGCCGGAAGGCTGCACCGCGAAGGATATGGAAAGGGTACGATGCAACCACCGCGTCCATGTTAATGCGATTAAGGACATCCTTGGGACCCTCTGGTCCTTCCGGCTCCTCGGGTGGCTCCCTTCGGACACCAACTATTTCGAGTATGACCGGATCACTGAGATCGTAGCCGCTGGCACTCAGCGCCCCAAGGATACCCAAGACCTAATGCCCGAGTGGTTCACCCGACGCCATTCGGTCGATGAACTCAGGTCCTTCCGGGACGGCAAGCCCGTCTAGCCGCCTCGCAACCTGTGTGCGGTGCCCCGTCTCAATGCCGCTGGCCAGTCAGTTCGCTGTCATGCTCCACCCAGCCCCACGCGCACCAGTCTAGGCCACCACCGCACACACAAAGGGAGCCTACTTGTAACCGACTCCCACTCGGGGACCGTCCGGTTCACGGGACGCCCTTGTATGCCCGTCTCGTCCCTGAGTGCGCTGGCCCTGTTTCAGAGGCCATCGACCCCCGTCCGCTGTCCTACACCACCCGCACCTACACAACCCCTGTTGTGGCCACCACCGCACACAGGAAGAAAGCCGTTCCATGTCCCCTCACACCACCACCATCGAACTCCACGGTTCCTATGCCGCCCATCACCCGGCCTCAGGCAAACGCATCGACACATCCGACACCGCTTATGGTCGCCGTACCTACAAGGACCCGCTCGGCCCTTTTTGCCGCAGCCTCAGGGACACCCTAGGCTACTCGCCCGAGACCCGCATCCACGTTGAACGGGCAGGAACCCCGGTCTTCAAGCGGGACCTTACCCTGGCCTACTGGGCAGACCACGATGTTGTGGACACTCAGGACCGCTCAGCGGTACGGATCAAGTTCCGCCCATTCGAAGGCCTGTCTAGTGACGAGACCCTTGCTGAAAGACAAAAAATCGTTCTCGCAGCTTGAAGACGAGATTGGGCTCTCTATACGCGTACACGCGCGCGCCTCTTAAGTTATCTTAGCTATCTAGAGACTCCTCAAGGTTCTCTCTTGAGGATTAATACTAAAGATTATCTCTTAAGTACGCCTGAGTTCAGCACCAGTGATCTCAGGTTGAACTTGAGTCCTCCATAAGCTCGGCTCGAAGTTCGATCGTCGACCGCCTTTCATCCAACCACATAGGAGGTCGCCATCTGCGATCTAGGTCTTACTCTCGGCATTGCTGCCGGGGTCGCTGAAGCTGCTGGACAAGCATCCGCAGCCGCCGCCAACACCAAGAGCATTCAAGCTCGCTACAAGATGAACCAAGCCAGCAATATGCATGACTTCGCCATCAAGGCCGACGCCGCCAACAAGGTGGGATACGAAGCAACCCTTGAGGGTGACCGCGCAAAGTCAGCCGCAGTCGCTTCTGGCGCTGGCATGAACGGCAGCACGACCGGTCTCAGGCTGGCCGAACAGAGCCGACAGACCGCATTGTCTATCGCCAACGCCAAGGACCAGCGCGAGGGCGCTCAAGCCAACTACGTCATGCAGGGCAAAGCCAACCAGCTTGAGACCCAGGACACGCTGAACAAGCAACGCATGAACCCCATGACCACGTTCTTGGACGTCGCCACGTCCGGTCTCAAGAACTACGGCGCGTTTCAATAAACCCCAGAGGTAAACCCATGGCATCCCCTGTCACTCGGGGTCTCCCGCGCGACTGGCGTGTTGGACCCCAAGCTCCAATAAGCGGCCATCAGTTGCGTTGCCGGCAGATCACCAACGAAACCAAACCTTGCGACTGCCCCGGTTGCGGCCGCAAACGATCCGGGGTCTCCCGCTACTGTGGACCTCACCGGGACGCCACGAGTTCTCGGGGGGACCCCTTGGCCCGCCTTCCCTCCCGCAACGAACTGGCCATCTTCAAGAAGGCGATTGACCTCTACACGCAGGCGGACCCCAAGTTCGCCGCGCGTGTGGGGGTGGACTTGAGAGGGCTGGAGAACCGCATGGTCCTCCCTCCGTCCTTCTGTCTCCGTGTCACCGACCTTCACCCAAAGCTCCCCCAGATCGCAAAGGCCAAGGGGCTGCTGGCCAACTGGCAACACAAGGACAGTCGAACCTATACCGAAGCGGTCATTCACGCGCTGGCCCTCACCGGGTGGATGCATGTCTACTTCCACTCTGGTCAGGCTGGGGGTCTATGGGCGAACCACTCCCGGTTCCTTGAGACCCGCGCGGGTGCCCTTTTGGGGGACTTCCGCAAGACCATGGGCACCACTTCGCTGGTCAAGAAGGCCTCAGGGGCAACCCATCGTCACCTTGGCCGCGACTTCGTGCGCCATGCCCAACAGATACACGGCAAGGACTTCTGGTCCTCCACCGTCTCCACCAACGACGGTCAGTCTCTGACCCTCCTCGCCTACACCCGCATGGCCCTGAGGGCCGCGAACCTCCTTTAGGAAATCACACTATGTCCAAATACTACGACCCCACCGCCGCCGAAACGATGCGTATGCCCAACCCTATGGACGAGAGGTCCGGTTGGTCGCCCACGAGCAACCCCAACTACGCGAGCGGCTCCGCTGCCGGTCCCGCCCCAGATGGCAAGGTGTTTGTCGCCGGTCTCAACACCTATGTTGATGCTGATATTGCCGAACAGCTTGGCTTGACTGGACCGCAGGGCATCCCCAGTGCCCCCTCGAACGCCTACGCAACCAACGAGGCCGCACTTGACCATCGAGCAATCCCGGCTGGCGACGATCCGCTTGAACACGTCGACGTTGACGAAATGTCCGACGAGGACCTCGAGGCTCTCCAGCTGAAGTTGGAGGTCGACGGTAACGACCCTGCACTCGCCCTGTCCGAAACCCTAAACGACATTGCCGAGTGCTTCACGGATGAAGCCTTCGTGGGCGGGGTGGAAACAATGGTCGAAACGGGGGACTTTAACGACACCATCGCCCGTCTCTCTGAGGCCACCGGCTTGGACGAGGTGACAGCCACCAACCTGCTCGAAACGACAGTGATGGAAGCGACCCCCATTGCATCCGAACAGATCGGTGGAGAACGCTGGAACTCGCTAGTCTATGCGGCAACCCGCACCGACGACAGCTTGGCCCGTCGCATCGTCTCAGACGTGGTGACTGGTCGACTGGACCCTACCCGATTGGCAAACGCCTATTCCCTCTGGTGGCAATCCCTGCCGGATGTCGATGGCTGACCCATGCTGAACCTCGCTATCACCATCTACCTCGCTTCGATCTGCGTGATCGCTATCACTTCAACCATCTGACAAAGGACAGCCACAAATGGCAAAGAAACCAATGACCCGCGAGGAACTCCTCGCTCAACTCGATACCCTCGACAACTCCACCGAAATCGGCAAGCTCAAGGACGAGGTCTCCCGGCTGACTGAGGAGAACGCCTCGCTGGTCACTCAACGTCAGGAACTTGAGCGCCAGCTTAAGCAGGAACGCGAGGCTCTCCAGCTGGTCCGCGAGGCCATCCGCAAGGTTGATGTTCGGACGCGCTCCCACGGCGCAGACAGGCCCGGCCATGCCGAGATTACCGCAGCTGCCGACCTTGCTGGCCGCATGGAATTGGCAGAGGTGCAGCTTGGTATTCAGAAGGGCACCCACGATCCCGCTACGGGTAAGCCCTACACCCCCGACACCAAGCCGCAGCGCAGCCTGACCGCAGGCGCACCCAAGGTGACCCAGACGGAACTCGCGTCTTTCTTCCCGTCGCTGAGTGGTCCTGAGGTGGACGTGACGGACAACGCCGACGCCCTGGCTGACAGCGATCTGTCGGAACTCAAGACCGCTTTGGAGATCGCCGCCGCCGAAAAATAGACACCCAGTTGCCGCGCTCCCTGCACCCTACTTCGTATCTCACATTCGTTTGGAGATGGTGGGAGGGAGCGCGGTTTCTCTGGGTGCCGATGCGTCTCGTCTGAAGGAATGGGGCCCTTCATTGTTTGCGGGGTAATGCTCGCGTCAGTCCAGCCCGCTTCCTGAGGATGTGGAATGCCTTCAGGATGGTCTCGTTTTCCTCTGCTTCAGAGGTTTTAAGTTGCTCCTCGAATGACGCCTCCTCGGCGTGGAAGTCGTGTGCCTTCGATGGCATGTGCTTCCACCCCCACCGACATGCCTCCCAATGACTTTCGCACGCGACGACGCGCTGCTCGATGGTCTGGCCCTGTTTTCCAAAAAATACGATCTTGAAATTGGTCATGGTGTCGGCTTTCCATAGATTGGCTTGATTGCCGATACTCACATTGCACATAATAAAACACAATAAAACCAGCATCTTCGCGAACATTCGGTAAGCGGGAAGCCTCCGCTATCGAAACAATTCTGCCCACCTGACGGGCTGGCGTGAGCCGCTCAGTCCCGCCCAGTTCACGCCGCCTTTCGGACAGCGGCCCTGAGTGGTTGGTTCATGGTGAAAGCGTCAGCGCGGATACCCCGCTCGACCTGGCCCCACGTCACGGGATGGGCGATTGGGAAGCCGGGTCGCGCTCGTGGGGAGAAGGCGCCGACTGCCGTGTTACCGCGCCCATTGCGAAGGTAATCGATGAAGATGCGGCCCTTTCGGGCTGACGGTGCAGAGGAGAGCAGATAGCGATCGGGATGAGCTTCAGCGAGGCGCTTGGCGAACGATCGGGCAAGGAGCCGGGCATTGTCGTGCGTGATCTTCGTCTCAAGTGGGGCCATCAAGTGAATGCCCTTGCCGCCCGTCACCTTCGGCCAGCTCTGCAGACCTTCCGCTTCCATGATGTCGCGAAGCGCCAGCGCGGTCTCGATGACCTCATCCCACTCGACCCCCTCGCCCGGATCAAGGTCCAGAACGATGCGGTCGGCATGCTCGATGTCATCAACGGTGGCATTCCAGGGGTGCAGCTCTACCGCATCCATCTCGACCAGCCCCAGCAAGCCGGCAAGGTCGTCCACCCACACGCGCACACCTTCGCCACCCTCACGCTTCTGAACGCGCAGCTGATGCACGGAGGGGGGGATCTTCGGCAGCGCGCCTTTGTGGTAGAAGGTTGCTCCGAGAGCATGGCGGACCAGTTTCAGCGGTCGGTGGCCGAGATGGACGAGTGCGTGATCGGCAACCCTCTGCCAGTAGCGCGCAAGCTCCTCCTTGGAGGGCGAGACTGCGTCGGGCAGCAGTTGCAGGATGTTCTCGCTGGGAACACCATGTTCCCGGGCTGGCCCACGCGGCTTAGATGGGGCTGGAGGCTTGGCCGGGATCGGCACGAGGTCTTCTCGCAGGCCCTTGAATACTGCCTCGCGCAGTACGCCGCGATCAGTGACGCCGGAGAATTGCACTTCGGCCAGAACGTCCGGTCTCACCCAAGTTGCCTTGGGTTTCACAATGGGCTCTGACAGAGGCGACTTGTTGATGATCAGCGGGTCAAGCCGCTCTCGAACAAGTTGCGCAGCGCTCAACGTATAGCCGCTGCGAGCCTTCCCGGCATAGAGAAGTCGGTCGCCCTCGCGAAGGCCAATGTAAAGCGATGCGATACGGCGCGGGTGAGCGCCGAGCTTTTCCACGAAAGCGACAATGGGGAAGGTGTCGCTCTTGATGCACTTCACCTTGAGCCAACTGGTCTGGACCCCTGAGCGGTAGGTGGCATCGATGCGCTTGGAGACAATGCCCTCCAATCCCATTCGGCAGGCATGTTCAAACACGTCCGTGCCGCTCACCTCCAGATGCTCGGCATAGGTCAGCGTCGGGGCCGTGTCCTTCAGCACCTTCTGTAGTGCGGCCTTGCGCTTGATCAAGGGCATCTGCCGGAGATCGCGCCCGTTGAGGTGCAGCAGGTCGAATGCATAAAAGATGAGCCTTGCCGAGTTCGGATTGCCCAACTCCCGTTCCAGGCCTTGGTAATCCGGCAGGCCGGTATCGCCGAGAACGACAGCCTCTCCGTCGATGATCGCCGCCTTCACCGGCAAGCCCGCAGCTGCTTGAACAATTCGTCGGTATCGATCAGACCAGTCGTAGCCACGGCGCGTGAAGGCCCGCGCTTTGCCGCCCTCAATGATCAGCTCGGTGCGGTAGCCGTCGTACTTGATCTCGTGAAGCCATTCGCTGCCCTCGGGCGCGTTCGCGACCAGCGTGGGCGACTGAAACTCAATGAAAGATAGCTGGCCATCCCCAGCTTTGGAACTCATGGCACACTCCTGACTTCCCACCCAAACCTTGCGGCCATTGAATAGGTTCCCCAACAGGGCTGGCCGGAGGAGTAGGGGCCGATCCTGCTCGAACCGGGCGTGGTTGAGGGAATTGCTGGGCAATGAACTTGTCTGCGACGGCCTGGAGGGCGACCTGTTGACGGCTATCCAGCGTCACTATGTGGTCCATCGCAATGTCTCCAAACACTTCCATCCACCGTGGACAAAAACGGAACAAAAATCTCAAGCGCGAATTAACGGTGAGAGGAATGGGCTCCTATTTTGGGCCATGCCTGATACCGGTGGACGACGAAAGCGAGGCAGCGCATGGACGCTCAGCAATGCTCACGAGGTTGGGCAGCTTGTGGTCGTTCAGTGCGGGCTCTGCAACGTCAAGCGCTGGTCCCAGCCGAGCGACCTTTGGGAAATCTTTGGAGACGTTGAGGCCGAGCAAGTGGGGAGCAAAATGAGTTGCGAACGCTGCGGCAAGAACGAGTTTATGCACGTCGAAACGCAGAACCCGTCGGCGCGAGAACGCCAGATTATTCGGGTTAGGCGGCTTGCCGAGATACGGATAGTCCGGCGGGTAATCTGGCGGGATGAGAATTGAGCCAATCCAAAAGGCAGCTCACAGGGCACTTCGCAAGCGAGATGCCGTCGACACCGGGCCGTCTTCACTCTCGGGGAGCGAGACGGCGGCCAAGTAAACGTCCGGCTTCATTATCGTCAGTGAGACGCAGACGCACATAGTCCTCAAGGGTCAATTCGCCCAACTGTGCCGTCGGCAAAGCGCCCGCATTCAGACAGCAAATGTACTGGAATCCCTCGGAGGCGGATGTCTTGGCCGCCAGCTGTAACGCCAATCCATACTGCCGTGGATCAACATCGGCAAAAAGTGTGCTGTCATGGACAAGCGACAAGAAGCGCGCACCACGTCGCGCGCGTAGGGTTGCAACCACCAGATCGAAACAGAAGACGACCATCTGATCAACGCCGTCGCTCCCCTGCCGGTCTATCGTGAAGGTAAAGCGGTAGCCAGAGTTGGATACGTCCACCCCGAGCTTTCCCGCCACTCCGTATAGGAACGCGCTGTACTCAGCAAATAGCACGATGGCTTCATCTATGCCTTCTCGGCGGTCTTCGAGGTCGCGTTTTAGCAAAGAACGGCTGGCAGCAATTTCAGCGGTTAGCTGGTCTTTGCGGCGGTCGAAACGTTTGCGTTCATCGATGCGGGCCTTAAGGGCTTCGAGACTTGCCCCGATTTCCGTCGATTTGCGTTGTATCTCAATCAGTGTCTCCAACGCCCCGCTGGACGAGAGTACACGCATCACGGAAGATTTTTGCTTCGTCTCGTCGGCAATCAGAGCGTTGCGCGAGTTCACCTGCGCCCTGAGGCGACGAATTTCATCAGCAAGAAATTGAGTGCGATTTTGATAAAGCTGCTTGTGAAAGAGGGAGACATCTTCCAAGGACCGCAGCGCTTCTGTTTTGAAAATGGCTCCCGCATCCATAAGAATGGAAATTGGCGCGGCGGCGTCGAACAATGGTGCTTCGCTTGCGCTATCTTCATAATACTTGAGCAATCTGCGGTCAGAATAGTTCGCATTCACCAATTCGTGCAGGGTCCGGTCGACCTCGAATAGCTTAGATTCGAGGTCGTGATAGTCGCTGCGGAGATTGAAGTTCTCAACCTCTCCCTGCCGCTCTTTCAGCATTTTCTCCAATACGACGCGCTCGGCTTCTAGGTCGCCAATTGACCTATCACCGCTTGCATCAGCCGCATCTCCAAGCGCCGTTAACGCAGACTGCACACTCGTCCGAGCCTTAGTCAGTTCTTGAAGCTCGCGTTGAACAGGCCAATTCAGATCGAGAAGGTAGCTGACGGATATTCGTTTGGAAGGGCCAGATTGATTTCTGTAGGCGGTCTGGGGATCAACGTAGGCGTCTTTCCCGATGCGGATAAAATAGTACGACAAATCCCGAAACGACGGAAATGCTTTGGTGAATGCGTCGCCTTTGCTGTCAAGGAGGAGCCTTGAAAGCGAATTGCGAAAAATGTCGAGGTCAATGGCTGCAAAGCCGTCGGGTTCGACATCTCGTTCCAGCCCGGCGCTTTGGACAAAATCTCCGCTTGCATAAATGACATCTGCGCTAGTCGTATTTCGACGAACCGACAAGGTCTCGCCATCAATGACTAGGTCAATCCCGAAAGTCGTATTGGCAAGGTCTGGGTGAGTCAGGACTCGATCACGGGCGATGTCGCTCCCCAGGCAGAATTGGACTATCCGCAGAAGCGTCGTTTTGCCGAGACCATTTGTGCTCTCGTTTTCATCGGAATCCTTGCCACGGTCGGCCAGAACTACGTTCATGGCAGAATCGAACGATGCCTCGCGAAATGTCGCAAGATTCGACCACACTCTGACTATCAACGGGACAACCCCGACGGCGAGGTGCGGCGAAGGATTCCTTTTTCCATCGAGATCAGGCCGCCAGCGAAAAGCAAGGTAAGCGCTTCGGCGTACCGGTCAAACGTTCTGACTTCCGCAAACTGTCGGACGCGGTCCCAAAGTGACGATACGGTTTCAGTGGGTCCGATCTCGTCAACCAAGCGCGCCGCGACTCCAAGGATGGAAAATTCTATCGGCACGTATTTGCTTGGCAACGATGACATCGAAACTACTTCTCGAAAACGTCGCAGATCAAAAACAAGTGCGAAAGAATACACAGGCCAGCGGCCTCGCGATTCTTGTCGCCCGTGACCCCGGCCGCCCACTCATACATTTCGTTGAATAAATTGTCTCCGGTCAGTCCGACCAGCCTTGCTTGGTCATAGCGGGCTACGAAACCTGTACGGAGCAGCTGTGGAAAATCCGGATTAAGTTGGGCAGCATTGACTAGGAGTTCCGATACCTCACGGGATTTTGCAGACCCCATAGTCAATAGCATCACAGATGTGGGACCCAAGTGGTTCTTTTCGATTTTTGCCTGTGGTGGGATTGTTACCAGCGTCCCCGACGAATGATAGCCACTTGACAGCAGGCTTCTTGCCGCCACTTCGAGTTCGGCGTAACCGATGTCGCTTATCGATGACGAGAGTTGTTCTCCGTATTTGCGTTCATGTGCCAGTTTCCAGTCGCGAAGCCGCGATGCCGGAAAGGTCTCATGCTGGCCGTCGACAATCACATGGTCCGTCGGGCAAAGCAGTATCAGGTTTGAAGGTTCATTGAGCTCCATGTCGGTTAGGCCGACCTTTCCGCGCGGGCCTTCGTCGCTTAAGGCGATAATGTGCGCGATCTGGCCAACGACAAGTTCCATCGATTGCCCGGTCGCGGCCTTGATAATTGGATTGTTACAGCCAGGCCGGGCGCACTTGTTGCCCGAAAGAGCGAAAAGCACCTTGAGTGTCTTTCCGCTGTATTTGCGCTTCAACGTCTTTGATGAAGCAACAGAGGTATCCGCCATTGCAGTTTGTCGCTCCCAAAACGCTGCAGCTGCCCAGAATCGCCTGCTGCGATTTCCCCAACAGGTCTATAGCATGCATACGGTGGCAAATACCGGTGCAGCGCTCGGGCAGATTAAGAATCTCGGACCACGGTGCAGTAAGCCATGTTTCCGTTTTCTTCTTGAGTGGTCAGGATCAGGATCACCGGCATCGCCTTCTCGTGGATCGTCTGACGAGGGCTTTCAGCGGGAGGCATGAAGCCGAAGACTTCGTAATCCCCGGGGACCGTCCTGACCTTGCGCACCCCCTGCCAAAGAACAGCGGGCGATCCTCGCTCAAAGCGAACCAGCAATTCCTCTGAATGCCAGTCTCTGGTCCCCTGTCGCTCCCTAAGGGGCTAGGCTCTACGAAGCTCGTGATGGAACTGCAGCGATGCTCGACGCCAAACTCGCCCGGATTTTCGGGATCAGGCCCTGAACGCAGCGCGCGCGACTGAAGATGTTCGCTGTACAGGCATTTCCAAGCGAAACGCAGTGTAGTTCCCGTGACCGCGTCGCCGTCTCTGACATCGCCAACTCTGATCAAAACACATCACAATTTCTTGTCTTCAATACTAGAACATTGTCCATCCCATTGGAGCATAAAATCAAATAAATCTGGCCGTTTGTCGTCCTTAGCAAATCCTATTCCTGATATAGACCCAGTCGTTCTGTCGATATTAAATTGCTCTTTGAGCTCTGGCATATTTCTTACTATGGCATATTCATCATCAGAAACTGTGAGATCATAGTCAGAATTAGACATTGATGCAATTCGCTTCATGGGGCTCAATGAAAATACCAATGTCTCCTTTACCCATTGATTAGCAGGTTTTCCGCTAACGGTGCCCATGATAGTCTTCGTCACGCGGCAGGACAGAACAACTTTGATTGGTGCCGACGTGTCAGATGATTTGCCTTCATTAGCGGCGGGTGGGGTATTGCCAGCGCTATCCCCCGATTGTTGCGTGGTGGAAGCGACATCAACCCGCTCAACGCAGCAATCGCCGTGGGAGACATATGAATCCGACGGTACGGTGCCGTCCCCCAAGTAAGTCTTCCGAAGGTCGCGTACGGCTTCCAGTGAGCCGGGGCCGAGAGCAACTGCGTACACTCCGCTCTTGGCCCGCCAGACATGCACATTTGGGACGTTGGCCCGCAGCTGCGACGCCAGGCTTTCTGCCTCCTCAGCCGTATCGCGACTATAGAAGACGAGCCATGCCCACTCATCGTTCGTGGATGCAAAAGAGGCTCCGGATAAAGTAAAGGTCAGCGCATATCCCACTATTCCTATTCCGCTGATCGTAGCGCGCCAGTGTCTGCTCCTCGTAAAAATCTCTAATAGCGCCTCTAGCTGCGAGATCATTTGCAGCCCTCCATGCACATATGCGCTTGTATGTTGCACTTTTCTTGATCTGGATTAGTACACGCAACAAAAAGTGTTGTGCATCCGGAAATACAGGCTTGCTTTGCACTTTGTGTTGCGGAATTTTTACTTCCTTCTGAGCTTCCGCTCTTACACTCTGCTCCTTCGCACTTTCTCTCTGGCAAGGCCGGGGTGCCTTCTTGTGAGGCCACACCTCGCACCTGGGCAGACAGTCCCGCGCTAACGAGCGCAAAGAGAAGACCGATGTAGATCAAGCGGCCGAGCATTGCATTCTAGTCCTCGCACCATTCAAATATGCATTTTCTCTCGCATTTTTTAGCAACATAGCTATAGAAGTTGTAACACTTATCGCGGCAGCATTTGCACCACCTTGAAATTTCTAATGGCCAATCTAGCTGCGATATCATTTGCAGCCCTCCATGCACATATGCGCTTGTATGTTACATGTTTCTTGATCTTGGTTGATATTACTACACGCAATAAGACGTGTTGTGCATCCAGAAATGCAGAATTCTTTTGCGCTATGGTCGATTGAACTGTCGCTTTGTTCCGAGCTTTCGCTCTTGCATTCTGTCCCTTCGCACTTTCTCTCTGGCAGGGCCGGGGTGCCTTCTTGTGAGGCCACACCTCGCACCTGGGCAGACAGCCCCGCGCTAACGAGCGCAAAGAGAAGACCGATGTAGATCAAGCGGCCGAGCATTGCATTCTAGTCCTCGCACCATTCAAATATGCATTTTCTCTCGCATTTTTTATCAACATAGCTATAGAAGTTGTAACACTTATAGGTTGCGGGCTTTGGTGCCGAAGCGTCATTGAAGCCGCAGATCGCAACGTTTCGCGTTTCATGCTGTACGTCAGGCTCGCATTTGATCGGCGCACCTTTCTCTATCGTATCCTCTGCAAACGCCTGACCAATGAAGTTGGCCCCCGGTGCTGTCCCCCACACTGTCATAAGGAGGGCAAAAGTCGCAATTGAACTGCTCATTGTTGGCTCTCCGGGATCGGATGTCGCGGATGAAGTAGGCGACCAAAAGTCCACAGCGCTTAAGTAGCTGCTTTAGCAGATGCTTAAGTAGCTGCTTCCCATTTTTTGTTGGTGTCAAGCGCTTTTCATTATCAGTTCGCATCCTGTTGATGCTTCTCTGGCCAAAGGCGACTCAGCGCCTTTGTTCGCGGCGCGCCATCGCGGTTTGGACATTTCAGCAAAAAGTTTGCATCTGTATTTCCATACATACAGGTAGCTACAGTCCCCCCTGGGGGCCCCTCAACGGTACGAGAAATGGCACGAGCGGTAGGAGGAGAACCGCAGCAAACCCAGCATTTATGGGCTTCCAGTCGACACCGATGCCCTTCATCCGCTCCACGGGATGTACAAAGAGAGAACAAACGCCGCACCAGAGCTATGCGTCCCTCGCATTCCGTAAAACAAAAGCCAAGTCTGGCACAAGCTCTGATCGTGCCGTTCCTGCCGGGGTGAGCGGGGCCAGTCGGCCCCGTTTTCATGTTATCGGTCTCGCAGCCATGGTGTCGCCATGGGTCGCTGCACTCACAGCGGACCCTCTCAGAGATCATCAACCATTTTTGAACCGCAGATGAACGCCGGGATCAGAGCCGGTTCAGCCGGGGCAAGGCATTGTCATGCGTGTTGAAGGAGACACCGCGCAATGCTTGCCCGCCGCTTCACCATCGTCTGCCTGCTGATGAGTCTGTTCGGCATGTTGTTCGCCGTCCTTGTCGCCGAAGCCGGCCGGCCGTCCCGCTCCTGGGACGTCGCCAGTTCCTGCCGACTCGGTTGCTTGAACCATCTTCACCACTGAAACGACAAAGAGCTGAACCTTTAGAGAAAAGCAAAACGCCAATGAACCGCCTCGCCGCCAACACCCTCAAGACGCTTCGGCTGCTGCCGCGCGCGGCGCTCATCCTGACTGTTCTTTCGGTACCGGTACTGGCCGTGCCGACGATGCGCACCAATGCCGGCTCGACGATCGAGGCGCCTGCGTTGAGGAAGTCAGGCCTCGGCTTTGTGCTGCTGGTTAGCCTGCAGCGCGGTTAGCAGACCGAAAAACGCCGACAGCGCGTATTGAGGCCGCCTTACCCCCTCCCAACCGCGCGTCCAACTCTCTATATTGGGTCATGGAAAAGCGAATCTATCCCCAAGCCATTGAATCGGTGGTCACGCCGGAGCCGTTTGGCCGGCAGAGCTTCAACGACGCCAAGAAGGCCGTCGCCGCCCTACAGGTGCTTTACGACCGCAACACCAAGTTCCTGCGCGATTCGTTTGCCGCGCTCGCCGCGGGCGGCGACAACAACAAACGCTACCGGGCTTTCTATCCGGAGATCGGCGTCACCACGAGTTCCTTCACGCAAATCGACTCGCGGCAGGCCTATGGCCACATGCCGACGCCGGGGCATTTCTCAACCACCGTCACCCAGCCTGCTCTTTTCGAAAGCTACCTCACCGAACAGCTTCGGCTGATCATGCGCAACCACGGCGTTCCCGTCACGGTTTCGGAATCGACCACTCCCATCCCGCTGCATTTCGCCTTCCTCGAAGGCACCCATGTCGACGGCGCTGCTGCCGAACGCATCAAACGGCCGATCCGTGACCTGTTCGACGTGCCGGATCTCGACGGCACCGACGACCAGATCGCCAACGGCACGTTCGAAGTGGCATTGGGCGAGGCACGGCCGCTGGCGCCGTTCACCGCGCAACGCATCGATTATTCGCTGCACCGGATGTCGCACTATACGGCGACCAGCCCCCAGCATTTCCAGAACTTCGTGCTGTTCACCAACTACCAATTCTATATTGACGAATTCGTCGCCCGTGCACGCGAATTGATGGCCAATGGCGGTGATGGATATGTCGAGTTCGTCGAGCCGGGCAACATCGTGACCAAAGCAGGGGACGGCGCGCCCGGTGAGGGTGCCGCGCCGCCTCGCCTGCCGCAGATGCCGGCCTATCATCTGAAGAAGCCGAATCATGGCGGCATCACCATGGTCAATATCGGCGTTGGGCCTTCCAACGCCAAGACGATCACCGACCATATCGCGGTGCTCCGGCCGCATGCCTGGGTGATGCTCGGCCATTGCGCCGGCCTGCGCAACACGCAGGCGCTCGGGGATTATGTGCTGGCCCATGCCTATGTACGAGAAGACCATGTCCTCGACGACGATCTTCCGGTCTGGGTGCCGATCCCGCCGCTAGCCGAAATCCAGGTGGCTCTGCAGGAAGCGGTCGCCGAGGTCACCGGGCTTTCCGGATATGATCTCAAGCGCATCATGCGCACTGGCACCGTCGCCACTATCGACAACCGCAATTGGGAGCTGCGCGACCAGCGCGGGCCGGTCCAGCGGCTGTCGCAGTCGCGGGCGATCGCGCTCGACATGGAATCGGCGACGATCGCCGCCAACGGCTTCCGCTTCCGGGTGCCCTATGGCACGCTGCTTTGCGTATCCGACAAGCCGCTGCATGGCGAATTGAAGTTGCCGGGCATGGCGACCGAGTTCTACAAGCGGCAAGTAGCGCAGCACCTGACCATCGGCATCAGGGCGATGGAGAAGCTGGCTGAAATGCCGATGGACCGACTGCATTCGCGCAAACTCAGGAGCTTTTCGGAAACTGCCTTCCAGTAAATGCCGAATCGCATGTGTCTGTCCAGGTCAGGACATTTCGTCATCTTGATTGAGCCGCACTTCTGCCGATAGACAAAGCGATGGCACGTATTCGGGACATGACGGTTGCGCTGGCATTCGTCGCAATGCTTGCACTCTCGGCCGCGCTGGTGGCCGGGTTCTTCGGATCGCTGCATCCGGCCCTCGATTCCTTTGCTCATTTCCGCGTCCATTTTTCGGTGCTGATGGCGCTTTGCGCGCTGCCGCTGCTCGCCACCTCGTTTCGCCTGCAGGCCGCGGCCGCATTGCTGTTTGCGATAGCCTCCTTTGCTACCACGCCGAATGCCTTGCCGCTTTCGCGGCTATGGCAGGTGCAGGCCGCCTACGAAGCCAAACCCGGTGACGAGCCAGTCTACCGCCTGCTGCAGATGAACCTCAGGTTCAACAATCCAACGCCTGAGAAGGTGCTGTCGCTGATCGGCCGGACCCAGCCTGATGTGATCACCCTCGACGAGGTGTCCGAGATGTGGAAGGCAAAGCTTGGGCTGCTATCCGGCGCCTATCCCCACCGGATCCTCTGCCCATATCCCAATGGCGTGTTCGGCGTTGCGCTGCTGTCCAGACGACCGTTTGCCATAGGCACGGAGCCGCACTGCGACAGCCGCGGCGCGATGGCGATCGCCACGGTCGATTTCGGCGGAACCGACGTCGATGTCGCCGCCATCCACCTCACCTGGCCATGGCCGCACAACCAATCACGGCAGATTGGAGGGTTGTCTGACGAAATCGCCTCGCTTGGCGAGACGTCGATCCTGGCAGGCGACTGCAACGCAGCGCCATGGAGCGCCGCCGTCCGGCGCGTCGCATCGCTTGGCAAGCTGACTGTAATGCCGTCGGTCGGGCCGACCTGGCTCTACAGAAGGCTGCCGGATTTCCTGCGCTTCGCCGGACTGCCGATCGACGAGGTTTTCAGCAAGGGCGCCATTGTTATCCATTCGGCGTCGACCCTTGAGGACACCGGCTCAGACCATGTGCCGGTGCTGGTGGAGTTTTCGCTTCGGTCGGATCAACAAAAGCCGCTCGACGAGCACCAGACGGCGACCGCGCTTGCGGCGCTGCCTGGCGGGACGCGAAGCTGAAAATCCGCAGTCCAATCTCGACCTGGCTTATTACTGGCCCACAAAAGCGCGGATGAGGTGCTCGACAGGGCCGCCGTCGCGATGCTCGTGCGCATCGAAGGCGATCTGCTTTGCCTCGTATTCGGCATAGATGGCATTGATCCGGCGCTTTGCCTCGCGACGTGCCTCGAAACAGTGCGGGTCATCACCGACTGTCAGCCCTCGAACCGACTTTTCGGTGGCCCGCATCATCTGTCTGGCGATGCGGCCATGGGTCTCTTCATGGGCGCGCACGCCAGCGAAGAACCGCTTCCAGCGCTTCTGCAGCGCAGGCGACGTGGCTGAGACTAGTTTGGGATAGGTATAGAAGAGATTGAGCGTCCCGTTGGCCTGGCGCAGGCGGCAGACGCCGTTTTCCCGTTGGGCGTCGAAGGTCCAATCATCGACGCTGTAGCCGGTCTGCGCGATGGCGTGGGTCATGAAGCCGTGCTTCGGCCCACTGCGATCCATGGCCTCGATCAGGGCCGCGCCGGTGGTTCCGGCAATGTTGTAAGTTCGTGTCTTGACCAGCACCTTAGTGCCGGCCAAGGCTGCAGGGGCGCACAATGCCCCGATCGCCACAACGCTCGTCAGAACTGCCAGGCGCATTTTTCCTTCCTCCCTGTCGCCGCAGAAAGGAAACACAGGCAGGCAGTTTATTCAACAATCCTACGGTTGCGCTGCTCCTCATCTTGTTTAGTCCGGAGCAAACCTTGTGACTTACATGTTCTGGTAGACCGGGCCCTCGCCGCCCTGTGGCGGCACCCAATTTATGTTCTGGTTCGGGTCCTTGATATCGCAAGTCTTGCAGTGCACGCAGTTCTGCGCGTTGATGACGAAGCGCACATCCTTGGCCGCAGGATCTGCGGCGGCATTGCCATCCTTGTCGACCCATTCGTAGACGCTGGCCGGGCAGTAACGCGTCGAGGGTCCCGCATAGACGCCATGCTCAGAGCGCTTCTGCAGGTCCATGTCGGCGACGAGCAGATGCACCGGCTCGTTCTCCTCGTGGTTGGTGTTGGACAGGAACACCGACGACAGCCGGTCGAAGGTCAGCACCCCGTCCGGCTTCGGGTAGGCGATCTTCTGGTGCGCGGCGGCCGGTTCCAGCGTGGCATAGTCGGCCCTGCCGTGCTTCATCGTGCCGAAGGGCGAGAAGCCGAACAGCGTGTTCAGCCACATGTCGAGGCCGCCAAGCCCGACGCCGACAATGGTGCCGAAGCGCGACCATAGCGGCTTGACGTTGCGCACTTTCTTCAGGTCCTTGCCGATATCGGTGGCGCGCCAGGCGGCCTCGTAGGAGGCCAGCTCGTCATTGGTGCGGCCGGCGGCTATCGCATCACAGACATGCTCGGCCGCCAGCATTCCGGAGAGCACGGCATTGTGCGAGCCCTTGATGCGCGGCACGTTGACGAAGCCCGCCGCGCAGCCGATCAGCGCACCGCCAGGGAAGGACAGTTTCGGCACCGACTGCCAGCCGCCTTCGGTGATGGCGCGGGCACCATAGCCCAGCCGCTTGGCACCCTCGAAGGTGCCGCGGATCGCCGGATGGGTCTTGAAGCGCTGAAACTCGTCAAAGGGCGACAGATAGGGGTTCTTGTAGTTCAGGTGAACGACGAAGCCGACTGCCACCTGGTTGTCCTCGAGATGGTAGAGGAAGGAGCCGCCGCCGGTCTTCAAATCGAGCGGCCAGCCGAAGGAATGCTGGACAAGGCCCGGCCGGTGGTTTTCCGGTTTGATCTGCCAGAGTTCCTTGAGGCCGATGCCGTATTTTCCGGGCTCACGACCGTCGGAAAGGTGGTGTTTGGCGATCAGTTGCTTGGCCAGCGAGCCGCGCGCGCCCTCGCCGATCAAGACATATTTGCCCATCAGCGCCATGCCCGGCGCAAAGCCCGGACCGTGCGTGCCGTCCTTCTCGACGCCCATGTCGCCGGTGACGACGCCAGTGACCGCACCGGCCTCGTTGTAGAGCAGGCCGACCGCGGCAAAGCCCGGATAGATCTCGACGCCCAGCGCCTCGGCCTTGGTCGCCAGCCAGCGGCAGACATTGCCGAGCGAGACGATATAGTTGCCGTGATTGTTCATCAGCGGCGGCATCAGGATATTGGGCAGACGGAACGAACCGGCGGGGCCGAGAACCAGGAAATGGTCGTCGGTGACCGGTGTCCTGAAGGGATGACCCTCCTCTTCGCGCCAGCCGGGCAGCAGCCGGTCGATGCCGATCGGATCGACGACGGCGCCGGACAGGATGTGCGCGCCGACTTCGCCGCCCTTTTCCAGCACGACGACGGAAAGCTCGGGATTGACCTGCTTGAGACGGATCGCGGCGGCGAGGCCGGCCGGGCCGGCGCCGACGATGACCACGTCGAATTCCATGCTTTCGCGTTCGATATCGCTCATCGATCCCTCACTGGCTCGCAATTCCGGCATCTTGCTGGCTCACGCGCTGCATAGCGCATCAAATAGCGACGGGAAACCGGCGCGGACGTGACAATACCGATTTCGTCAAAAAGTCGCGTCCTGCCGCACAGATTCGCGGTGACGAGCATCAATCTTCAATCCTATTCCGTTTGCACAGATATGTCGCACTGATGTTTTTAATTGTTCGACGGCTTGCTTATCGGCCATACTTCCCGCCATGCGCATATTCGGGCCGGCTGGCTTTTCATCGACGCGCTTTTTTTTCACGCCCGGCCGGTTTTGCCGTGCGACGCTCTTGGCGCTTCTGCCACTGACGGCCTTCGATGCCCGTGCCGAGCAGCAACTGGTCTGGGCGACCGGCGCCTATTCCTTTTCCGACGAGCGCGGCGGTTTCCGCATCACCGGGGCTTCCGGCATCGGCACGAAAGAGGATCCGCTGGTCATCACCGAAGAGCTGAATTCAGCGACGCCGGTAACGCTGGCCATTCGCACGACAAGGCCGATCCAGCCGTTCGGCAAGGCGGGAGACTTCGCCAATGGTCTGATGTATATGCGCATCGACGTGCTCAACAATAGCGGCCAAGCCTGGGTCGAGTTCCAGTTCGAACTCCAGGAGATCCTCGACCAGCCGAGCGTGTTCGGCGACGGCCTGTCGTTCGACCAGCGCAACAAAACGCCCGAAAATATCTGGTCGAGCAGCTACGCCGATTTCGACCGCAATTTCGAACCGTATGACCGCCTGCTGTTCAAGAACGGCAAGATCGATCCGCTGAAGACCGCCAGCTTCTATTTCCTGATCACCGACTACACGCCGCGCTGGACGTTCTATCTGGTGCAGGATCCGCGCATACCGTCGAGCTGAACTTGCAAATTCAAGCTCCGCGGCCGAATGTGAAACCATGACTGCCGCCCCCCACACTAGCCGAGCCGATCTCGCCGAGCTGCTGGCCTTCTACGCCAGCGCCGGCGTCGACGAGGCACTTGAAGAACAGCCGGTAAACAGGTTTGCAGAAGCCAGGCCGCCGGAGCGGGTGCCTGCGGCGGCCGCTCTGCCGGCCGGTGAAAATGCATCGCCTCATCGCTCGACGAGCGTGTCGCGCGGCGAAATGGGCGAGAGACCGAATACGGCACCGGCAGTGCGAACGTCCCCGGCCATGTCAACGGTGCCCGACGAGGCGCAGGCGGCATTGGCGCGGCAACTGGCGAGATCGGCGGCAAACCTCGACGAGCTTCGCCAGCACATGGCGGCATTCGACGGCTGCAATCTTAAATTCACCGCCAAGAACCTGGTGTTCGCCGACGGCAATCCGACTGCCGCGGTGATGCTGGTCGGCGAAGCGCCGGGCCGCGACGAGGACATAGAGGGCTTACCGTTCGTCGGCCGCTCGGGCCGGTTGCTCGACCGCATGCTGGCCGCGATCGGTCTTGACCGGACATCTGCCTACATCGCCAACGTGATTCCCTGGCGGCCGCCGGGCAACCGCACGCCGACGCCGCACGAGACCGAGATCTGCCGGCCGTTCATCGAGCGGCAGATCGAACTGGTCAATCCGAAGGTGCTGGTCAATCTCGGCGGCCCGTCGGCAAAGACCCTGCTCAACACCTCCGAAGGCATATTGCGGCTGCGCGGCAACTGGCGCGTCCACACGACCCCGTCTGGCGTCGCCATTCCCGCCATGCCGACCCTGCATCCGGCCTATTTGTTGAGAACGCCTGCGCACAAGAAGCTGGCGTGGCGGGATTTCCTCGAAGTGAAGGCGAAGTTGCGGGCACTTGGGTAACGGTGCAGAACGCGTCTTCCGTCCTCCCCTTGCGAGGAAGGAAGGGCGGCATCATGATCTCGCAGGTAATTGAAATGCGCCCACTGCCGGCCTAGTCATCTCGTTATGACAGCAGCCCAGATTTCCGCCGGCAGTCTCATTCGCGAATGGCGTACACGCCGGCGCATGAGCCAGCTCGACCTCGCCATGGAGGCCGAGATCTCGCAGCGGCATCTGAGTTTCGTTGAAAGCGGCCGCGCCGCACCCTCGCGTGACATGGTGCTGCATCTGGCGGAGCAGCTTTCGATCCCGCTCAGGCAGCGCAACCAGCTGCTGCTGGCCGCCGGCTTTGCCCCGAGCTTCAGCGAACGACCACTTGACGATGCCTCGATGGCACCGGCGATGGCGGCGGTCGAGACCGTGCTCAAGGCGCACGAGCCGTTCCCGGCGCTTGCCGTCGACCGGCATTGGAACCTGGTGTCGGCGAACGCCGCCATCGGCCCGTTCCTCGCCAATGTCGCCGACGCCTCCCTGCTGAAGCCGCCGGTCAACGTTTGCGCCTCAGCCTGCATCCCGGCGGCATCGCGCCGCGCATCGTCAACCTTGCGGAATGGCGGACGCATCTTCTGGAGCGGCTGAAGCGCCAGAACGACGCTGCCGCCGATCCGGTTCTGGTCGAGCTCGAGCGCGAGCTTCGGGCCTATCCGTCCGGCCTTAAAAGCAGCCGGCCGGCGCCGGTCGAACCGAACGCGATTGTCCATCCGCTCAAGCTTGCCCATGGCGACGCGGTGCTGTCGTTCATCAGCACCATCACCGTGTTCGGCACGCCGCTCGACGTGACGCTGGCGGAGCTGGCGATCGAATCTTTTTTCCCCGCCGACGAGCAGACGCGGGCGGTGCTGATGCGGCTGGCGAAAGAGCGGACCGACGCAGCGGGCTGATCACCCTTCCGGCGCGACGGCCTTGCGGGTGCGGGTGCGTTCGAGACCCAGCTGGCGCTCGCGCCAGATGATGAAAATCCCCGCCGCAACCACGATCATGCCGCCGATCAGCATGTTGATCGTGGCGATATCGCCAAAGACCAGATAGCCGACGACGACGCCGAGGATCATCGAAGTGTATTCGAAAGGTGCTACGACGGAAGCCTCGGCATGGCGATAGGCCGAGGTCATCAGAATCTGGCCAAGCCCGCCGCAAAAACCCGCGGCAATCAGAAGCCCCGCCTGTGCTGGCGTCAGCGCCTGCCAGCCGAATGGCAGCGAAAGCAGCGCCATGACGCTCGCGGTTACCGAAAACCACAGCACGATGGTCGCCGTCCGCTCGCTCTGGACGAGGTTGCGAACCAGGAGCATGGCGATGGCCGAGATCGCCGCGGCTATCAGGGCGGCGATGACGCCAAGCACCTCCTGATCGCCAAGGGCAGCGCCCGAACTGAGCAGCGTCAGTTCCGGCCACGAGATGATCAGCACCCCGACCAGGCCGACGGCAACCGCACTCCAGCGATAGATGCGGATGGCTTCGCCGAGGAAGATCGAACTGAACACCACGACCAGCAGCGGCTGCGCGTAGTTCAGTGTGATCGCCTCCGGCAGCGGCAGCCGCGTCAGCGCGAAGAAGCCGAGCCCCATGGCACAGACACCGACGACGCCGCGCGCAATGTGGTTGAGCGGGCGCTTTGTCGAAAAGGCGGTTCCGAGTTTTCCCTGGAAGGCGAGGAAGGCGATGATCGGAAAAATGGCAAAGAAGGAGCGGAAGAAGACGATCTGGCCCGCCGGGACGGTGCCTGCCGCCTTGATGCAGGACGACATGCCGACGAAGACCGCCACCGATACGATCTTGAGCAAGATTCCGGTCAGCGTGCTGTGCTCGCCGGCAAGGTCGCCAACTGCAAGCACTGGCAAATCCGGTCTGGCTGTCACGCCCCTCTTGCTTCCTCGATCGCCGCCCAGATGCACGCCGGCGTTGCCGGCATGTCGATATGCCTGATGCCGTAGGTGCGGTAGTGCGCGTCGGTCACCGCATTGAGCGCGGCAGGCGTCGACCCGATCGTACCCGCCTCCCGCGCGCCCTTGATGAAGGCCACATCCTCGCGACGCAACACAGAGGCGCTCGTTCCGAATTTCGGCGTGACGACGGTCATGGAAGCCTCGCGATGATGCTTGGGAAATGATCGCCTGAAATAGACGTCGCTGCAGTTTTGTCGAGGGAGCGTTTCGTGTAAAGAGCGCAGACTTCAAATTATTTGGACCAGCGGACCCGCCCGCCGCACCCGGATCGACAGGAAAAATCAAGGAATGCGCACAGATACCGGCCAGGTCTTCAAGCTCGAAGACTATCGCCCCAGTGATTATCTCATTCCGGAAACCAGCCTGACTTTCCGCCTTTCGCCTGAAGCAACGCATGTGACCGCCGTGCTGACGGTCGAACGCCGCGACGGGATTGCGGCGTCGGTGCCACTGGTGCTGGATGGCGACGGGCTGACGCTCCGCGGCATCGCCATCGACGGCCAGGAGTCGAGCCCTGCGGATTTTCTCGTCACGCCCGATCAACTGACAATCATCAGCCCCCCTGCGACAAGGCGCTTCCAGCTGAGAATTGAAACCGTGTTGGCGCCGGCGCAGAACGAAGCGCTGATGGGCCTCTATCGCTCGAGCGACGTCTATTGCACGCAATGCGAGGCCGAAGGCTTTCGCCGCATCACTTATTTCCTCGACCGTCCCGACATCCTGTCGGTCTATACGGTGCGTATCGAAGCTGAGCGCAATGAGGCGCCGCTGCTTTTGTCCAACGGCAACCCGGCCGGCAGCGGCGAGCTTGCCGGCGGCTGGCACTATGCGGTCTGGCACGACCCCTTCCCCAAGCCGTCCTATTTGTTTGCGCTGGTGGCGGGCGACCTCGGCAAGATCTCGGACAGTTTTGTCACCCTGTCTGGCCGCAGGGTCGAGCTCGGAATCTATGTCGAACCGGGCAAGGAGAGGCTCGCCGGCTATGCCATGGACGCTTTGAAACGGTCGATGAAATGGGACGAGGAGGCATTCGGCCGCGAATACGACCTCGATGTCTTCAACATCGTCGCCGTGTCCGACTTCAATATGGGCGCAATGGAGAACAAGGGTCTCAACATCTTCAACGACAAATATGTGCTGGCCGACCAGGAAACCGCGACCGACGCCGATTTCGCCAATATCGAGGCCATCATTGCCCATGAGTATTTCCACAATTGGACAGGTAACAGAATCACTTGCCGCGACTGGTTCCAGCTTTGCCTGAAGGAAGGCCTGACGGTTTTCCGCGACCACGAATTCTCCGCCGATCAGCGCTCGCGCGCCGTCAAGCGCATCGCCGAGGTTCGTACGCTGCGCGCCCATCAGTTTCCCGAGGACCAAGGGCCGCTGGCGCATCCGGTCCGGCCTCGCCGCTACCGCGAGATCAACAATTTCTACACGGCGACGGTCTACGAAAAAGGCTCGGAAGTCGTGCGCATGATCCATACCATCCTCGGCGCCGAGACGTTCCGCGCCGGCATGGACCTCTACTTCGAACGTCACGACGGCCAGGCGGCGACGATCGAAGACTTCATCAAAGTGTTCGAAGACGTCTCGGGTCGCGACCTGTCGCAGTTTTCGCTGTGGTATCATCAGGCCGGTACGCCGAACCTGACCGTCAGTTCGGCGTATAATCCGGCAGCGCGGGAATTCACGCTCGAAATCGAGCAGTCGGTGCCGCCAACGCCGTCGGAAAGCCGCAAGCGGCTGATGCACATTCCGCTTGCCTTCGGCCTGGTTGGCGCCGGTGGCGAGGCGATAGCCCACAGCGGCGCCGAAGGGGCGAACGTCGAGGACGGTGTCATCCATATCCGCAAACGCCGCCATGTCGTCAGGTTTTCCGGGATTGCCGAGCGTCCAGCCATGTCGCTCAACCGCGGCTTTTCGGCGCCGGTGACACTTTCGGTCGAGCAGCGGCCCGACGACCAGTTTTTTCTGGCTGGCCACGACAGCGACGCCTTCTCGCGCTGGCAGTCGTTCAACTCGCTTTTGACCGATGCGCTGATTGCAGCCTTCCGCCAGATCCTGGACCACAAGCAACCCGAGTTCAGCGCCCGGCTGACCGGGCTTGCCGGCAAGACAGCCGGCGACGAAGCGCTCGAACCCGCCTATCGGGCACTGGCGCTGGCGCTGCCCGGCGAGGCCGATATCGCCCGCGACATCGGCAAGAACATCGACCCCGACGCCATTTTCGCGGCGCGCGAGGCGCTGGCGGTTGCAATCGCCGAGGCCAACCGCGAGATATTCTCCAAATTTTACGATCGGCTTGCCGACACTGGTCCGTTCAGCCCGGACGCGGCCAGTGCCGGGCGGCGGGCGCTGCGCAATGTCCTGCTGGACTATCTCTCCTTGCTGCCGGGAGGTGCGGAACTCACTGCCGGGCACTTCCAATCGGCGACCAACATGACCGACCGGGCCGCGGCGTTGACCGTGCTTGCGCACCGTCACCATGGCTCACCGGAGGCGACCAAGGCGCTGGCGGATTTCGAGGCGAAATATGCAACCGATGCGCTGGTCATGGACAAATGGTTCCAGACCCAGGCCAGCGTGCCCGGCCCGCAAACCGTCGACGCGGTGCGCGCCTTGACCGGCCACCCTGCGTTCTCGATGGCCAACCCGAACCGGGTACGGGCACTCATCGGCACGTTTTCCAGCGCCAACCAGACCGGCTTCCATCGCGCCGACGGCCAAGGCTACCGGCTTTTCGTCGAAACGGTGCTGCAGGTCGAAAAACGCAACCCGCAGGTGGCCGCCAGGCTGGCGACGGCGCTCAGGTCGTGGCGCTCGCTCGAACCGGTGCGGCAGGCCAAGGCAAGGGAGGCGTTGCTTTCGATCGCCAATACCGAGAAGCTGTCGGCCGATTTGCGAGACATCGTCGAGCGCACCCTGGCGTAAGCGACCTCCGTTGTCCCCTTGTGGGAAAAAGGGAAGCCCCCCGAAAACCCCGTTATTTTAGTCGATTTTTAATCTTTTTTCGCCGCGCCTCTGGACAAGGCGAATCACCTTTGATTCTTTAGTGACGATTCGGAAGTGCGGCGTTGCCGGATCGTCAAGCGGGACAGAAAATCGGGGAGTGCCATTTATGGCGAAGGCGGACGCGTGGGGCGCGCCCGGTGGGACGGCCTTTGGGCGGCGCGAGGCGCGAAGCGACGGTCTCGCGGGCAATACGCGGCTAATCGCCGAACCTGCCTACCGACGGCTGCTCGCAGCCGAGCCGCTGTTGCGGCGATCGATACCGGCCCTCATTATCATGTTTCTGTTGATCATCGCAGTACTGCGCTTTCTGTCATTGATGAACGAGCGCGACGAGATCGAGCGCGACGCCAAGGCGATCCTTGCGCTGGCCGCCGGCCAACTGGCCAGTTCGATCGCTGCCGATGCGACCATGGGTTCCACGCCCGGCGCGATCCAGGACCTGCTGGAGAGCACCGGTCGTCAGGGCGCGATGGGCCGAAGCCACGTACTGGCGATCACCGATAGCGCCTTCAAGATCATTGCCGTATCGCCGCAGTCGATGCACTGGGAGGGCCGGTCGCTCGATGGCGTCGTACAGGGCGGGCAGCCGCTGTTCATGTTCGGCGACCGCGCCGGGGTGATGGAGGTCAACATCGGCGGACAGGACTGGTACGCGGCAGTGAGCCTGGCGAATGGCCGAAGGGGTGCCGCGGCAGCGTTCGTGCCGCGGGAGGCAGTTTTTGACGCCTGGCGCAAGACGGTCTCACTCAACGTCACGCTGTTCGTGCTGACGGCCGGTGTGCTGATCATCATCCTGTACGCCTATTTCGGCCAGGCGGCGCGCGCCCAGGCCGCCGATCGCATCTATCTCGAAGCCCACCAGCGCATCGACATGGCGCTGGTGCGCGGCCGCTGCGGCCTGTGGGATTGGGACATGGTGCGCGGCAAGATGTACTGGTCGCGCTCGATGTACGACATGCTGGGCTACGAGCCTTGTGACACGATGCTGTCGTTCGGCGAAGTCGATGAAATCATTCATCCCGAGGACGGCGATTTGTTCGAACTCGCCAACAGGATCGTCGCACGCGAGATCGACCATATCGACCAGGTGTTCCGGATGCGCCATGCCGACGGGCAATGGGTTTGGATGCGCGCAAGAGCACACGTTATCGACCCGGAAGCGCCGGAGATCCAGCTGATCGGCATCGCCGTCGACGTCACCGAGCAGCGGCATCTGGCGCTGCGCTCCGAAGCGGCGGACCTGCGCCTGAGGACGGCCATCGAAAACATCAACGAATCTTTCGTGCTGTGGGATTCGTCCGAGCGCCTGATCATGTGCAATTCCAAATACCAGCAGGACAACGGCCTGTTGGATCGCGACGTGATGCCAGGCGCTCCGCGCGCCGTTCTGGAGGAACGCATGCTGGCCTTCGCCTCGGAGCGGCGGCTTGCCAACACCAACGGACCGCAGGGAGGCGTGACCTTCGAGCGCCAGCTTGCCGACGGCCGCTGGCTGCAGGTGAACGAGTTGCGGACAAGGGACGGCGGTACCGTCTCCGTCGGCTCCGACATCACCCAGATCAAGCTGCACCAGGAGAAGCTGGTCGACAGCGAGCGCCGGCTGATGGCGACAATCCATGACCTCAGCCTTGCCCGCCGCGCGGAAGAAGAACGGGCGCGTGAGCTCGTCGAACTCAATCGCAAATACATGAAGGAAACCGAGCGCGCCGAAGCGGCAAACCGGGCCAAATCCGAATTCCTGGCCAACATGTCGCACGAGTTGCGCACCCCGCTCAACGCGATCATCGGCTTCTCGGAACTGATGGAACGGCGGCTGTTCGGGCCGCTGGGTTCGCCGCGCTACGAAGAGTATGCCACCGACATCAACGGCAGCGGCAAATATCTTCTCGGTGTGATCAATGACATCCTCGACATGTCGAAGATCGAGGCCGGCCAGTTCGCCCTGGATCAGGAAGAAATCGATCTCTGCCCGCTCATCAGGGAGACGGTTCGCGTCGTTTCTCTGCAGGCGGCGGAAAAGTCGATTACCGTCGAAACCCGCATCGCCGATTCGCTGACGCTGTTCGCCGACCGCAGGGCGATCAAGCAGATCCTCATCAACCTTCTGTCCAATGCGGTGAAGTTCACCGGGCAAGGCGGCCACATCTCGGTCAGAGCCCGCAGCATTTCCAGCGCGCTGATCCTGACGATCGAGGACAATGGCTGCGGCATCCCGAAGGCGGCGCTGAGCAAGCTCGGGCGGCCATTCGAACAGGTGCAAAACCAGTTCTCCAAGAGCCATGCCGGCTCCGGCCTCGGCCTCGCCATCTCGCGCTCGCTGGCCGAACTTCAGGGTGGCGCCTTGAAGATCCGCTCGACCGAAGGCACCGGCACGATCGTCTCGGTACGCATCCCGATCAAGAAAGCCGCGCAGGCGGTCAAGGCCGCCGCCTGAATGACAAAATAAGTCTCCGGCGGCTCGCACCGCCGGAGCGTTATCAATTCTCACTGCATGCCGTCAGTGCCATCATTGCCCTCGCCGTCCCATTGGCGGTGACCGCCGGGACCCTTCGGCAGTTCGTTCTTCTCGATTTTCCCGTCATTGTCACGGTCGAGCATGGCGAAGACCTTCTTCTGGCGGCTGGTGATGTCATCGGCGGTCAGCGTGCCGTTGCCCTTGGTGTCGTAACGGGCGATGATGCGCCTGGCCATCTGCTCGAAGCGTGCTTTCTCGAGCGCGTCGGCGAGCTGTGCCACGGTCAGCTTGCCGCCATTGTCGGCGACCATCTTCTTCAGCCGCGCGTCCATGGCGTCGGAGAACTGGTCGAAGGTGATGGTGTCGTCATTGTCCTTCATGACCTTGCCGAGGCGCATCATCATGCCGTCGCGCGGCCCGGCCACGGAGTGCTCGTCTGCATAGGCAGCGGTGCCGACGGCGCCGGCCAGGGCTGCGAAAACGAGTGCAAGTCTGGTTGTCTTTCTCATGGTCTTCTCCTGTTGCATCGTCACCCCCGATGCTAGAGCGGCGGACCTTCAATCCCCCGCTCCATCTCTTTGATTGAACATCGGAACCTCCCAAAGCAGGTCGCAATTTTGGGCCCAATGCTCTCGCCCGTACGGCTGGTTGCCGTCACGGTTGTTTCACACGAAGCAGAAGGTCGAAATCCTTTCTGACCTTCTGCGACGTCTCCTTGAGGTGCGCTTCAAGCACCCCGAAATCCGGCAGGTCGGTGACCGCAAGAAGCAGATCGGAAAGCCCTGGCGGAACGTCGTCGCGTTCGAACGCGCCGGTGAGGCAAAGCCGTATCATCTGGGTCAGCGCCAGATAGAGCGAATAGGCATCCACCAGTTCCTGCCTGACCTGGGCGTTGGCGAAATCCGGCGCCAGGCGCGACAGGACCTCAGCCGTGCCGGTGGCCCTGCGGCCTGCCTCGATCTTTCCCGTTATCAGCGCAACCTGGGCAATGAATTCGAGATCGATGAGGCCGCCCGGGATCAACTTGATGTCCCAGGGATCGCGCGGCGGCTTCTCCTTGTCGACCATGGCGCGCATCTCGGATGCCTCGGCCATCACCTTGGCTGGATCGCGCGGCAGAGCGAGCACTGCGGCAACGTCCCCTTCGACCTCGCGGCAGAGCTCGGCATCGCCGCCGATCGTGCGGGCCCGCGCCAGCGCCATGTGCTCCCATGTCCAGGCGTCCTGGCGCTGATACTTCTTGAAGGCGTCGACATGAGTGGCCACCGGCCCCTTGTTGCCGGACGGCCGCAGGCGAAGGTCGAGCTCGTAGAGCACGCCCTCGGCGGTCGGCGCGGAAACGGCGGCGATCAGCCGCTGTGTCAGCCGGCTGTAGTAATGCGACGGGGCAAGCGGCTTGTCGCCGTCGGACTCCTCCGCATCGGCGTCGTGATCGTAGAGCAGGATGAGGTCGACGTCGGAGCCCGCCGTCAGTTCGCGGCTGCCGAGCTTGCCCATGCCGAGCAGCGCGACCCGGCCGCCGGCAATATAGCCATGACGCAAAGCGAATTCCGCCATCACCGCCTGCAATGCCGCCTCGATGGTCAGGTCGGCGAGATCGGAAAAAGCGCGGCCGGCGCGCGGCGGGTCGATCGACCCGGCAAGCAGCCTGACGCCGATCAGGAATTTTTGCTCCGAAGCAAAGATGCGCAGCCGGTCGAGCACGTCTTCATAGGCTCTGTCGCCTTCGAGGAAGGCGGCAAGGCGCGCCGACAGATAGGCGCGGTTTGGCAGTTCGCTCAGCAGCGCCGGATCGAGCAGCCCATCGAAGACATGCGGCCGGCGCGTGATGATGGCGGCCAGCCGCGGTGCCGCGCCCATGATAGTCGCCATCAGCTTCAGCAAAGCCGGATTCGACTGCAGCAGCGAAAACAGCTGGATGCCGGCAGGCAGGCCGGCAAGGAATTCGTCGAAGCGGATCACTGCCTCGTCCGCCCGCCGCGTCTGACCGAAGGCTTGCAGCAGCGCCGGCGTCAGTTCGGTCAGCCGCTCGCGCGCCTCCGCCGACCGGGTGACGCGGTAGCGGCCGAAGTGCCAGCCGCGGATAACCCGGCAGATGTCGCTCGGCCGCTGGAAGCCGAGCCGCTGCAAGGTCTGCAAGGTATCGGGATCGTCGACGTCCCCGGTAAAGACCAGATTGCCGATGCCGGCCGAAAGCTCCGGCGCGGTTTCGAACAGCGCTGCGTAGTGGCGCTCGACCTGGTGCAGCGCCGCGCGGAACGTTTCGGCAAAGCCTGCCGCATCGGCAAAGCCCAGCATGCGGGCGACGCGCTCCAGCCCCTCTTCGTCCTCCGGCAGGATATGCGTCTGCTGGTCGGCAACCATCTGGATGGCATGTTCGACGCGGCGCAGGAACCAGTATTGCCTGGTGAGCGCATCGCGCGCGTCGGCGGTGATCCAGCCGCGCGCGGCGAGCTCGCCGAGCATCGGCACGGTCTCGCGGCCGCGCAGTTCGGGAAAGCGGCCGCCCGCGATAAGCTGCTGGGTCTGGACGAAGAACTCGATCTCGCGGATGCCGCCGCGACCGAGCTTGACATTGTGGCCTTTGACCGCGACCTCGCCATGGCCTTTGTGGGCATGGATCTGGCGCTTGATCGAATGGACGTCGGCAATCGCCGCATAGTCCATGTATTTGCGCCAGATATAGGGCTGGAGTTCCTTCAGGAACGCGGCGCCGGCGGCAAGATCGCCAGCCACCGGGCGGGCCTTGATCATGGCGGCGCGCTCCCAGTTCTGGCCGCGCGCCTCATAGTAGCGCAGCGCCGCCTCGACCGGGATCGCCAGCGGCGTCGAGCCGGGGTCGGGACGAAGCCTGAGATCGGTGCGGAAGACGTAACCGTGCTCGGTGCGGTCCTGGAGGATACGAACAAGCCGGCGGGTCAGGCGCGAAAACAGCTCTGTGGCATCGAGCGGATCGACGACGGCAGGCGCATCGGGGTCGAAGAAGACGACGAGGTCGATGTCGGAGGAGAAGTTCAGCTCAAGCGCGCCGAGCTTGCCCATGCCGAGCAGAATCCAGCCCGAGCGTCGCGCCGGATTTTTGGCATCCGGCAATCGGAGCTTGCCTTGCTCATGCGCGTCGCGGAGCAGGAAATCGACAGCCGCACGCGTGCAGGCGTCGGCAAGGTCGCTCAGTCGCCGCACCGTCAGCGAGGTCTCGGCCTCGCCGGCGAGATCGGCCAAGGCGATCAGGAAATGCGCCTCCGCCTTACATTGGCGCAGCTCCATCATCAGGCTGCTTTCGGAGACGGCCTCTACGCGTGCCGCCTTGTCGACCGCGGCGCCGATCGATGACAGCTGCGCCTCGACGCTCCCGTCGAAAAGCGCATCGAGTATGCGTGGCCGGCGGCGCGCGGTATCGCGGAGGAACGGCGACAGGTCGAACACCGCGGCGAGGAAATCCTGGACGACCCCCTTGCCGGCGAGAAATTTCGCCAGTCGCGGCAGTTCCTTTTGCCGCGCGGCGTCGGCGATCTCCGACAATTCCTGCCTGGCGCGGCTTGCATCCAGTGGAACGAGCTCTACCGCCGGCTTCAACAGCCAGTCCGTTTCGAGGCGTCGCACTGCTATCCTTGCAACCATCAGCGATCGTCCCGCCCGGGAAAACTCATGACGACCGACAATCCGGGATTGCCGGGCAGAAGCTCAAGCCGTCCATTGTGGAATGTCATGATCGCCTTGGCGAGACTCAAGCCAAGGCCGGATCCCGGCTGCGAGCGGCTCTTTTCCAGCCGCACGAAACGCTCGGTCACCCTGGCGCGGTCAACATCGTCGGGAATGCCCTGGCCGTTGTCGGAGACGGCGAGTCTGATCTCGCTACCGACACGCTCCAGCGTCACGCTAACCGTAGGCCTGGAGGTCGAGTCGGTCGAATATTTGATCGCGTTGTCGACGATGTTGGACAGCGCCTGGCCAATCAGCTCGCGATTGCCGTTGACGGCGAAGGAACCTTGCACCGAAGTTTCGAGCGTCACGCCCGCCTCCTCCGCTACCGGCTCGTAGAGTTCGACGACGTCGTGCACGGCAGCGGCCAGATCAACCCTGGTGGTGCTTTCCGAGGAATAGCCGGCTTCCAGTCGCGAGATCATCAGGATGGCGTTGAAGGTCTTTATCAGCTGATCGGATTCGGCGATCGTTCCTTCCAGCGCCTGCCGGTAGTCGCTGGTGTTGTGCTTGCCGGAAAGCGTCGCCTCGGCGCGATTGCGCAGCCTGGTGAGCGGCGTTTTCAGGTCGTGGGCGATGTTGTCGGAGACCTGCTTCAGGCCCTCGTTCAGCGTGGCGATCCTGGCCAGCATGGAATTGAGGTTTTCCGACAGCCGGTCGAACTCGTCGCCGGCGCCGGTGACCGGCAGCCGGCCGGAAAGATCGCCGCCCATGATGCGGCGGCTCGCCTCCGACACGCTGTCGATGCGCTTCAGCGCCGCGCGCCCGACGAAGAACCAGATCAGCAGCCCGCCGACGCCCATCATGCCGAGCGCCAGCATCAGAGCGCGGCGAATGACGGCGCGGAAGCGCTCCGGCTCGCCGAGGTCGCGGCCGACCAGCATGATCATCTGGTTGGGCAGGCGCAGCACCAGGGCAATGGCGTTATGGCCCTTCTCGCCTTCGGCCTGTACTTCGCTCTGGGCGGGCTCGTTCGGGTCGGAGACCGGGTTGCGCTGCCGCTCGAGCTCGCCCTCGCCGAAGCGGCGGTAGGAGAACGGCTCGGTGGTCCAGCCCTCGGCCTCGATCACGCCCGGCTCCAGACTCTGCACGTTGCCGGTCAGGATCTGGCCGTTGGCATCGGCGATCAGATAGAGATTGGCGCCGGGCTGGCGGGAGCGCTGCTCGACGACGCGGACCAGCAGCGGGAGGCCGCCGCGCTGATAGGCGCGGGCGAGGCCGAGCACCTCGTCGTTGATCGTGTCCTGGGTCTGGCCGGTCAGCATGCGCGCCGACAGCGAGGTCATGTAGAACACGAGCAGCACCGCGCAGATGGCGAACAGCAGGAGGTAGAGCGCCGAAAGCCGCGCTGCCGTCGTCTTCATGATGGCCGGCACGGAAAGAGCCATGGGGTTCTAGCCGCTTTTCAGCATGTAGCCGGCGCCGCGGACTGTGTGCAGGATCGGCTTGTCGAAGCCCTTCTCGATCTTGCCCCGCAGCCGCGAGATATGAACGTCGATGACATTGGTCTGCGGATCGAAATGGTAGTCCCAGACATTCTCGAGCAGCATGGTGCGGGTCACCACCTGGCCGGCATGGCGCATCAGATATTCGAGCAGGCGGAACTCGCGCGGCTGCAGCGTTATCTCGCGCCCGGCGCGGCGCACCGAGTGCGACAGCCGGTCGAGTTCGAGATCACCGACCCGGTAGACGGTTTCGGCTTCCCTGGCGCTGGCGCGGCGGTTCAGCACCTCGACGCGGGCGAGCAGTTCCGAAAAGGCGTAGGGTTTGGTCAGATAGTCGTCGCCGCCGGCGCGCAGACCGGTGACCCGGTCGTCGACTTCGCCGAGCGCCGACAGGATCAGCACGGGCGTCGTATTGCCCCGGGACCTGAGCCCGGCAATGACGGACAGGCCATCGCGGCGCGGCATCATGCGATCAACGACCATGACGTCATAGTCGCCGGAATCGGCGAGCGCGAAGCCGGTTTCGCCGTCGCCGGCGACATGGGCGGTATGGCCGGCCTCGGCGAACGCCTTCTGCAGGTAGTCGGCTGCCTCGCGATCGTCTTCTATGACGAGAATCTTCATAGAACCGTTATACGTGATTTCGCTGGAAGATTGAGTGGCCGGCATATTCATCGTGGCCTTCTCCATGGCGTATCGCGAACAAAGTGATTCAGGGATACGCGGTAAGTCTTTGTTTTAGCATGTCGTAGCCTAAAACCGCCTCACGCCTTGAGCGGCATGTTCGAGCGGCAGCGGGCGATGGGAGGCCCGCTGCCGCTGGGGCGGAACACGATGACTGACGAACGTATTCAGGCCCCGTGCTTTCCCGTGCGGCGGCTCGGGGGTGTTGAAAACCGCCGCACCGGAAAAGTCGACCACTAGAGCGCCGCGCGTCCTCTTGGACGCGCAAAGGACGCTCTAGCACCTTGAATCGGCGCATGAGCCTTTCCGAAAACGGAATACGTGTTCGGGGTCATGCGCTCAGCCCTTGGCGACAGGCAGTGCGACGAAGCGGTTGCTGTCGTCGCGGGTGATCTGCATCAGCACCGCCTTGCGGCCGGACTTCACCGCGTCGGCCATCGCCTTGTCGACGTCGCCGGCGCCGTTCACTTCCGCCGAATTGACGGAGGTGATGACGTCGCCGGGCTGGATGCCGCGATCGGCGGCATCGCTGTCAGGGTCGACATCGGTCACCACAAGGCCCTTGCCATTGTCAGACTTGGTGACGGTCAGGCCGAGATCGGCGAGCGTGTCGGTCTTCGGCGCGGGGGCAGGCTGCTGGTCGGCCGAGGCCTGCTTGTCGCTCGACGGCAGCTTGCCGAGATCGACCTTGACCGCCTCGCTCTTGCCGTTGCGCCACACCGTGACATCGACAGATTTGCCGGGCGGGTAAGCGCCGATCAGACGGGCGAGTTCCTTCGGCGAAGCAACGTCCTTGCCGTCCACCTGGGTGATCACGTCACCGGCGGTGATGCCGGCCTTCTTGCCGGGACCGTTGTCCTGCGCGCTGGCAACGAGCGCGCCCTTGCCGGACCCAAGGCCAAGCGACTCGGCGATTTCGGGCGTGACCGGCTGGATCTCGACGCCGAGCCAGCCGCGCTGGACTGTACCGTTCTTCATCAGATCCTGCACGACCTGCTTGGCGGTCGAAGCGGGAATGTCGAAGGCAATGCCGACGCTGCCGCCCGACGGCGAGAAGATCGCGGTGTTGATGCCGACAACCTGGCCGTTGAGGTTGAAGGTCGGCCCACCCGAATTGCCGCGGTTCACCGAGGCGTCGATCTGGATGAAGTCGTCATAGGGACCGGCGCCGATATCGCGGCCGCGGGCCGAAACGATGCCTGCGGTAACCGTGCCGCCGAGGCCGAACGGATTGCCGACAGCCACCACCCAGTCGCCGACGCGAACCTTGGAATCGTCGGCGAAGTCGACATAGGTGAACTTGTTGCCGTCATCGACCTTGAGCACCGCAAGATCGGTACGCGGATCGGTGCCGATCAGCTTGGCGTCGAGTTCCTTGCCGTCATTGGTCACCACGGTGAAGGCGGTGCCCTCCTCGACGACATGGTTGTTGGTGACGAGATAGCCGTCATCGGAGATGAAGAAGCCGGACCCTTGCGCCACCGGCCGCGGGTGGTCGTTGTTACGGTCACGATGTCCAAAACGGCGCATTCCGTTCGGGCCCTGATCGCCGCCTTGATCGCCAAAGCCGCGGAATTCGCGGAAGAACCGGCGCAGCTGCGGGTTGTCGGGAAGATTGCCTAGACCGTCCTCGTCGTCCATCTGGCCGGAACCGTCATCGGCCGTCGACTGGATCTTGGCCTTGACGCGCACGCTGACGACCGCCGGCGAAACGCGCTCGACCACATCGGCGAAGCTCGGGACCTGCGGTGCCTCGACACGCACGGCGTCGGCCAGCACCGGGGCTGTCCCGGTGGCAACAGCACCAAAGCCGATCGCGCCGGCAATGGCCAGGGATGCGGCTGCGGCCAGCAGGCGTTTGCGGGTGCGTAGATATGAATTGGGGGCAACATTCATGGTTCTCGTATCCTCTTTTCAAGGGACGCCCCTTGATTGGCATCCTCGACAAAGGAAATAGAGAGCCGCACATTACGACGCCATTTCCGGTACATGAAACTTTCGTAATGTATCGATCAATCGCGGCGGAGCATCTTGTCCAGCGCCGCCTGTTCCTCGGCAGTTAATCCAGCGGTCACCGTCGAACGGCGCGAGCGGGCGGCCAGTAGGATGAATGTCCCGCCAACGAGCAGCAGAAGAACTGGCGTCCCCCAGAGCAAAACATTGCGCAGATTGAAGCGTGGCTTCAGCAGCACGAATTCGCCGTAGCGCGAAACGACATAGTCCATCACCTGCCGGTCGGTATCGCCGGCGACCAGGCGCTGGCGCACAAGGATCCGCAGGTCGCGGGCGAGGTCGGCATCGGACTCGTCGATCGACTGGTTCTGGCAGACCATGCAGCGCAGGCCTTCCGACAAAGCGCGCGCCCTTGCCTCGAGCGCCGGGTCGGCCAGCACCTCGTCGGGCTTGACGGCCTGCGCGACGCCGGCGAACAACAGCGCCAGCAGCAGGACCAGCGAGGCCAGCGTGACCCTTTTCATTGCGGGCTCGCCGATGGCACGCCGGCCGCAGCCTTGCGGCGCGACGGTGCGCCGACGCGCAGGCGGCGGTCGAGCAGCGACATCGCCGCGCCCGCCATCATCACCATTCCGCCGCCCCAGATCAGCGTCACCAGCGGCTTCCACCACAGACGAACGACCACAGAGCCATCGCTGCCCTCGTCGCCAAGCGAAAGATAGAGCTGGCTGAAGCCGATCGTCCTGATGCCGGATTCGGTCGTGGTCATCTGGCGCACCGGATATGAGCGCTTGGCCGAGGTGATCTCGCCTGCGACGCTGCCGTCGGCGCCAAGCAGGGCGAAGCGGCCGCGATCCTCACTGTAGTTAGGCCCCTGGGCCGGATAGAGCCCCTCGAAGCGCAGCTTATGGCCGGACAGTTCGACGGTCTCGCCGGCATGCATCGACAGGATTTTTTCGGTGCCGAAGCAAAGCGTGCCGACAATGCCGAGCGTTGTCAGCCCGAGGCCGAGATGCGCAAGCGCTGTTCCGAAGACCGAGCGCCGCAGGCCGGCGAAGCGCCTGAGCATGGTGGCGGGCGCGACGGTGCCGAAGCCGGATTTGACGGCGAGATCGGTGAGCGCGCCGCAGATCAGCCAGAAGGCAAGGCCGACACCGAGTGCCGCAAACACCGAAGCGCCATCGATGAACAGGGCCGTCACCAGCACGGCGAGCAGCGCCGCCGCGAAAGCCGCCATCAGACGCTGGGCGACCGCGAAAATGTCACCGCGCTTCCAGGCGAGGAGCGGCCCGAACGGCACGACGACCAAGAGCGGCACCATCAGCGGGCCGAATGTCAGGTTGAAGAAGGGCGCGCCGACCGAAATCTTGTCGGCAGACAGGGCTTCGACCACGAGCGGGTAGAGCGTGCCGACCAGCACGGTGGCGGTGGCGGTGGTCAGGAACAGATTGTTCAGGACCAGCGCGCCTTCACGCGAGATCGGGTGAAACAGGCCGCCGGCCGTCAGCCGGGAGGCGCGCAAGGCAAACAGCGCCAGCGAGCCGCCGATGAACAGCGTCAGGATGCAGAGGATGAACACGCCGCGCGTCGGATCGGTGGCGAATGCGTGCACCGAGGTCAGCACGCCGGAGCGCACCAGGAAGGTGCCGAGCAGCGACAGCGAGAAGGTCAGGATCGCCAGAAGCAGCGTCCAGATCTTCAGCGCCGAGCGCTTTTCCATGACGATCGCCGAATGCAGCAGCGCCGTGCCCGCCAGCCACGGCATGAAGGATGCGTTCTCGACCGGATCCCAGAACCAGAAGCCGCCCCAGCCGAGCTCGTAGTAGGCCCAGTAGGAGCCCATGGCGATGCCGCCGGTGAGGAACATCCAGGCAACCAATGTCCACGGCCTTACCCAGCGCGCCCACGAAGCGTCAATGCGGCCCTCGATGAGGGCAGCGACAGAGAAGGAAAAGCAGATCGAGAAACCGACATAGCCGAGATAAAGCAGCGGCGGATGGATGGCGAGGCCGAGGTCCTGCAGGATCGGGTTGAGATCGCGGCCCTCGATAGGCGCCGGATTGAGCCTGACGAACGGGTTCGACGTCGTCAGGATGAACAGGAAGAAAGTGGCGCCGATCGCTCCCTGCACGGCAAGCACATTGGCCCGGAGCGTCGTCGGAAGATTGCCGCCGAAGACGGCGACGAGCGCGCCGAAGAAGGTCAGGATCAGCACCCAGAGCAGCATCGAACCTTCGTGATTGCCCCAGGTTCCGGTGATCTTGTAGATCAGCGGCTGCAGCGAATGCGAGTTCTCCCAGACGCTCTCAACCGAGAAGTCCGAGCCGGCGTAGGCGGTTGCCAGCGCCGCGAAAGACAGCGCCGTCAAGGCAAAGCCGGTCAGCGCGGCCGGTGCGCCGACGGCCATCATCTTGTGGTTGCCGGTGCGCGCACCGAACAGCGGCACCATCGTCTGCACCAGGGCCAGCGCAAACGCCAGGACCAGGGCGAAATGTCCGGTTTCAACCATTGTCACCGCACCCGCTAGTCACTCTTGCTCTCCTGCCATACGCCCTTGGCCTTGAGGCCATCGGCCACTTCCTTGGGCATATAGGTCTCGTCATGCTTGGCCAGCACGCTGTCGGCGACAAAGATTCCGTCAGGGCCAAACGAGCCTTCGGTGATCACGCCCTGTCCTTCCCGGAAGAGGTCGGGAAGAATGCCGGTATAGGTGACCTTGACGTCCTTCTGGTTGTCGGTCACCGAAAAGGCGACGGTGGCGCCTTGGCCACGCTCGACCGTGCCTTTTTCGACAAGACCGCCGAGCCTTATGCGCTGGCCCGGCTGAAGGCTGGCGGTGGCCAGATCGGCCGGCATGTAGAAATAGGAGGCCTTCTGGCCAAGCGCATAGAAGGTCAGCCCCGTGGCAACACCGAGAAACCCCAGCCCCGCTGCGATCACCGACAGTCGTTTCTGCTTGCGCGTCATCGTCTACTCCGTCGCCGTCACGCCAAGCGAGGCGGCAAAGGCGGTGAATTTCCTGGCCTGGTCACTGTCCGCGCCAAAGACGGCGATACCGCGATTGAGCGCGTCACGCGCCTGATCTGTCTTGCCCAGCACGGCATAGGAACGAACGAGCTGCATCCACCCTTCCTCGTCGCGCGGATTTTGCCGAAGCCTTTCGTCGAGGCCGGCAACCATGGTGCTGATCATGGCTTGCCGGTCCTGCGGCGACATCGAGGAGGCAGCATCGATATCCTCGGCGGTCGGCCCTTTCGCGGGCGCCTCCGAAGCGACGCTGCGGGCGGCGGATTCGGCCAGCGCCTGCTCGACGGCGCCGCGCCACGGCGAGCCCTGCGGCAAGGCGGCAAGCATCTTTTGCCAGGCCGCCGTGGCTTCAGCTATGCGGCCTTCCTGTGCCATGCCCATGGCGAGATAGAACGAGGCCTTCGGATTGGCCGGATCGAGCTTCAACGCCGCCTCGAAAGCCGCCTGCGCTTCGGCGGAGACAATGCCGCCGGCCGCATTGGCGATCGCCTCGCCAAGACCCGCCTGGCGGGCGGCGCTGTCGCCGTCGAGGCGGATGGCGTTGCGATAGGCGGTCACCGCATCGGCGTATCGCTGCATGCGCAGATAGACCGGCGCCAGCACGTCCCAGCCGCGGCCATCGGATGGGTTGGTCGCCAGGTGCGCCTCGGCGCGGGCTATCAGCTCGTCGACCGAGCTGTCGGCGGGGTTCTTGGCCAGGCGTTCGCTGAGCGGCTGCGACGGCAGGTCGGGTGAGCCGAGCTGGCCATAGAGGCCCCAGCTGACCAGCGGAACCAGCAGCACGGCCGCCGTCGCCACCAGCCTTGTCGACCGCGACGGCTGCGTCGCCGTCTCGTCGGCGTGGCCGGCATTGCTCAGGCGAAGGATGCGGCGGGCGATTTCGGCGCGTGCCTCTTCGGCCTCCATTGGCCGGATCAGGCCACGCGCCATATCGCGGTCAAGCTCGGCCAGCTGGTCGCGATAGACTTCAAGGTCGTGATCGCCGGCAGCGGACGCGTTCTTCGATCCGCCGGCCAACGGCAGCAGCACCGCCAAGCTTGCGCCCAGCGTCAGGAGTGCGGCTATGACCCAAAACAGCATGGCTCTTCCAATAGAACGAGACCCTTGCCCTGCCAACACAAGCGTGCTGCGACGCTTTGGCGGGGCCGCTCCGATCGATAATGCATGTCGCGCAAAAGTGTGCAGCGGTTTTGCGATAACGACCATGCATCAAAACAAGAACCTATAGCGCGTCGCATGACGCCGGTCGAACGCGACGCGCTTTAGTGCCGGACCGGTATCGGCGGATCGACGGCCGGGCGTCTTTGTTTTTGCGCAATTCCGGACGGAAAACCGTTTCACACTTTCCTGGAATTGCTCTACGTCAGCGGCGTCCAGCTGCCGTCGGCATTGCGGCAGGCGGTTCCGCGCGCGGTGGCGCCGGCGGTGCCGGTAAACACCGTATGGGTGTATTGCCGGCAGTCCTGCGAGCCGACGCGATAGGGCTGGGCGGCGACCACTTCGCCGCGATGGGCCGAACTGTCGCTCTTCCAAGCCACTTTCTGGCCGCTCGCCGTGTATTCAAGCGCCTTGTATTCCGCCTCGAGCGCGCTGCGCTTCTCGGTCTCGCTCAGGCCGGCGCCGATAGAACCGCCGACGAGGCCGCCGCCCATGGCGGAGATGATCGTCGTCGCCACCTTGGCGCCGCTGGGGGGCGTCGCGGCCGGCGTCACCGTAACGGCCGGGCCCTTGCCGAGCGTCGTGCAGCCGGAGACGGCGAGCAGGGCGGAAACGAGCGCGACGCGAATCTTCATGCCAATACCGGCTTTCTTGAGCTGGACCGCCGCGCTGTCAGCAGCTGGCGCGGCCATAATGTCGATGTTTGTCGGAAATTTGGCCGCAGCCAGCCACCTGGAAAAGCAATCTGGAAAAGCATTACTGAAGGCTCCGCAATCGAACCATCGCCTTCAATCCACCCATGATGGATCGTTCCAGCGCCAGAGAGCCTCCATACTCGTTGACAAGGTCGGCGACAATGGCAAGTCCGAGCCCGCTGCCCGGTTTTGTCTCGTCGAGCCGCCGGCCGCGCTGCAACACCTCGCGCGCCTTGTCGTCGGGAATGCCGGGGCCGTCATCCTCGATGCTGATCTCGAACAGGTTGGCTGCGCCTTCCGTGCCAGCGCCACCTTTGCTGGAGATTGGCTTGACCGAAACGGCGACCGCGCTCCTTGCCCATTTCATCGCATTGTCGAGCAGATTGCCGAGCAGCTCCTCCAGGTCCTCGCGTTCGCCGGCAAAGACGATGTCGGTGGCCGGCAGCGACAGCGACAGCGCCGTCTGCGGGTTGAGCTTTTGCAGCACCCGAACCATGCGCTGGACCAGCGGCGCCACCGGCGTACGGTAGACTACGCTGTCGCGCTGCGCGGCGACGCGGGCACGTTGCAGATAATGGTCCACTTGCTTTTGCATGGAAGCGGCCTGCTCGGCGATCAGCTGGCCCTTGGCGCCACCCAGCGCCCGTCCCTCGTTGAGCAGCACGGCAAGCGGCGTCTTCAGCGAGTGCGCGAGGTTGCCGACCTGCGTGCGCGACCGCTCGACGATACGCCTGTTGTTCTCGATCAGCGCATTGGTCTCGTTGGCGAGCGGCTCTATCTCGGCCGGGAAACGGCCGTCTAGGCGCTGCGCGGTTCCTTCGCGCACCATGGCAAGCGCATTCCTGACCCGGCGCAGCGGCTGCAGGCCGAGCAGGATGGCAATCGCATTGATGGCGATCATGCCGACGCCGAACAGCGACAGATAGGTCAAAAGGCGCCGCTGGAAGGTGGCGATTTCCTGCTCGAGCTCGGTCTGGTTGCCCATGACGCGGAAGCGCGCGGCGCGGTTTTTCGCATCGAGCACGAACTCGCTCTCGAACACCTCCAACTGCTCGCCTTCGATGCCGTCCGCTGAATAGCTGCGCTGGAAGCTGGCATTGAAGGGCACCTCGGCAACGCTTGGCGACGGGATCGCCTTGGTCATCGACGACGAATGGAGATCGCCGTGCACGCCTTCCGAGGCAGGCTCGACCGACCAGTACCAGCCGGAATTCGGTTCCGAGAACCTCAAATCACCAAGGTCGGGGGCGCCGGTCAATTGGCCGCTTTCAGAAACGCCGACCGAGCCGATCAGGTTGAACAGATGCGCCGAAAGCAGGCTGTCGAAACCGCGCTCGCTGGCCTGGCGATAGAGCGTGGTGATCAAGGTGAAGATGACGACCAGAGTGAGGATCGCCCAGACGGTGGAAAAGGCGATGACGCGAAACGCCACCGAACGCGGCCATGACCGCAGCGACGGCGTGTTCGAGACGGCGGGTTTTGTAGGCAGCGGTTCCGCGTTACGCCTCCGGCTTACGCATGCGGTAGCCCATGCCGCGAACAGTTTCGATCATGTCGATGCCCATCTTCTTGCGAAGCCGTCCGACAAAGACCTCGATCGTGTTGGAATCGCGGTCGAAATCCTGGTCGTAGAGATGCTCGACCAGCTCGGTCCGGGACACCACCTCGCCCATGTGGTGCATCAAATAGGCAAGCAAGCGGAATTCGTGCGAGGTCAGCTTCAGCGGCACGCCGTCGACGTCGGCCTTGGAGGCCTTGGTGTCGAGGCGGAGCGGCCCGCAGGTCAGTTCGGACGAAGCGTGCCCGGCAGCACGCCGGATCAAGGCCCGCACCCTGGCCAGGATTTCCTCGATGTGGAAGGGTTTGGTGACGTAGTCGTCGGCGCCGGCGTCGATGCCGGCAACCTTGTCGCTCCAGCGGTCGCGTGCCGTCAGGATCAGCACCGGCATCTTGCGGCCGCCGCGCCGCCAGCGTTCGACCACGCTGATGCCGTCCATCTGCGGCAGGCCGATGTCGAGCACCACGGCATCGTAGGGCTCAGTGTCGCCGAGAAAGTGCCCTTCCTCGCCGTCGAAAGCGCGGTCGACGACATAGCCGGCATCGACCAGCGCGTCGCCGATCTGCCGGTTGAGATCCTTGTCATCTTCGACGACGAGTACGCGCATGCGGAAGGCCTGTTGAAGCTGTTCAGATATAGGCCGATTCCGGCAGACTGGGAAACGGCACGGTTCAGTTCAGCGGAACGACGATCTCCGAGCGACGCGGACGCTGCCCTTCCTTGCCCGGAACCAGCACGACGATGACGCAGACCGGCTGGCCGCCGCGTGTCGACTGCGAGGCCTTGGCCAAGGTGCCGCCATTCTGCTCGGCCACCTGCTGGCCGATCGCATAGCAGTCGGAGGCGGCGAGGACGACCGGTTGGGGCTGCTCGGGCACGACAATGGGGATCGCCATCGCCTGCGACGCAAGCAGACCGGCGGCTGACAGCGCCAGTGCCGCGGTCCGGAAGTGGGAGCGAAGGGTTTTCATGGTCAGCGTTCTAACGCGCCGGTGCTGAACGTGATATGAACGGTGAACGCTCGAATGCATGCCCGCCACACCCCTGAAGCGCGAGATTACCGGATTGCCATTTCGCCGCCCATCCCGCGAAATTGCCAAGTTTAACCTAGCCCTCCGATCCTTCGCCGACAACCGGGCATCGTTTGGCAGTGAAAGGCAATCGCTTCAGGTTTGCCCCGACTTCGACAATCGATCCGGCAACCGAAGGCAGATTCAGGCGAACCGACGGAAATAAAAACCCGCCTCTGCGGCGGGTCGCTGGCGCCATCAGCACCATAGGCGAATTAGTAGCATAGCTGCCGGCACAAAGCAAGAACAAAATTGCCGGATTGTAAAAAATGCCCGGTGGTCAGCCCTCGTCCTTGATCACGGCGCGGAAGCGCAGCAGCCCGTGATGGGCCGAAAGGTCCTCGTCGTAGCGGGCTTCGGCGAATTCGAGCTTGAGGTAGGCGCGGCGATGTTCGCCGAGCGAGAGAGCCGTATCGCGCAGGCGGGTGCTAACAAGGTCCATGATGTCATTGGTTTCCTTGCTGGCCTCTGATTTCGACCAGACATGCAACGTCAGCAACTGTTCTGCGTCGTTCTCCATTCCCGTTGCCCAATCGTAGACGCTGGTGCGGCCGAAGGTCATGTGGGGGAACGCAACATTTTCCGGCGCACGGTCGAACAATCGTGCGTCGCCCAGTGCCGCCGATAAATCGGGATCGTCATTCACTGCCTCGAATATGGCCTTCTGCAATTCGACGGCCGGCGCGGTCATCGTCTTTCCCTTCGTCCGTCGCGTCGACCTCCCGGCTGCGTAGCTGCGTTGCATGAAGGCATCCCGCCAAAGCGCGAATCAGCGCGTCTCATGCGGATTATGAACCTTCATGATTTCGGCAATAAGCCCTGCTCCTGGAATGCGCGACGCCCCGGCCGTCCGCGCCACGGACCCTTGAGGGTGATGCCAACCTGCGCGAAGTCATTTGGCAGCCACACTCGGGAGGTGCTCTCGGCGTACGGTAGCCTGGCCCTGAAGCTGTCCGTCGTTTTGTGGACGGTGCTTGTCGTGGCGGCAGTATTCTTCATCGCCCAGGCCTGATCGAGCGACATTCATTGATTGGGCGGAAACGAAAGGACCCAAGATGGCAAAGCGCTACGCGCTCCGTATGGAACATCCTCACAGCTGGACCGTCTTCGACGTCTTCACCGGCCAGCCGGTCGAGCTCAAGCAGCAACTCACGGCCAGTTTGAACACGCGCGATGCGGACGCGATGGTCGACCGGCTGAACGGTCGCGACGTCAAGCGGCGAGCGAAGGCGGACCGGAAGCCCTGAGAAAGCGTCTTGTGGACGGATCGCGACGGACTAGCGAAAATCGGCCGCAGTCAGCACATATATGCTCCTGCGGGTGCGGGCATAGGCATTCTTGGCGACATCGTGGATCGAGTTGGAAGCCGTGTCGAAGGCTGCCAGGTAGGTAGCTTCTGAGGCCGCCGTTCCCGGCTGCATCTTGGAGATGGCATCGGTTGCGACAGAGAAGGAAATCTGGAACATCCCGTCATGGCCGACGAAGCGGATGCGTTTGCTTGCCTCGTCGTAGCTGCGGCTGGGATTGGGAAATGTCAGGCTCATGATTTCGCCTCCGTCGATGCAGATACGGCCTTCTTGACTGCCCGTGACGCCCGCTTCTTCTTTGGTGCGACCGGATTCAGAGCTTCCGCCGCGCGGTCCGCCTCTTCCTTGGCCAGTCGCAATTCCCTCAGCCTTGCCGTTTTGATGCTCCTCGCCTTGGCTTCCGAGAGATATTCGGCAGTTGCTTTGTTCCGCTCCGCCGTCTTCTTTTGATTTTCCATGAAGCGGGCCTGAGCTTTTTCCATGATGTTCTGATTGCCTTCGGCCATCGGTAAAATCTCCCTTGCAGCGAAAGTCGTGAATGTGAATTCACCATAAAATAGGTGTTCAAAGATAGAAATTCAATTTCATTAATATTCGGCAAGGCCCGAACACCAGGGGATAACCAGGCAAGATAATACGTTCAATATTTCATGTGCCCTATGAATATTTTTTGGCGCTCCTATCAATCGAGTGCCAGGGCGCCTATAGAGAGGGGCGGCCGCCTAAGCTGGCCCCAGAAAGAGTCCCCATGAAATTCCGGCCACTCCACGATCGCGTCGTCATTCGGCGCGCCGAAAGCGACACCAAATCCAAGGGCGGCATCATCATCCCCGACAATGCCAAAGAAAAACCGCAGGAAGGCGAAGTGATCGCTGTCGGGCCGGGCGCGCGGGACGAAAGCGGCGCGCTGATCCCGCTCGACGTCAAGGCCGGCGACCTCATTCTGTTCGGCAAATGGTCCGGCACCGAGGTCAAGATAGACGGCGAGGACCTTCTGATCATGAAGGAGGCCGATATCATGGGCATCATCGAAAAAAGCGAGACGGGCATCATCGACAAGACCGTGGCTGCCAAGAAGGCCGCCTGATTGGAAGGCCGCGCGCCCTCCCGCGCGCGCGCAAAGGACGCTCCGAGCTTTGATTCAGGCGCTGCAAGCGCCTTGCCACGACAACCGAACTGGAAAAGATCATGTCTGCCAAGGAAATCAAATTCTCCACCGACGCGCGTGACCGCATGCTGCGCGGCGTCGAAATCCTCAACAACGCCGTCAAGGTGACGCTCGGCCCCAAAGGCCGCAACGTCATTATCGACAAGGCCTACGGCGCGCCGCGCGTCACCAAGGACGGGGTGGCCGTGGCAAAGGAAATCGAGCTTTCCGACAAGTTCGAAAACATGGGCGCGCAGATGGTGCGCGAAGTGGCCTCGAAGACCAACGACCTTGCCGGCGACGGCACCACCACCGCCACGGTGCTTGCCGCTTCCATCCTGCGCGAGGGCGCCAAATTCGTTGCCGCCGGCATGAACCCGATGGACCTCAAGCGCGGCATCGATCTTGCCGTCAGCGCCGTCGTCAAGGAAATCCAGGCGCGCGCCAAGAAGGTCAAGTCCTCAGCAGAGATCGCGCAGGTCGGCACCATTGCCGCCAATGGCGACACCAGCGTCGGCGCCATGATCGCCAAGGCGATGGACAAGGTCGGCAATGACGGCGTCATCACCGTCGAGGAAGCCAAGACCGCCGAAACCGAACTAGACGTCGTCGAAGGCATGCAGTTCGACCGCGGCTATCTCTCGCCCTATTTCGTCACCAATGCCGAGAAGATGCGCGTCGAGCTGGAAGAGCCCTACGTGCTCATCCACGAAAAGAAGCTCGGCAATCTGCAGGCGCTGCTGCCCATCCTCGAAGCCGTAGTGCAAAGCGGCAGGCCGCTGCTGATCATCTCCGAGGACGTCGAGGGCGAAGCGCTGGCAACGCTGGTCGTCAACAAGCTGCGCGGCGGCCTCAAGGTAGCGGCCGTCAAGGCGCCTGGCTTCGGTGACCGCCGCAAGGCGATGCTGGAAGACATCGCCGTGCTCACCGCCGGAC
>NZ_JAMYLG010000030.1:0-63129 GCF_040317865.1 Mesorhizobium sp. M1365
TGACCCAGAACACGATCCACCATCGCGAATCTCCCTGCTCCAACCTCACAACAGAATCACTGATCGGCTTCTGTGCAAAGATCTCCCAAGGGGAGAAGGCAAGAACCTACTGCAAACTCGAACCGAAATCCTCATTGTCGCGCGCCAGCGCCATTTCGGTGATGGCGATCAGGGTCTCGGCGCGTGTCTTCAGATCGGCCGCTTCGAGCAGCGCCTGTTTCTCGGCCGGCCCGTAGGGCGCCATCATCGACAGTGCGTTGACCAGCATGGCGTTTTCGGCGCGGCTGACGCTTTCCCAGTCGGCCTCCAGATCGTTAGCCTGCAGATAGGCGCGAAACGCTTTGAGCAGCGCCGGCCGGTCGATCTCGGCGTCTGCCTGCTCCTCGTCGAGATCGGCGAGAAAGGGTGCCAACCGGCACTGCCGGAACGGTGTTTTGACCGTGAGCTCCTGGACAATACGGAACCGGCACACGCCCTGCAGCGAAATCAGGTAACGGCCGTCGCCGCTCTCGGACAGCGCAATGATGCGCCCGGCGCAGCCTACATTGCAGAGCTCCGGCTCGCCGTTGGGACGCAGCGCACCGTCAAGGCTGGGCTGGATCATGCCGATCAGCCGCGGCCCGGCGATCGCCTCGTCGACCATCTGCAGATAGCGCGGCTCGAAGATGTTGAGCGGCATGCGGCCTCCCGGCAGCAGCAATGCGCCCTCAAGCGGAAAGATCGGCATGGTCGACGGTAAGTCCGCAGCGAGCCGGTAATGCGCGTTTCCCGCCTGCACCTCAATCCTCCGATCGCTTTGTCAGGAAGCGCACAAATCCGTCTCCTCCCGGCCGGCACAAGGCGCAACACCGGAAACCTGAAATCGAACGCCGTCCGAAAACCTAATCTGGCGCAGCCGCGGCCCACCGCAAGCCCGCGCGACAAAACAGTCTGCGCCGGCTCAGGAAAACAGCAGCGACGACAGTTTGCGCCGTGCCGACAGCGTTGCTTCGTCGGTCATGCCCCATGCCTCGAAGAGCTGCAGCAACTGGGTTCTGGCGCCGTCGTCGTTCCACGAGCGGTCGGCCTTGATGATCGCCAGCAGATTGTCGGCCGCCGCCATGCGATCACCCTTGGCGTTCTGGATCATGGCAAGCTCGAACCGTGCCTGGTGATCCCCGGGGTTTTCGGCCAGCCGCCGTTCCAGTTCCGCCGGATTGCCGAGCACTGCTGCTTGCGCGGCGAGCGCCATCTTGGCCCGCAGCGCGGCGAGCTGGGGCGCATCCTTCTTTGCTTCCGGCGCCCGCGCCAGCACCGCCTCGGCACCTTCGGCATCGCCGGCCTCGAACAGCAGATCGCCCAAGCCAGCGATCGCCTCGATCGTCTCCGGCGCCTGTTCCAGGATGGCATCGTAAATGTCGGCCGCCGTCTGCACGTCCCCGGCGTCGCGCGCTTCGGCGGCCGCGGCCAGCGCCTCGGCAACTTGCGGCGCACCGCCGTTCTTGCCGCCGACCTTCTGGATGAATTGCGTGATCTGGCTCTCGGGAATGGCGCCCATGAAGCCGTCGACCGGCTGGCCGTCCTTGAAGGCAATGACCGCCGGTATCGACTGGATGCCAAGCTGGCCGGCGATCGATGGATGGTCGTCGATGTTCATCTTGACCAGCTTGACCTTGCCACCGGCGGCTTTCACCGCCTTCTCCAGCAGCGGCGTCAATTGCTTGCAAGGGCCGCACCACGGCGCCCAGAAATCGACCAGCACCGGCTGGTGACGCGATTCCTGGATCACGTCGGCGGCAAATCCAGCGGTCGTTGTGTCCTTGATGACGTCGGCCGGCGCCTCCGCAAGCGCGACCTTCTCACGCGCGGCATCGGTGCCGCCATATTGCACGGTGGTGGCATACCGGCCGCCATTGCTGCCAAATGGGCCGCCAAAGGGGTTGCTATCACTCATCTCTTCGCCTTTCGGTCGCGCCGCCGGCCAAGGGACGGGCGCAACATCCTTCTTTAGAACCCGGTTTCAGTCACCCATGTGGCGATCATGCCGAGACTTTCAAGATAACAGCATCATGTCCGGTTGCCTCGACGAACTTGACCAGGTCCGCGGCAGCGATGGAAGTCGTCGCTTCGTTGGTCAGCGGGTGGGCATTGACCACCGCATGGCTCATCAGCTCCTCGTCCAACACGACCTTGATCCTTCGCTCGGTGTCGTTGATCAGCCCGAACACCGTGACCGCGCCCGGGACGACGCCGAGAAGCTGCATCAGCATCTCCGGCCGGCCGAAGGACACGCGCCCGGCAGCGCCGATCAGATGGTGTATATGCTTGAGATCGACCACCGCCTCCTCGCCGACGCTGACCAGGAAGAAATTGTCCTTCTTGTCCTTGAGGAACAGGTTCTTGGTATGGCCGCCGGCAATCTCGCCGCGCAGCGCCTGCGAATCGGCGACCGTGAACAGCGGCGGATGCCGCCGCGTCGATACCTCGATCCCGAGTCCGGCGAGAAAGGCGAAAAGTTCGGCTTCGGTCTTCGGCATCGGTCTTTCTTCTGATGGCCCGCTTTCAACGGCTTGTTCGGCTAACGCCGTTTACGGCCAATGATGCGGCCAAGACAAGCCCGTCGCGCAACGCGGGGGTGATTGCCTTGCGACGTCCCGAGGAGCGCTTGTCCGCATTGCCGACGAAGCAAAAAGCCTGCGAATTCCCTGTTGCAATCGCCGCGCTCTTCAGCCATATAGGCGCGGCTTGCGGCCCAAAAGCCGCACGAGCGGGTGTAGCTCAGGGGTAGAGCACAACCTTGCCAAGGTTGGGGTCGAGCGTTCGAATCGCTTCACCCGCTCCAGTTTCCTTGAGGGGAACCAAGCGATTAAGAGGCGCCTTTCGGGGCGCCTTTTGCTTACGTGGCGAAAAGAGTGTCCCTGCCATGAGCGATGCGCGGAAAGCCGCACTGTGACCAGCAGGTGTCACAGCTCTTCTATTCCGTTGTGCTGGCTTTTTTTCTGCGCCGAATAGTGTGCGACTGCGCGACGGCCATTTTCAACTCGGGCGTGATCTCCAACGGTGCATTCTCTGCCCCATGTTGGTTCTGTAGCCCCTGGACCTGGACGGTCGGAAATGGGAGTTCGATGCCCTGTTCCTTGAAGACCTGGCGGAGGCGTACATAAAATTTGCGTTTCATACCGAAGGCACCTCCCGGCTTGGTTGTGGCCTTGACCCTCAATACGATGCCGTATTCGCCGAACTCCTGTACGCCCTGCATCTTGATCGGGTCGAGCACCCAGTGTTTGAACTCGGGATCTTCCGCCAGTTCGAGGCCGATCCGCTTGATCAGCTTGCGAGCGAAGTCGATATCGGTGTCATAACCAACGGTGATGTTGAATTTGTCGATAACCCAGTCACGGCTCTGGTTCTGGACTGCCCCGAGTTCACCGAAAGGTATTGTGAACAGCGGACCACGATGGTGGCGCAGCTTCACCGAGCGCAGCGAAAAGCTTTCCACAGTACCCTTGTAATTGCCCGATGAAATGTATTCGCCAACACGGAACGCATCATCGAGCAGAAAAAACACGCCTGAAATGACGTCCTTGACAATGGTTTGTGCCCCAAAGCCCACGGCGACGCCGACGACGCCAGCGCCGGCGATCAATGGGCCGATCTGGATACCCAGCGAGGCGAGCATCATAAGCACCGCCATCACGATGATCGATGCGAGCAGAATATTCTGGAGGATCGGCAAGAGCGTATGCAGCCGCGCCTGCTGCGGATCGAGGATCGGGACGTCCTCGTCGCTGATCACAGGGTGCGGTGTTTCGATGCCCAGCTTTCGTTCGATCAAAGCTTTGATGATCGACCAGCCGAAGTCGGCGGCAAGGGCAATGACCACGACATTGATCAAGCCGCGCAATATGAATGTTGTCGTCGTATCACTGCCCCGCATGGATTGCATGTCCAGACCCCAGACACGTGCGAGAAGGTAAGCCGCCGCCAGGATGAAAATCATTCGGATTCCGCGATCGATGACAGCGATCGTCACCGCCGGGATCGTGGGCCGGCCGACGTCTTCCGAACCTGGCCGCAGAACGAAATTAACCCCGCGCTGCGTCACCACGATTGCCAAAGGCAGGAAGAATGCGGCGAAGGTGAACCAGAAGTATGTATAAAGGCCGGCGATACGCTGCAGGAACAGGACGACGAAATAAGCAGTCAATAGCCATGTCGCTTCCGTGTGACCGATGTGGCGCGCACCGTCTCGCTGCGTTCTTGGCCGACGCCAAATGGCGAGCAGCAGGAGCAGCAGCAGCACGAAATCGGCGACCAGTGACAGGACCGTCATTCCGTCCTGATCGATGCCGAGACCTGGCAAGAGGATAAACGCGGCGCCGAAGAAGGCGAAGACGCCGACGATCCGGGGTAGCCAATAGGACCAATGGTCAGCCGCTTCGTTGGTGATCGGCAAAGCACGAACCTCGACGGCGTTCTCGACGTTCATGAAGGAAGGGACGAGCGTGGCCATGACGTACATGCGCACACCCCATGTAACGACTGCCGCCATCAGAAATGTCAGTACAATCTCGCGGATAAGCATCGGCCAGTCGAACAACATGAACGCGCCGGCGCTGCCCAGTGCGAAAGAGACTATCAGCATGCTGGAATAAAGCAGGCGGCCACCAATCTTCTTGGCTCGCCCAACGGGCGTATCCTTCGGTTGCGCGATAATCCAAAGACGAAATGGACGGGTGAGCTTGAACGTTGCCCAAGTGAGTGCCAGGCCGGCAGCGATGAACATTGCAATCAGCACAAATACGCCGGCGGGCCCCCTGCTGGACATATCCTCCATCGTCTCTGCCCGAACGCGCGCGAACTGGCCTGGCAGCAAGGGCAAAGTTCGCACGATTCTTTCGATATGATGCCTGATCCCATCGAGCGTCGAGGATGCCATCGTATTCATCTGGCCTGGTGCGGCCACGGCGCCGGACGATGCGTCGGTCGGCGAAGCCCCTCTCTCGGCGGGCGCTCCCGTTGACCCGGCGTCCTGATTTCGCTGTTCGGCCACCCAGGCCTTCACTGACGGATCGTCGAGAAGCTCGAACAATTGTTTGACCCTTTCAGGCGGGACGGTCGCCGGCGCCTGCGCTTGCGCCTGACCAGCCAACAAAAGGGCGATCCCAAAGACGAGCGGCCTGGCAATCAGGGCAAACATCGCAGTCAGGTCTCCGAGACGCCGTGCCGGGCGCGCCAGGTTCCTGGCTCCCAATCGTCGAGTCATGAGTGGCATCGTGCTGTTAACCTTCCGATCAGATCGGCGAGCAACGACATCTATGTCCGTTGTTGCCCCACCTTGAAGAAACCGATGTTGCGGTGCAAGACGTCATCGTTCCGAGCCAGACCGCTGTGCCGGGTACGTGGCGGTGTTTATTTAGCCGCCGGGGGCAGGGCATTCCGACCTCGGCCCAGGCCTCCGGCCGTTCTATGAACTGGGCATCGACGTTAAATCTCAGGAACTGATTTCCTGAGATGACCAGGACAGACCTTTGGCGGTCACTCGGTGGTCAACTGCTTCGCGCACCGCTGCGGACATTCGAAACCATGATGTTGCTTGAGATGCAATGCGCTTCCGGGTCGGCACTGCCATGCGGCAAATCAGGCCGGGAGCCGCCACATTCGCACACGACCTGTACCACGCAATTCCGTTTCCTGGAGTGGGTCGCAAGCAAAATTTGGTCCAAGCAGTTGACGAGTTGCATCCGAAATGCGGATTTCATCGGGCTCCGCGGACGTTTGGATACGTGCGGCGAGATTAACGGTGTCGCCCCATAGGTCATAGGCAAACCGCCTTTTGCCTATGACGCCCGCCACGATTGGTCCTGAGTGAATTCCAATTCTGAGTCTTATCGGTTCTCCTGCGAAGCGTTCGCGCTTAACCGCGTTCCGCAGTTCAAGTGCATAGTGCGCAAGGGCTTCCGCATGATCGGATCGCGCGGTGGGCAGGCCAGCGACCACCATCACACAATCGCCGATTGTCTTGATCTTTTCGCAGCCGTATCGCTCCGAGAGCAGATCCGCCGCCTTGAAGAAGTAATTTAAAATAGCGAGCGTCGTCACGGCTCCGACGCTCCGCGCTCTTTCCGTAAAGCCGACGATGTCGGCAAAAAGCACACTCACCTCCGCATGGTTGTCTGCAATTTGTTCGTGCGCTTTTAGCCGCTCCGCGATCGACGCCGGAAGAATGTTGAGGAGTAGGGCTTCGGCGCGCTGGTATTCACGCGACAATCCCTCTTGGCTCGCCCTCAACGCCTCGTTTGTCGATTGTAATTTCTCGTTGAGTTGACGCTCCCTCTCTTGCAGAAGCGTCATTTCATAAGCCTTCTGTTGAAGCCGCTGCCTATTGTCGCGTTCGGCAGTGGCGTCAAGAAAGAGCAGCCACACGCAGGCATTGTCAGCAAAAAGATGGAGGTCCGCGACACGCCCGCTGGGCAGTTCGACCATGGCCATATCATATGGAAGCTCCGGGCAGGGCAACAAACCTTCCATGAATTCAAGCTGCTCGGCAACAGGCTTACCTATGCGAACTGACGAGAGTCCGTAATGGTTAACGTTACCGCCCTTCGCAGCTATGCAAAGCTGGGCGTCGATTTTCAGATATGCGACCGAGCGCTCGTTGTAGAAGAAATCGTAAATCCAGCTTTTAACTTCTCTTGGCAAGACATTCATGGTTTATTTGCTGACCATCGAAGCAAGTTGACGAAACGCATCATCAACATGTTCGCCCGAAAGCGCACTTGTTAGATAGATTTGCCATCCAAGTTGCCTCAGTTCGTCAATTTCACTATCCGATATTGCCCACCGATCGGCCAGATCGGATTTGTTGAACAGCAATACAAACGGCATAGCGCCGAATTCAGCCTCGGCCCGCTCGCGCAACGTGAGCGCAACGGCAAGAGTAGCAGCGCGTGTTCCATCGACGACAAGCACGAGCCCACTCGCACCTCGCACATAGCTGACGCGGAATGAGCCGATATCGTCTTCGCCGGCCAAATCCCACAAAATCAGATCCACGGTTTTGTCCGGGAATGCGACACTCTTCTTGTCGATTTTCACTCCCACCGTGGTCAAGTAGGTTTCTGAAAAGATGCTTTGCACAAACCTGCGAACCAGACTCGTCTTTCCGACAGCGAACCCGCCCAACATGCAGATCTTCTTTTGCAATATCCTGGGCTCCGCCTAGTGGAAGTTTACCGTAACCGAAACTCTGCGGTTGGCGGAGTTCCCGGTTCGGCTATTTTCAATCTCCGCTGGCTCAAAGGTGCCCGCGCCGCGAACCAAGAGCAACTCCGGATTGACGCCGCGCTTCTTGAGAAGCGCACGAACTGTCTCCGCGCGCGCGGCGCTGATCGACAACTTGGCCGTTTCACGGCCCGTCTCGTCCGAATGGCCGGTCAACATGAACTGTGCTGTTACGCCTGCCTTGCGGGCGTCCTCGGCCAATTCCTTCAACTGATTCGCCAATTTGTCGAGAACCGGCAGTTGCTCTGGTCCCGGTACAGCCTTGCCAGAATCGAAGAAAATGTTGACCGCTTGAATAGCCTCCCTCAAATGAGTGAGTTGCGGAGGGGTCAACTCACGCAGCTCGGAGAGTTCTAGAGAGAGTCCGTCCGCGGAGAGCTGTTGGGCGGCGACCCGCGCCCGATCTATCCAGGCGGCAGGAGCTTCACCCTGGGCAACGATGCGATCCTTGATGATCGAAAGCCGTACTGAATCCGGCGGAGTCAGCGACGCCATCAGCCGCTTCACCACGAACTTCGGATCAAGGCTTTGATAGAATTGCCACTGTGAATGAACGCGAGCAGGATCGACCCCTGTTCCGGACAGCAGAGCCTTCGGGTCGGCGGCCTGCGGGTCTCTCAGGCCGGAAATATAGAAATGTCCCCCCCTCGCCGTTTGTTGGGCGACGATGATTCCCGCTTGGGCCTCCAGTCGCGACACATAAGTCTGCCAGTGCTCCGCCGCGCGTGCCTCGGGGCTCACATCACGAACCTTGGAGATGTCGAATTCCGGTCCGCCTGCCGAGAGCTGTCGGGCCGCTGCGCGTGCGCGGTCTATCCAGATGTCGGGAGCCTCACCCTCGGCAACGATGCGATCCTTGACGATCGAAAGCCGTACTGAATCCGGCGGGGTCAGCGATACCATCAGCCGCTTCAGGACGAACTTCGGATCAAGGCTCTGATAGAATTGCCACTGCGAATGAACGCGGGCGGGATCTACCTCCGTTCCGGACAGCAGAGCCTGCGGGTCGGCGGCAAGCGGGTCTCTCAGGCCGGCAATATAGAATTGGCCATCACGCACCTTTTGTTGGGCGACGATGATTCCCGCTTGGGCCTCCAGTCGCGACACATAAGTCTGCCAGTGCTCCGCCGCGCGTGCTTCGGGGCTCACATCACGAACCCTGGAGATGTCGAATTCCGGTCCGCCTGCCGAAAGTTGTTGGGCCGCTGCGCGCGCCCGATCTATCCAGGTGTTGGGAGCCTCACCCTCGGCAACGATGCGACCATTGACGATCGAAAGTCGTACTGAATCCGGCGGAACCAGCGACGCCGTTAGCCGCTTCAATACGAACTCCGGATCAAGACTCTGATAGAATTGCCACTGTGAATGAACGCGGGCGGGATCGACCTGCGTTCCGGCCAACAGCGACTGCGGGTCGGCGGCAAGCGGGTCTCTCAGACCGGCAATATAGAATTGGCCATCACGCACCTTTTGTTCGGCAACGATGATGCCCGGCTGGGTCCCCAGTCGCGACACATAGGTCTGCCAGCGCTGCACGGATTGCCAGGAAAGAAGGAACCAACCGCCTGCCGGAATCGAAACCAGCAGGACTGCAGCCACGACCAGCCACGGAAATCCCTGGTTTGATTCCTCCTGCTTCAGTTCAACGCAGGTCTGCAACTGCGTCTCTACGCCGGCCAACTGCGAACTGTCGCCGTCAAACTGCTCTAGAGCCTGTGAGCATTCATCATGGATGCGAAGCAATACATCGCGAATTATTTCATGTAATTCCTCCGGCGGATTTCCCCGGATCACCGCAACCAAGGTCGCAAACGGTCCAACTTCCGACCAGAGACGAAGCTCTCCGAAACGAATGGTATCTAGGCCGCTCTGTTCTTTCTCGTTAAATGAGTCTTTTACAAAATCTTGAATTGCACTAAGCATAGAAGAAATGAGTTGAGGATCTTCGCTAGTTGCATTAGCGGCAGTTACATGCGCTATCAAAAGCCCGGAATTGCGATTGATTAGAAAGACGTGTTCTACACGATAAACAAGAGAATGCTTAAGAACAACTTCTGAGAAGCTTGCTCCTGTTCTCCACGCTTCAAGTCTCCACTTGAGCCCGTGCCAGGTAAATATATGTCTTAAAGTTTCATTCAACGATTGAAAGGTCTGGTCGATCTTTTCGCCGATCGACTTGCGAATAGCCGGCAGAAACACCGGGTACAATATATCCGTCAGCGTACGCGGGCTCTTCTGGATGGACCGTTGCACGGCCCTCTCGACAGCTGGCGCAAGGGCCTCTCCGAGTTGCGCATGAGGCGCACGTGCGGCTGCACTGGGGAGAACGCTCCCCACTGCAGCCGCAAGCTGCTCGGGTTCGTCGAGCAGGTGCGTAACTCGTGAAAGCTCCGAAATTTCGCGGCCGACCAGCAACTGGCGCAGCGTTTCCATGCGAGGGTCGGCGGTTGGGATTCCGTCGAGACGCGCACGATAGTCCGGATCAACGTTCCGGGCAATTTCGATCAAAAGGCGAGCCAGCGCCTCGCGATCAATCTCTGTATCGTTCGAAGCTGCTCTTTGAGGGAGGCTGATTGGGTCGACAGTCGACGTCAAGTTCCGATCAACTCACTTTCCAGGTACGCTCCGAGTTGTTCTTGCTGCCGACGGGATCCTGATTTAGACATTTTGCAACCTCAACAAACAGGCCAGCCAAAAGATTTCGGTCGGTCTTGACATTGCCAAGATCGGAAAACATTTTCTCCATCAGCATCTGAATGCTTTCATTCTTTTGCTTGATTTCCTCACGCAGCAAATGATCGTTTCGATTTATCCGGTCCGCAACTTCCCGCTCAAGCTCGCTCAACTGATCCGACAACGCGCGCACCTGCTTTTCGAGCGCCTGATTTTGCTCGCGAAGATTCCGATCAATCTCCTTATCGGCGTCGGCTCGCGCGTCTTTTTCGTTCCGCAATTGCGCCGCAAGCGAGTCAACCTGCTTCTTTGCATTTGACTCGTACATTTCAAGATTGCGCTTGGCCTCGGATTCGACATCCTTGAAGCGCTGCAAGACCCGTTCTTCAAGCTTGGAAAAGCGGCGGTCATAGTCCTGCATCTGGTTGCCGAACAGCAGATCACGTATCTTGTCGACACCTACAGCGTCGCCGGGGGCTCCGCTCTCGCGAGCCTGGCCCGCCATGAAGGTCAGCCCGCTTCCGTCTGCATTACTTATCAGATTTGCGTCCGCTTTATTTGCCGAAGAAGCGGTACTCGAAGATTCCTTGGCCATCCCATGCCCCTTCTTTTGAACATTGCCACAGCGCTAATTTAGCAACTGGTAAACTTGCCAGTAAAATTGTCGACCCGCAAGCCGGAATCTTCGCGGCTTAAGTCGGTTCGAACGTCCCCATTCGGGTAGATTTCGACATGCGGCTCGATCCGGATCAGCTCGCGCTCGCGTCTTCGCCCGCGATCATCTTTATGCAGATGAAATGCGAGAGCGGAGATGCCCTGGCGCATCGACCCCAGCTCCAAGCCGTCGGGCATGCGCGCTGCCATTCAGCCTGTGTTCAAGTCTTTTTTGCCCGCCTCCAATTCGCCCTTATCTTGACAGGGCAGTGCTGCCAGCCGATGCCGTCATCCGGTTTTGACATTTGCCAACTCTTGCCGAAGAAAACGAAAGCTCGATGATCCAGGATGCTACCGCAGGGCGGTGTGGTACCGATGCTCAATGCCGAGCAAACCGTCGGCACAATGCGTGCCGGCATCCGCCGGCAGACCTGCCAGATACTGGATATAGTGGTGATGGACGATGGGTCGACGGACTGATCGGCGTCGATTGTGACGGCCTACGCCGAGAAAGATCAACACATCTTGTTCTACCTCGAACCAGGCGCGGGTAAGACGGCGTGGCGCATGATCCCTTGGTTTCAATCGTGGTTCCTGCGCACAACGCGGAGGTAACGCTGGCGCGCTCACTCGATTGCCTTCTTGATCAGGAAATAGTGGATTGGGAGGCGATCATCGTCGACGACGCCTCCACGGACCGCACCCCTGCGATCATCGCCGGTTATGTAGAGCACGATGCCCGATTTCGGATGTTGAGCTCTTGCGCGCATAGCCCCGCCGGCGCGCGCAATAGCGGGATTTCGAAGGCGCGCGGCCACTGGCTCATGTTTCTGGATGCGGACGATTGGGTGGATGCCAGCTTCCTTGCCAAAATGCTGGCCGCACTGAAATCCGCTCCCGATGCAGTGGCTGCCTATTGCGGTTCCCGACGCGTGATGCCCGATGGCGAACTCACGGCGTCGAGCATCGCAACGGAGGTTGCGATTCAACCCTTCGAAACGTTCGCCCGCCGGTGTGCCGTCCGCACTCACGCGCTGCTGGTCGATCGGGAGATAATTGTCGAGTTGGGCGGTTTCGACGTGTCGCTGCGCACCTGCGAGGACTGGGATCTGTGGCAGCGCCTCGCACGTCTAGGCAAAAATTGGGTGATGGTCGACGAGCCGCTCGCTTTCTATCGGGCCAGCCCCAACGCGCTCAGCCGCAATTCGGCGCAGATGCTGGCAGATGGCGAAGTCGTGATCGCTCGCGGCTTTTCCGCCGATCCCAGGGTCAAACACCCGCCATCGGCTCACGCCAATGGAGCGACCGACGCGAACGGCCACACCGCTTCAGAAGCACTCGCGTGGTTCGCGTTGTGGAACGCCGCATCGGATTGCGGCTGCGGCTCGCGCTCGATCAACCCGCAGTCCCTGCGCGCGCTCCCAGCAGGACGTAAGTGGGCGCGTGAGATCGCCAAGGTGGCCGTCGATGGCCTTATGGTAGGAAGCCTGTCGGTGCCAGCGCAATTGGCTGCCAGGTGGGACAGGTTCGGCGCTTCCCTCACCGAGTTGATCCTCGAACTCGGCAAGGTCTGGAATAATCCGGACGCGGCTCGCCGCGTGCAGTATCACTTTGAGCAAATGCTGCTCGATGTCGACGATCTTGCCGCGCCGCGCAGGCTGGCGCGGACACTTGGAATTCGTGTCGACGTGCGAAATCCGGCCTCGATCGAAGTACCGAAAGGAATCGATCAAATCTATGCCCATCTGATGATGGATGGCCAGATCGAGGCTCTCGTGCAGTTCGGCGTACTCGGGAGAGTGACGAGGCGTCATTGGATTGAATTGATCCTGAATTTCCTGCCCTCTGAGCGGCCTATGCACAGTGCCGCGCGACTTGCGAGGCGATCGCCTGTAGATGCACCGCAAAAGGGCGCCGGTGCCGACAAGTCAAACATGTCTGCAGCCGAGGCATTGTTGTCCATGGCGGGACGCCGGTCTGATCAGGACAGCCATTTCGGCAAACTTGCGGGATTGGCCGCGGAAGCGCAGGCGCTGGTTCGGTCGAGCGCCGAAACTAAAGAGCCTTTTGCAGCGCCGCGCCGTGCACGGGCCGCGGATGGGCGCGACAATGACCGCACATCTTTCTGGAATCGCCATTTTGCGATCGAGGATCCCTGGAACTACGGTTCGCCCTATGAGCAGGAAAAATATGAGCGGCAGCTCGAAATTCTGCCTGCCGGTCCCATCGGACGGGCGCTTGAGCTGGCCTGCGCGGAGGGCCACTTCACGCGGCAGCTGGCGCCGCGCGTGGGCCATTTGACCGCAACTGACATCTCCGCCGTAGCCGTCGGGCGGGCGGGCGCGCGATGCAGTGATCAGCCGAACGTTGAGTTCGGCGTACTGGATTTTTCTGCGGACACGCTGCCGGGCGAGATGGATCTGATCGTCTGTTCGGAAGTGCTCTACTACCTGGACGATCTCACCGAGTTGCGGCGCATCGCCAAAAAACTTGTTGAGGCGTTGGCGCCTGGTGGCAGTTTCATCAGCGCACACGCATTCGTGCTACGAGACAATGTTGAAAGGACGGGCTTCGACTGGAACACATTCGGTGCACAAGCGATCTCACAGACGCTGGCAGCGACCCACGGCCTCGTTCTCGAGCAATCGATCCAGACCGAGCTCTACCGCATAGACCGCTTCCGCCGCCTGTCACCAGGCGACGTGGCGACGGAACCGACGATAGATCATGTGCCAATCCGCGCCCCCATCGAAATCGGAGTCGCGCGAAATATCGTCTGGGGCGGGGCGCGGGCCTTGCGCCGCGACGTCGCACATAGCGAGCGGCGGCAGCGTATCCCTGTCCTCATGTATCACAGTGTCTCCGATCAAGGTCCGGCCGCGCTCGCCCGTTTTCGGCTCGCGCCCGCCGCATTCGCCAGCCAAATGACATGGCTGCGCGCCAATGGCTTTCACGCGATTAGCTCCGAGCAGCTGGAATGGTTCATCGCCAACCGTCAGCCTTTCGTTGGCCGCCCAGTGCTCATCACCTTCGATGACGGCTTCCAGAACTTTGCCGACCATGCCTGGCCGGCCTTGCGCGCGAACGACCTGACTGCGGAAGTGTTCCTGGTGACGGACTTGGTGGGTGAAAGTGCACAGTGGGACGCCTACAGCGGCCCGCCGACGCAGCTTATGGACGCCGGGACGGTGCGACGCCTCGCCGGCGAAGGTGCGTTCTTCGGAAGCCATCTGGCGACGCATCGCGCGATCGATGGTCTGTCGAGCTCTGACTTGGCCGCCGAGCTCCTGCGCTCTCGTATGTTCATCGAACGGTGGACCGGTCGGCCAACCGCGGCGTTCGCGGCACCCTTCTCTGTCACCGACCGACGGCTTGGCAGGCTGGCCAAGGAGTGCGGCTATCGAATCGGCTTCGGCGGCAGACACGGACCGGCGGACCTCGATTGCGATCCCATCGACCTTCCGCGCATCGAGATTCGTGGGGATCGTTCGCTCGATGACTTTGTTGCCGTTGTCGAGGCCGTGCTCGCATGAACCGTGAACTTGTCAGTGTCTAGATTCGTAACAAATTGGTTCCGCTTTTTATTCCGTGTCCCGCCCGCTTACCTCGTTCGCAAGTCTATTGGGCGACTTGCGATACGGCTGACATCAGCTCCTGCGGGCTTGGCGCCCCAAACATGTATCGCCCACCCTCTGGAACCTCCGTGAAGCTCCAGCGGACGATCCCCTGCCGGTCCAGCAGGAACTGACCGACCAATTGTCCGTGTCCCGTTGCTAGCATCTGCTCGTCGGCTTCGGTCAGCTCGTAATGGTCCCTCTTGTTGAGCATTTCACTGGCCGCAAGAGGATCCATAGGACCGGGCAACTCGCCTGGTATGTCGACCCGCATATCCTTTGCCGCTGCCATCGAGACCTTGTACGGCCAGTTCGTCTCGTTTTGGGTGAATTCGAGATTGGGCAGTCCAAAAGCACGATGTGAAGCGCGTTCAGGATCGGAGGCCGCAAGCAGATTCGGCATCGGATGGTAGCGGAAATAGAGACGCGCCCGTTCGATCGGCGTGTTGACCACCGTCAGGCTCTCCACGCCCCTTTCGCGCAGCTCCGGATCAAGCCGCGCCTGGGCGGCGATATGGCGCCGGCAAAACGCGCAATGCAGACCTCGAAACAGGCCGACCAGCACCGGTTTTTGGCCGCGAAAATCGTCAAGCGCGATCTTGCCTTCCTGGGTAATGGCGTCGAGTACCACGTTTGGCGCACGGTCGCCCGGTTGAAGCGGCACCAAGTCACTACGCGCGGACATTTCCAACCTCCAACCCCGGCTAGTCGAGAAAAGGCAGCACCACAAGCGCTTCCGGGTCGAGCCCGTGCTGGGCGCATATACCCTGCGCCAGGGAAAAGTAGCGTTCGGCCTCGGCCAGATTGTCGAGATCGAGATTAAGCGTTGCGAGACCATCATAACACGGAAACAGCAGTTGGGGTTCGCCCGTTTCGCGAGCTACGTCCAGTGCTTCGTGGAACAACCCAACCGCCAGGTCCGGACGGCCGTTGCACTGGTGGATTTGCCCAAGCACGATCAAAGGCACCGGCAGGTGCTCGCGCTGGTCGAGCGCCCGGTCGATCTCGATGGCCTTCTCGGCAGCGGGTACGCCCTCCGTTGGACAGCGATCCGTGAAAGTACAACAAGCGACCGCCAGATTGGCGAGGAGGCGCGCCTGGAAACCCAAATCACCAATACGGCGCGCCACTTCAAGACCGCGCCGACAGACCTCCATCGCCTTTGCGGGATCGATGGTCGTGTAAAGCACGCCGAGATTGGTGTAGCCGCGGCAGGCCGCGCCCAGCAGACCGGCGGCTTCGGCCAATTCAATGCTACGCTCAACCTGACGCACGGCCTCACGGTTTCGCCCAAGGCGAGCCAGCGCGACAGCCTTGGTATTGAGTGCCTCGGCGGTCACAAGAGTGGCATCACACCTTATCTCGGAGACATGCTCCGTTGTCAGTGTGCCTACGCAATCCAGCGCCGCGTCTGCCCATTTTGCCGCGAGAGCGTGATCTCCGCTACGGAACGCCTGTCGGCCACGTTCTTGCCACAGATGCGCCTGCTCGATCGGGGCATCCGCTCCATCGAGGAGCGCTGCCGCCTCAGCATAGCGGGGTTCTGCCTTGTCCCGCTTGCCGACATCCCAGAGTAGCCGACCGATCTTACGCAAAACTCGCGCCGAGGCGACGCGATTGGCTGACTCGCGGTATGCCTGCAACACCGTCTCATAGTGGTGGTGCGCGATCTCGCGGCGGCCTGCCGGGCCGCTCAAATCGGCAATGCGCTCTGCAATTGCCAGTTTGAGCGGTGTTTGCCCGATCGCGCCCAACGCAGTCAGTGCTCGCTCGTAGAAACGAAGGGCGTCGTCGTTGGCATATATCATGCGAGCGCGATCGCCTGCCGCCTGCAGGTAATGCGCGCCCTTCTCCCGCTCGGCGCTCTGTGCAAAATGATGACCGAGCACGGTCAAATCCTCGAGCCGTTCCGGCTCGTCGCCGCACAGTTGCTCCAAGGCAGCACCGATCCGCCCGTGGATTTCGGTCCGGCGTTGCAGGAGCAGATTCTGGTAGATCACGTCCTGCAGCAATGTTTGCGTAAAGCGGTAGCTTTGAGACGAGACCGAGCCTGATCCGGCAACTTCCTCGATGATTTCCGCATCGCAAAGCAGTTCGCAGCCGGCTTCGAGCCGGCCGGGGTCGGCTGTCACGGTTTTCAGAAGTGTGGCATCGAAGCGCGGGCCGATTACCGCGGCCTCCTGGGCCAACCGGCGCACCTCTTGGGGCAGCCGGTCGACGCGAGCAAGCAACATTGCCTGGATAGTGGCGGGGATGCCGGTTGCGACTTCGCCTGCCACAGTCCGCCATCGCTGGCCCTCTCGCACCAGTACACCGCGATCGATAAGGCCGCGAACGATTTCCTCTACAAAAAGGGGGTTGCCGCCCGCGCGCTCGAGGATCTGGTCGAGAAGCCCTCCCGCGGAGCTTACCCAGCTCTCGCCGAAAAGCGCTGCCAGCAGGCTGCGTCCGTCATCATTGTTGAGTGGCGGAAGCCTGAGCGCTGTGTGACTGACCCGACTTGAGTCGAGCTGGTCGTTGTCCGGCGCCGGACGATGCGTGACCAGCAACATCAACCGCGTGCGTTCCAACCTGTCCATCACGAAACGTAGTGCCTCGAGCGACACGGCGTCGGCCCAGTGCAGGTCTTCGACGACAATCAATAGCGGCGACAACGCAAGCCGCCGTTCGATGATTGTGCGGACTGCGTAGAGAATTTGCCGCCGCAGCTGCTCGGGCTCGACATGCTGCAAGGTGGCATCGGGGTCGCCAAGGCCAAGCACATGGTAGAGCAAAGGCATCAGCCGCTTCGCCTCCTCGCCCTGCAGGCCGAGATCGGCAAGCAAGCCTGCGAGCTTCCCCCGCATTTCGTCCCCATTGTCGTTTTGCATCATCCCGGCAGCGCTGCGCACCACTGCGCCCAAGGCGCCAAAAGATTGTTCACCCAGCGGTGAGCACGTGGCCTGCCGCACGGCGACGTTGCGAAAACGCTCGTCGTCGCCGACGCGGGCGACGAACTCACTCACCAGCCGCGATTTCCCGATGCCGGCTTCTCCGACGAGGCGGACAAGTTGGGCCGAGCCGCCGCACGCCTGGTCAAGGCTCGCCATCATTCTATTGAGCTCCGCACCACGACCTATTAGCGGCGCACTGAGGCCGAGCGCCTCGAGCCCGCGCGCTGCACGCGGCACCGCTAGCGGTGCGTCCAGTCGATGAACGAGCACGCTGCCAGCCTTGCCGCGAAACACGACATCACCCAGCGACTCATAAGAGAAGGCATGCCGGGTCAGCCTGTGAGTGAGCTCGCCTACCAGCACCTCACCCGGTGCGGCCAGCGATTGCAGGCGTTGCGCCGTATTCACTGTGTCGCCGGTCACGGAATAGGATCTGGCGGTGCCGATGCCCAATCCGCCAGTAACGACCGGACCAGTGTTTATGCCGATGTGGAGTAACAGAGGCGAGCCGGAGTGGGGGGTGCTTTCGCCGAGCCGCGCCGTCCGGGCGATCATGTCGAGAGCGGCACGAAGCGCGCGTTCCGGATCGTCCTCATGCGCGACCGGCGCACCGAACAAAGCGAGCAGCGCATCGCCGATGAATTTGTCGACGAACCCACCAAAGTTTCGCACGGCCGCCGTCAATTCCTTGAACAGTTTGTTCTGCAGCGCTTGCATGACCTCGGGGTCGAGCTGCTCGCTGAGTGTCGTAAAGCCGCAAAGGTCGGCGAACAGGACCGTTACCGTCCGGCGATCGGCGTCAGAGACGGGATGCAGCCCTTCTTCGCTTTCGATGTTCGGAAGCAGCGACGGAGTTCGAGAAGGCGACACAATGGTCCGGCTTGGTGCCGGAGCAGGCCGTTCGACGGCTTTTGCGGGCGCACCGACGCTTGCCCCGCATTTCGGACAGAACTCGAAATCAGGTGCGCAGGTGTAGCCGCAACTGGCGCATGGCACGGGCTGGCGCCTGCCACACCTCGGACAGAAGGCGTAACCGCCCTCAATCTCGAAACCGCAGCCCGAGCAGTCCATCGAACAAGACCTCACTAGTGGCCGTGACGGCGTGATCTCGCTCGCACTTCACGGCCAGGCTATTCACAAGGATGCACCGATAGCCGTCGGCGGGCAAGCGGCAGCGGGCGATCCGTGTGGGTCCGGTGGCAGACCGCTACCCATGACCTCTGATGCAACGGCTGGCTCGCAAACGCTGTCACCGACGTCTCGCGCGCGTTTCTGGCCGCCAGCTACGGTCATCTGGGCCGCTTCGCCGAGGCCCGCGCGCCATGGCAGGAGGTGCTTCGCGTCAATCGCGACTATTCGCTGGATACCGCTACAAAGTCTTGGTCTGCCACAAGAACCGGTCGATTTCGAACACGTGGTGGATGGGCTCCGCAAGGGCGGTGTGGTGCAATGACAGGTGAGGCCTGTGCGGCGGGGTCAGACGCCAGAGGCTCCCCGATGGATCGCCGTCGCTTGCGGTTGCGAATTAGGCTCAGGTCGGCTTGATCTCTGCCTGGCCGATCTTGCGCCATCTGGCGTTTTCGCGAACCAGTTTCAGGTCGTCGGTCGTCTCGGCAAATGTCCGCAATCGGTATTGCCGGAGCAGGTCCGGGAAGAGCGCTCCTTCCGGCAGGACGGCAAGCTGCTCGCGGACTGAGATCTTTTCATCGATGACCCGCATGCCCCAGGCATTTTCCCGAACCTGCAGTTCCGCGGCCAGATCGCGCTCTTCCGGCACGTTTTCGTCCAGCACGGCCAGGAGGATCGAGTGGAAAAGCGCTACATAGCCAATCTGTCTCAGGCCGCCCACGACCCGCACGCGCGGCAATATGGCAAGGACGAGGAACGTCAGGAACAAGTTCGGCAGCAGCACGCCGTCCAGCAGCGCCTGCCTGAGATACGGCCGCTCGAACGGGATGGAAAGACCTTGCGGCCTGTCGGGCTCGATCAGGTGCCCGTTCTCGAGAACGAGCTTGCGCACGCGCTCCTCGCGGATGCCCCAGAAATAGTCCGTGGCATTGGGCAGGAATCTGCCAAATGGGCTCGATGCGGCCTCTTGCCAGGCATGTTCGAGACGCTGGCGTCTTGCGGGTTCAATCAGCAGCCTGGAAAGAAGGCTGCCGTCATATTCTAGATGCCGCGCCATGGCAGCCGCGGCGACTCGATCATCGACGAAAACCGGCAGGGCCATGCCGGCACGATCCCAATTGGCGACCAGATCCTCATTCAGTTCAGTCAGCGCATCGGCGGCGGTTTCAAACACCTTGTCCCGGCTGGCAAGCAGTGTGCCCAGCCAGCGGCTGGCATCCGTTTCATCGCCCACCGCTTCGAGCGCGCGCTTGTTGATGGAGACGGGACCGGCCACGCAGGCGCTTTTGCGGCACAGTTTGTGGCGCCCCATGCCAAACAGGTTGACCTTGTCGTCGCCGACATCGAGCCATCCCGGCCCCTCCCGGCCAACTGTCTCCATGGTCATCGTCGTTCCCATGAAGCCGACGAAGGCCGACAGCCCGTTTTCGACCGCGCCGAGCCAGGCAAGCAGAAGGGCATCGAAGGTGATCCGGTCCATCAGAAGCAAGCAGTGCAGGCCGGACTGAATCACCGGTCTGTGCTCGAACTCGTCGAGGGCTTTGCCGATCTCCTCAGGCTGCATGATCCTACCGAGGCGCTGATGCAGGACTTCGCGCAGGATCGAGCGGGCAGCGATCGCCGGGCCCGATGCAGGCCTTGCCACCGGCCGCCACAGATGGCGGGCGTAATCGGAAACCGGTGCATTCCAGTTCTGCTCGATGTCGCGCACGACCTCCGGGCAGAGCAGCGACAGCACAGCCAGAATTTCCCGCGGAGGGGTAGGGGTTGGATCAAAGACGGCGGTCATTGGTCCCGTCTAGCCGCTTGCGGTGTAAACGCCAAGCGAGACCAGACTTGCTGGATGCGGCCGGCCCACATAGATCGTCAATTCGATCAAGGTGGTGTGAGACGAAATGACCGTATCCTACGCAGTTCTCCTTGAGCAATCCCCTGTTCGCTGCCTCGGCACGAATTGTCAGATTGGCCAAACAGCTAAGGCAAACAGCGGATCTTAGAACCGCAGCCGGGCCATGCTCAGGAGGTCGTGGTACTGCCCGTCGGTAAAGCCGGCCTTCACATGCCGGCCTTCGATCTCAAAGCCGTGGCTCTTATAGAGACGGAGGGCCGCTTCGTTGTCGGCATAGACGGTCAATTCGACTCGCTTCAGGGCGCGCCAGTTGTCGGCCACGTCAAGCAGCGCGCCAAGTATGGCAGAGCCGATACCTTTGCCGACAAAGGCATCGTCAAGGCCGATATTGATCTCGCCGATGTGCGAACGGCGCGGTGAACCTTGCACGACCAGGCTGCCATGGCCGACGACCTTGCCGTCCAGCTCGGCAACGATCCAGGTGGTTTCCGGGCCGGACTTGGCAATGCGCCGCGCCACCTGCTCCACCATCTCGAAAGGCATCCTGAGCGTGCCCCAGCGGAAGCCCGGCATGTTGAAGATAGCGCAAAGCGCCTCCGCATCGCTTGACCGGACGGACCGCAGCAGCGGCTGGATTTTCTCGGCGGGTGGCGAGGTCGTGCTGGTCATGGCGTTCCCGGCGAAGGCAATCGGCCCGGTACGATGCACCGGACGCCACCTGAAAATCCAGCCGTCTCTGACCTATGATACCGATTGCGGGCTAAAAATACCGGGAGGCAGCGTAGAGTTTGAACACGCCGCTGATGCCTATCCAGCCGAAAAGGGCGAGCCAGCACAATGTCCCGGTCGCCGTCCAGTCGATCCGGTGCACCGCAGCGTCGGTGATGACGACGCCGAGGATGGCAAGCAGGCCAACCAGAAACTGCGCCAACCCGATCACCAGCAGTTCCTCGCGCGGCGCGCTTCTCCAGACGAGATATATACCGCCCGCACCGGCGAGGAAGATGGCGCTGTAGACCTGAGCGTGGAAGGCATCGATCGGCCATGGCCAGATGCCACTGAATGTCAGGGGAAACAGCAACAGGCCGACGCCATAGAGCCCAAGGATCGCGGATTCCGCCGGCATGTAGCCGCGCCATGCGGGATTTAAGGTCACGCCTTTTGCGGAAGGACGGGCCCTGGCCCGCCACAGGAACAGCCCGGATAGCGCGGCCGAAGCAAGATAGACCAAAAACCACAGCCAAGGCGCTTTGCGCTCGAAGTTGAAATAGCCGAGATTGATGAACGAAGCCACCGACACGATGACGGTGAAGATGAAGGCCATGACGAGCACGAGCCTGCCGGGCGACCAGCGATTCCAGACCAGCAGTGCCGCCATCACGACCATTTCGGCGGTGTAGAAGCCACCGAGGAAGCGCGCATTGAACGGCGTGACGGCCCAAGGCCAGCCCGGTTTCACCAGCGCAGGCATGAAAAACAGGCCGGCGCCTACGATCAGGACGACGATGACCCCCGCAGAAAAAAGGCGCAGGACCGCGGGAAATGGCGGATTGTCTGATGTCGGCATGGAAGAAAATCCCAAAGATGAATGCTCCATGGACCATCATAGTGCTGCTTGCGGCCGGTTAAAATCCGCCGAATGGAAATTGAACGGTCACCAGGCTTATCCATTCGAATGGCCGTACGGTCCGTTTCGAAGTAAGATGGAACACTCGGACCAAAGATCGGTCCGGTCAAAACGCCTCGAGGTGCATTTTCCGGAGCCTGCACGATGAACGAAGCTCAGGATCTATTCTCACTTCTGCGACAATCGGCCGATGTCGATCCGCAGGCGATTGACGCGATGAAGCGAACCATCGCGGAGGGCGAGGACCGCGAACTTTGCCGCATCAATGCGCCAGCCTTCGCCAGCAAGCATGACCTCGACGAGGAGCGCGCAATAGGCGCCTTTCTCCATGCGGCGCGGGTGGGCATCTTCGACATTTCCTGGAATGTTCTGTGCCCCGGCTGCGGCGGTGTGCTCGACACCAACGCCACGCTGAAAACCCTGCAAAAGGACGAATACACCTGCGCGCTGTGCTCCGAGGGCTATTCACCGACTCTCGACGAGATGGTCGAGGTGACATTCACCGTCAGTCCCCGCGTGCGCAGGATTGCCGCACACAATCCACACGAACTGCCGGTGGCGGAATATTTCCGCCAGATCTACTGGGCGTCCGGCGTCGATCTGCCGGAAGAGGATTTCGTGAAAAAGCTGGAAGCGTTCTCGCTGGAGGATATCGAGCTTGCGCCCGGTGAAAAGGCGGTTCTGACCATACAGCTTCCGTCTGAATTCATCATCGTCTTCGAGCCGGTCACCCATTCAGCGCAGTTCATCGACGGGAAGGGCGAACCAACAAAGGAGCGCCGGAGCCTCTCTTTGGCCTTCGACCGCGACCATGTCCAGAACCAGACGCTGGAGATGCAACCCGGCCCGTTGCGCATTTCGCTGGAAAACCGGACCGACACCCGCGTGCTGCCGACAGTCTTCATCGCCGGCCAGACATTGCATGATTTCCTGGGCAAACGCCGGCCCTTCCTGACCGCCAAGCGCCTGCTCACCAACCAGACGTTCCGCGATCTCTATCGCACGGATACACTCGACATCAACCAGCGCCTGAAGATCACCAGCCTGACGTTCCTGTTCACCGACCTGCGCGGATCGACCGAGCTTTACGAGCGGGTGGGCGACCTTTCAGCCTTCGATCTCGTGCGCGAGCATTTCCAGGTTCTGCACGAGATCGTCACGGCGGAGGCAGGCGCGGTGGTGAAGACGATCGGTGATGCGGTGATGGCGACCTTCGCGACGCCTGATCGTGCGATTGCTGCAGCCCTCAGGATGCGCGATGCCATGCGTACGCTCAACGACAAGAGCGGCCGCGAGGATCTGCTGCTCAAGATCGGAGTCCATGCCGGCCCCTGCATCGCCGTGTCGATGAATGAGCGACAGGACTATTTCGGCCAGACGGTCAACATTGCTTCGCGGGTGCAGAACCTTGCCAACGCACAGGCGATCTTCGCCACTCGAGCGGTGGTCGACGACAATCTCACCGCCGATCTCTTACATAGGAACGCGCTGACGCCCGTGCCCCACGAGGTCTCGCTGCGAGGCATTGACCGGGAGATAGCAGTATACACGATCCCCTGAAGGCTTGGCCCCTGAAGAGTTGGCTCGTCCCGGCCCCTCACACGCGCCTACAGATAAAATAACGATCGGCGGCAATCGAAGGTGGCGGCGAGAGGCGTTGCAACTGCGGGTGATCGAGCGGCGTGCCGCTGACCGCGATGCCGCCGACGCGAAGCAGGCGCGCGGTCAGATCGGGAAGCCAGGTAGAGGTCACTGCATCGCGATCTTCATAGCCGGTGCCGATGTCGGCATGAACAAGAGCGGCGTCGATGCCAATGAACCTGCTCGCCGTCTCGCGTATTTCGCCGAGCACGAGGTTTTCAGCTTCGGGAATTGAGCTGGCGTGTGCGGCAAGTGCGCGATCGAACGCTACGATCCGGCGTCCGGGCAGGCGCTCGCGCAGATGGTGGAACGTCCGGCCATTGCCGAGGCCGAGCTCGAGCACGGGGCCCTCCATCTTCGCAACCTCGGCGCAGACATGATCGAGTATGTCGCGCTGTGCGGTCATCCTCCGGATGAAACTGTCAAGGCGACTCATGTGCGATTGTATGTCCAGAACCAGTTCACGAAATCAACTGCCCCCGACCAGAGCGTTTCGCGGCTGAAACCCAGGCCGACGAGCTAAACCCCGATCGAGTCTTGCCGCGTGTAGAGGCGAACGATGAACACTGCAACAAGCGAACAGGCTGCCGACAAGGATCATACCGGGTGGAATCGGCGGCGCAGCGCGCGGCGGAACAGCGATGTCATTTGTAGGGGTCCGCGGCGTCCCGCAACCCGTCGCCCAGGAAGTTGAACGCCAAGATGACGAGAACGACGGGGAGCATCGGCAAAAGCAGCCATGGATAGAACGCGATCACGCTGACGCTGCGCGCCTCGGTGAGCAGGATGCCCCAGCTGGTTATCGGTGCCCTCAGGCCGAGCCCGAGGAAGCTCAGCGCCGTCTCGCCCAGGATCATGCCGGGTATGGAGATCGTCGCCGTCGCGATCAGATGCGACATGAAGCCGGGAATGAGATGCCGCCCGATAATGCGGCTGCTTCTGGCGCCCATCAATTGCGCGGCCAGAACGTAATCCTCCTCGCGCAAAGCTAGAAGCTTTGAACGCACGGCCCGCGCCAGTCCGGTCCAGTCGAGCAGCCCGAGGATGACGGTGATGCCGAAATAGATCAGGATCGGACTCCAGGTTATCGGCATGATCGCCGCCAGAGCCAGCCATAGCGGAATGCTGGGGATCGATTGCAGAACTTCGATTATCCGTTGGACGATCAGGTCGAAGATACCGCCGTGATAGCCGGCCAGTCCGCCGATGACAATGCCGAGCAGGAAGCTGAAACTGATGCCGACGAGGCCGATTGTCAGTGAAATGCGGGCGCCATAGATGATGCGCGAGAGCACATCGCGCCCCAGCCTGTCAGTGCCGGCCAGAAAGAGCTGGCCGTTTTCGGCGGGGCAGACAAAATGCCTGTCACCTTCGATCAGGCCCCAGAACCGGTACTTATCGCCCTTGCAGAAGAAACGGATCCGCTGAACATCATCCTGGTTCTCGATGTAGTTCCGCTTGAGCGTGTCCATATCCAGCGTCATCTGGCGGCCATAGACGAACGGCCCGACGAACTCGCCGTTGTGGAACAGGTGCACCCGCTGCGGCGGCGAATAGATGTAGTCCATGTTGCGCGTGTGCAGATCGTAGGGCGCCAGGAACTCGCAGATCAGTATCCCGAAATAAAGCGCTGCCAGGAATATGCCGGATACAAGGGCAAGCCGGTGCCGACGGAATTTCCACCACATCAGCCGCAACTGCGACGCCTGAAAGACCTTCTCCTGCTCCGGCGTCATCGCCTCGACCGACTGCAGGTCAAAGGGCTCGATGGAAACGTAGTGTTGCAGTGGGGCACCCGGAGCGGGCAGCGGCGATTGCGTGTTCATTTGGTGCTGCCGCCTTGCAAACGAATTCGCGGATCAAGTAGCGCCAGCGCCAGGTCGGAAATCAGGACGCCGATGACCGTCAGGAAGGCGAGGAACATCAGGAACGACCCTGCGAGATACATGTCCTGGCTTTGCAGCGCCTTGATCAGCATCGGCCCGGTCGTTTCCAAAGACAGCACGATCGCCGTGATTTCGGCACCGGAGATGATGGCCGGCAGGATAGAGCCGATATCCGAAATGAAGAAATTGAGCGCCATGCGCAGCGGATATTTGACCAGCGCCCTGAAGGGATGAAGGCCTTTGGCGTGCGCGGTCACGACATATTGCTTATGTAGCTCATCGAGCAGATTGGCGCGCAGCCGCCGGATCATGCTTGCCGTGCCCCCGGTGCCGATGATCAAGACCGGAATCCAGAGATGGGCGAGGATCGATTTCGCCTTGGCCCAGCTCATCGGCTCGCCGAGATATTGCTGGTCCATGAGATGGCCGATAGACGTTCCGAACCAGATGTTGGCGAAATACATCAGGATCAGCGCCAGCATGAAGTTCGGAATCGCAAGGCCGAGAAGGCCGAAGAAAGTCAGGCCGTAGTCGCCCCAGCTGTATTGATGCGTGGCGGAGTACATGCCGATCGGAAAGGCGATGAGCCAGGTAAAGATGATCGTGACGAAGGAAACCAGCACCGTCAGCCACATTCGGTCCCCGACGACGTCGCGAACCGGCAGCTCATATTCGAAGGAATAGCCGAAATCGCCGTGCAGCATCCCGCCGACCCAGTAGAAGTAGCGAATGACCGGTGGCTTGTCGAAACCATATTCCTTGCGCATCATCTCGATGCGATCGGAATCCACCGCTTCGCCCTGAGCCCGAAGCTCGGCAACATAGCTGTCGAAATAGTCGCCTGGGGGAAGTTCGATGATCGTGAACACCAGTGCCGATATGACCAGCAGCGTTGGAACCATCACGGCGATACGCCAGACAAAATATCGAAGCACGCTCAGGACTCTCCAAGCCAGAATGTATCCGGCATATAGACACCGAAATAGGCGGTCGGGTCGTAGCCGTAGAGCGCCTTGTCAGGCAGATTGCGCAGCCGCGAGGATGCCAGAATCGGCTGATGCGTTCCGTTTACCGTGCCGATCGAAAACACCTGATCGGTATAGATCGACAGCATTGAATTCCAGATCTCGGCGCGCTCCGTGGCTTCGGTCGATGCGTTCCAGCGCTTGAGTAAAGCCATCAACTCGACCACGGGCGGAAGATCGGGCGCTTCGCCGACCTTGCCACGGGACAAGTAGTGAGCACCCCAGAGCGGCCATTGCAGCTGGTCATCGACGGTGGGGGCGAGTTGGTAGGGGTTCATGTCGGCGGTCGGCACGCCATTGTCGATGCCCGACCACATCGACATCATGATCTGGCCACCAAGCGCGCGGCTGCGGAAGATGTCGCGCTGCGAAGTCCGGATGAACAGGGCGATGCCGATCTTGCGCCAGTGATCGGTGATGAGCTCGAGCGCGTCCGTTTCCAGCGTGCTTTCGCCGGCCGTTTCCACTACGAGCTGCGCCGGGCGTCCGTCGGGGAGTATCCGCAGGCCGTGATCGTCACGCGCCTGAAGCCCGACCTCGTCGAGCAGGGCATTGGCCTGGTCGGGATCATGGGCGACCCAGGCTTTCGCGAATTCCGGCCGGTAGAGCGGGCTCTCCGGCAGGACCGTATCGGCACTTTCCTGCGCCAATCCGTAGAACACAGCCAAATTGATCTCGCGCCTGTCCACAGCGAGCGAAAGTGCGCGGCGCACGCGCACGTCACGAAAAAGGCCACGCCACACCTGGTCGGCACAATTCAGATTGGGCAGCAGCGCCAGCCGCGAACCTTGTGTGCGTTTCCAGAGATGCATCTTCACCGGGTAGCGCTTCTCCGCATCCTTCAGGAAGGAGTAATCGGTGAAGTCAATTCCCATGCCTTGCAGGTCGCTCTCGCCCGCACCGGTCTTGGCGGAAATGATCGCCGACGAGCTGACATTCATGACAATCCGGTCGACATAAGGCAGTTGCCGGCCATTCTCGTCTATTCGATGAAAGAACGGGTTCCGCTCGAAGACGAACTGCTCAGCCGGCGGCTTGGTCCGGTTCTGCCAGGGATCGAGCGTCGGCAGTTCCGGGTTCTCCGGGCGATACTGCCGCGACATGCGGATATGCAAGAGCGTCCATTTCTGGGCCCGGTTCTCCTTCATTAGGCCGGCGAGCCGGAATGGATCTTGGTATTTCTTGTGGAACTGCTTGAGATAGGCGGCCGGCAGAACAAGCGATAGGGGCGAAGCAGCGGCGAGCTTGGGCAGGAAGTCGGGATTGGGCGCATCCCAACTATAGCGGACTGTCAACGGATCGACGATCTCGAAGCGTGGCGGCTTGCCGTCCGCCAGCAGGGCCGGGGCGAGCCCGCCTTGCGAAAGCTCATCGTTCAGCCAGACATCTTCCCAGCAATAGCGAAAATCCTCCGACGTCAGCAGGCTACCGTCAGACCATTTATGTCCTTCTCGTATCTTGAAAGTGAAGACACGATCATCCGCTACATCGAAGCTTTCGAGAATGTCGGCTTGCAGGTTAAGCTTTTCGTCATAGCCGACCAGGCGAGCGTACCCGTAGATCGTCATCATCCGGATATCTTTCTGGCTGCCGATGATCGTGCGCAGCGTGCCGCCATATTGGCCGGGCTGCCGGCCCATCGCAGCGAGATTCAACGCGCGCGGGCGCTTTGGCAGGCGTTCGGCGAGTGCCGGCAGCGCTCTGGCCTTCAGCTGCGGCTCAAGAAATTCCGGCTCCAGATCGCCGGCGCGCAACGTGCCCGGCAGAAATGCCGAAGCCATGAGTCCAAGGACGGTGCGCCGGCTGATCAATGGCGTAGCTCGCTGAAATCGGCCGAACGTCGGGCCAGCACGAGGTGGCCGCCGCCAAGATCGAGCGGCGACAGCATATCCTCGTCGCCCTCGTCGCGGAATTGCGGTCCCCATGCGCTGGTGTCGGAAGCGCCGCTGAGTTTCAGCGTCTTGAAATCCATCGGCCTGTCGAGATCGGGGAAAGGTACTGCGGCGACCAATGAGCGCGTGTAGGGGTGGACCGGTTTCCTAAGCAGAATTTCGCGCGGCGCGAGCTCGACGATACGCCCGCCGCACATCACCGCGATACGGTCTGCCATGTAGTCCACCACCGCGAGGTTGTGGGATATGAACAGGTAGGTCAGGCCCAGTTCTTTCTGCAGGTCCTTCAGAAGGTTCAGGATCTGCGCCTGGACAGAGACATCGAGTGCCGAAACCGGCTCGTCGCAGATCAGGAGTTCAGGCCCCAGCGCCAACGCGCGCGCGATGCCGATACGCTGACGCTGCCCGCCGGAGAAACTATGCGGATAACGCTTTATGAAGCGCGGGTCGAGCCCGATTGCCTGCATCAGGCTCTTGACCGTGGCGAGTCGGGACGCGGCATTGCCACGTCGATGGATTTCCAGCGGCTCGCTCAAAATGTTCTCCACCGTCATGCGGGGTGAAAGCGACGAAACCGGATCCTGGAATACCATCTGGATTTTCGCGCGCAGCATGCGCAGGGCGTCTCCCTCGGCTTCCAAGACGTCGATCGGACCATCGCGGCCATTGAAGATCACAGAGCCGCCGGTAGGGGTGACAGCCCGCATGAGGATCTTGCTGACGGTGGTTTTGCCGGAGCCGCTTTCGCCGACAAGACCCAGGCACTCACCCCGCCTGATATCAAAGCTCACGCCGTCCACGGCGCGAACAGAGGTTTGATGATCTCCGCCGAACCATCCGGACTTGCGGATCGTGAAGGTCTTTGTCAGATCGCTGACCGATAGCAGGAGGTCGTTCGGCCCCTTCGATGCCGGCGCCGTCTGCTTGCCGAGCAGGTTCCCGACATTCACCGGCACCTCGCGGAGCGCCTTTAGCCTTTCGCCGGGCTTCAGGTCGAAATGCGGAACGGCTGCCATCAGGCCCTTCAGGTAAGGGTGGCCCGGCCGGCGGAATATCGCCTCCACGGGTCCCGCTTCCATGATCTCGCCATGGTACATGACCACCACCTCGTCGGCGACATTGGCGACTACGCCAAGGTCGTGCGTGATCAGCAGCATCGCCATGTTCAGCTTCGTCTGAAGCTCGCGCAGCAATTGCAGGATTTGCGCCTGGATGGTCACGTCCAACGCCGTCGTCGGCTCGTCGGCGATCAACAGGGCGGGCCGGCAGATAAGCGCCATGGCGATCATGGCGCGTTGACGCAATCCTCCCGAAAGTTCAAAGGGATACATGTCATAGGCGCGCTTGGGGTTGGGAAAGCCGACAAGGCCGAGCATTTCCTCGGTCCGCGCCTTGCGCTCCACCCGGGCCATGGGCGTATGAATCTGCAGGGATTCGCTGACCTGATTGCCGATCGTATGCAGCGGCGACAGCGATGTCATCGGCTCCTGAAATATCTTGCCGATGCGGCTGCCTCTCAACGCCCGGATTTCGGTTCCGTCACGCGGCATCTGCAGGATATCCTGCGTCGTACCGGGCTTTTTTGGATCGGAAAACAGGATACGGCCGCGAACATGGGCTGTGTTCGGCAAAATGCCCATCACTGCCTGGCTGAGAACCGATTTTCCGGAACCGGACTCGCCCACAAGCGCGGTAACCTTGCCGGGCAGGACGCGAAGATTTGCACGCCTGACAGCATGCAACGGTCCCCCTATAATGGCAAAAGAGATGCCAACATCCTCGATCCGCAGCAGATCAACGCCCAAATTCATTCTCACACCAGCCCCCACTCTGGCACGTCCAGAAGGCGAGACTAACGCATTGCCAGCCTAGAGCAACTTGGATTCGAACAGTCGCCAGTTCCCTGGCGGAACCGGCGACCGGACTGCATACCAAACGCGTTCGGATCAGAGCGTGGCGGTTACTGGAGCTTCCTCGGGTCGCCCGCGGACGGCCGCGCGGCATTGCGATGAAGCAGCATGACCTGCTCGGCGTCCGATATGCGGTCGTAAATCGGCTCCAGCGCACCATCTTCGTCGAGCGACAGAGCACCCGACAAATCGGGTGAAAGCACCGTTAGCTTCTGCCTGATGCCCGCCAGTTCCTCCATGCCGAGCGCCAGCCAGTTGTTGGCGCCGCAATAGCTGGCGAAGTCTTTGCTGGCGAGAACGCTGTGCGGATATTTCTTGGTCAGGGTCTGGAGGCGCTGGACCTCGTTTACAGCCGAGCCGAAGACAGAGAATGTGAGCCGGTCGGTAAGCCCGACATTGCCGAACATCACATTGCCGACATGCAGCCCGATACCATAGTTTATGTCGCTCAATCCCTGCTGCTTTCTGCGCCGATTAAGATCCATCATGCGCGCGGTGGCCTTGTGCGCTGCTGCAAGAGCAGCCTGGCAGGCGATCTCGGACTGTGAACGGTGCCTTGCGCAAGGGTAGACGGCAATGAAGCCATCACCTATGAAACTCATGATCTGCCCACCCTTGCGATTGAAAGGTGCAGCAGCGGCGTCGAAAAACTGGTTCAGCGTATCGATATAGACTTCGCGGCCGGAGGTTTCGGCAAGTCTTGACGACCCGCGCATGTCGCCCATGACCAGTGCCGCCCGGATTGTATCACCCTCGCCGCGCTTGATCTGGCCTTCGAGCACGCGCCTGCCGGCGTCGCCGCCGAGATAAGTGGTCATCATGTTGTCGGCAAGCTTGGTGAGCACCGCCATCTTGGTTGCGATAGCGAGATGGTTCTGGATACGCAGCAGCGCCGAAATCATGCTGTCGCTGAAGCCTGCAGCACTGTCGGTGGACCAAGACCCGATCATGCCCTGACTGGTGTTGCCGCTGAAGGGATGGACAAAAGCCATGTAATCGGTGACGCCCATCAGCTTGAGGTCATCGAAAACAGGAAATTCCGACGGCACCGACGGGTCGAGCCGGCGCCGCAGATGGTCCAGCTTATGGCTGAGCAGATGGTAGTATGGGCTGGTCAGGAATCTGTCGGAATGAACGCCGTTCTCCTTGCGGAAGCCTTCCACTTCCAGGCCCTGGCCGCGGAGCCAGGTGAAGCCGAGCGCGTCATAAAGCGGATGAAGCATCGAAAAGCTCAAATGCACCCGCTTCAACGGCAGGCCGGCAGCAGCCAGCCGTTCACAAAAGCCCCTTACCAATGTTTCCAGGTCGTTGCCCGCCAACGCCGATTGGGTCAGCCAATCGGCAACCTTATCCATGAGAATGGCAGAAATTTCTGCTTGCGCTGTGCTCATGCTATCTCGAAATCTCCTTGATCCGCCACAAATTCGCCGGCTCGGACGCCGTCAGGCCTTCACCACCGTCTCTCGGGCTAGCCCGAGGCGGCCAAAAACATTGCGTGTGTCGACGATCAGTAGAGCGTGATCCGCGATCGCCTGATAGTCGATCGCGTCGTGGTCGGTTGCAACGACGACAGCGTCGAAATCCTTCAAGGCCACCTCGGTCAATTCGACCGAGCGACGCCCCTTGATCGCCATATGCTCCCGTGTGGCCGGGATTTCGGTAACATGCGGATCGTGGAATTCCGCCTTGCCGCCCCATTCCTCGATGAGTTCAATGAGCCGCAATGAGGGGCTTTCGCGGATGTCGGGCACATTCTTCTTATAGGCGAGCCCGATGATGAGAATGCTCGAGCGGCTGAGCGCCTTGCCGCAGCGCCGGTCCAGCGCCTTCGCCAGTTCATCGACCACATGACGCGGCATGGCCGTGTTGATCTCTGCCGCCAGCTCGATGAAGCGGGTCGGCAGTTCGTATTCGCGAGCCTTCCACGTCAGGTAGAAGGGATCGATCGGAACGCAGTGCCCGCCAAGTCCAGGGCCGGGATAGAAAGGCATGTAGCCGAAGGGCTTGGTCTTTGCCGCCTCGATCACCTCCCAGATGTCGATTCCCATCGCACCGAGCACGATCTTCAACTCGTTGACGAGGGCGACGTTGACCGAGCGGAAGATGTTTTCCGTCAGCTTGACCGCCTCGGCGGTCGCCGTGGTGGAAACCGGAACGACGGTCTTGACCACGCCATGGTAGAAAGCCTGCACGAGCGTCGCCGCTTCAATGCCGTCACCTGCCACGACCTTGGGGATCGTCGCGACTTCAAAGCTGCGGTTGCCGGGATCCTCGCGTTCGGGCGAGAAGCCGAGGAAGAAATCTATCCTCGACTGCAAGCCGGTTTTTTCCAGGATGGGCTTGATCACGTCGTCGGTGGTGCCGGGATAGGTGGTCGATTCCAGCACGATCAGCTGGCCGAGACGCAGATGCTTCGCGATGGTGCCTGCGGTGTTCCTGACAAAGGAGAGATCCGGCTCGCGGTGTTTCGTCAGTGGTGTCGGAACGCAGATGATGATGACATCGCAGACGGCCAGTTCGGCAAAATCCGCAGTGGCGCGGAACTGTCCGCTTGCCACCTGGCCGGCAAGAGCTGTCGACGTCACCGCCTCGATGTAGGATTGGCCGTTGTTCAGGCTCTCGACCTTCTGGCCTTCGATGTCGAAGCCGGAAACCGGGAAGCCGGCGCGTGCGATCGCAACCGCCAGCGGCAACCCGACATAGCCCAGTCCGATCACGCCGACTTGCGCGGCACGCGTCGAAATCCGGTTCAGAAGACGGTCATATGTCGATCGTGAGGCGTCCAAAAATCTGCTTCCCGTCAATTCGGACAGGCCGTCCGCTTCCATGGTGAGGCTCACCGCTCACAAGAGCCCCGAGGCATATTGCGGAAAATCGATGTCCGCAAGCGTCAGACCGGCACCTTCGCCTTAAGGCTTGCGGCAGCCATCGCATAGCCGCCGGCGGCGCCATCGATGAAATGAACGTGATCGCGCTGCAGCGGCGATGCGACGAGGCATGTCATCAAGGCCGATTTCTGGCGGTGCAGGCCATAGTTGCAGATGCCCGCCTCTTCCGCCTGTTTCAGCCGGTCCTCGATCCGTTGCAACACATCCGCGTCAACGTCGATGGTCATCTTCAAGCCATCGTCGAACTTCCGGAAATCCGAATTGCTGGCCACTTCGCGTTTGTAGATCTTCGGATCGAATCTGCCGATCGTCCAGCCATATCTATCCGTAACAGCCGTAAGAGTCATTAGGAACACTATCCACAGCTTCGACAGCCACCGCCGTCCTGCCGGCGCCGTGGCTCGCGCTTCGATATCGAGGCCGGCGGGCAGCATACTGTAGTCCGGCCCGTTCACCGGCACCGGGTGGCCATCGCGTTCCTGCCTGCCGGCAAGGGCGATGATGTCGGAAACCAGAAACTGAAAACCGCGCAAGTCGCGCGACGCCCCCGGTATGGCTATGATCGAGACGATTTCGCCATGGCGGGCTTCGATCGGGTTCCAGCGGCACGAGAGGCCGGTCAGGTCCGGCCGCGCGCCGGCCGGCGCAGGATCGATGCGGTAGCGCCCCGCTTTCATCTCGGCTTCCGCCCAACTGCCACCACCTCCGGCGAACATGGCATAGAAGACCGCATCGGAGGCCTGGAACCTCGCCACGCGAACGTCGAGGCCTTGCGCTCTTATATCCTTTATCGGCACGATTGCGGCACGCAAGGTCAGGTCCAGTTCGTCCGCCACCCATCTCTGGACAGCCGCCAGCGCGTTGCGGGTGATCTCCAGCGCCGAGCCGGGAAACGCCACGAGCGCACCGTCGCCGCCGAAGACAAAGGGAAGATCTTGCCTACCCAGCGCATTGAGCAGCGCCGAAATGACGCTGGCACCGGCCATATTGACGGTTTTATAGCGCCCCGCCTCGATCGCCTTGGTCGAGCCGACGATGTCTGCGGTGGCCAGCGCCCAGCCATCGGGGAGAGGCCGATAGTTATCGATATCGGCAACGCTTTCGAACTTTGCGAAGACCGGCAGAGAAGCGACAAACGGATCGGACGCGGCAGCTGTTTCCATGAGCATCAAATAGCACATTCCAGTGCTTGAGGGTGAAGTCGATCATGCTTCGAAATTGACTTGCGCAGGCTTTCCGATGATAGGGTCCGGCGATGCGAATTGCCTTCTACGCGCCGCTGAAGTCGCCCAATCATCCCGTTGCCTCCGGCGACCGCCAGATGGCACGGATGCTGGTCAAGGCACTGGAGCATGGAAGGCATAGCGTCGAATTGGCATCCGAATTGCGCTTCTATCTACGCGAACCGGATTCGAAAAGTTTCGATGCGCTCAAGATCGAGGCCCGGGAGGAAGCCGCGCGGCTGGCAAGGCTTTGGGATCGTGACGGCAAGCCCGATCTGTGGTTCACCTATCATCCCTATTACAAGGCACCCGACCTGATCGGGCCCGAACTGGCGTTGGCCTTTGGTGTCCCCTATGTGACAGCGGAAGCCTCCTATTCGAGGCGGCGCAACACCGGTTTGTGGGCCGATACGCAAGCGTTGGTGGCGCGAGCCGTCGAACAGGCGGCGCTGAACATCTGCTTCACGCAAAGGGATCGTCAGGGACTGGCAGATGCGGTACCCGACGCCGCTTTCGGCATGCTTTCGCCCTTCATCGACACATCGCTATTCCGGGAAACGCCGGCGCGGGGTTGTCCGTCGCGCCTCGTTACCGTCGCCATGATGCGCCCGGGCGACAAAGTCGAAAGCTATGGCATGCTGGCGCAGGCGCTCGGTTCGATCGGTCACCTGCCCTGGACGATGTCGGTCGTCGGGGACGGACCTGCCCGCGAGGAGATCAAAGCGCAATTCGCCGGCTTGCCCGCCGACCGTATCGAATGGCTTGGCGCGATTGAGCCAGCCGCCGTGCCGGATGTCCTCTACAGTGGGGGAATTTACGTCTGGCCGGGTTTCGGCGAGGCCTATGGCGTTGCCTATCTTGAAGCACAGGCCGCCGGCCTTCCGGTTGTGGCTCAGGACATCGCCGGCGTGCCGGAGGTCGTGCGGGATGGCCAGGCCGGGTTTCTCACCCCGCCGGGCGATGTGGCGGCGTTCGCTTCTGCCATTGAAAGGCTTCTGGCCCGTAACGACGAAAGATCCATCATGGCCGCAGAAGCCAGACGTTTCATCCTCGAAGAACGTTCTATCGGTGCTGCGGCGGCGCGTCTGGCCGAACTTCTTGCAAAGATCCCGGCCTCATGACATCCGATCAGATCTGGCAACCCTTGGTGGAGGAACTGGCGAGCCGGCAACGGGCGGACCGTAAGGCAGAGTTCTGGCTGCGCGACGATGACGCCGTGGATCCGACGCCTGCGCTTGATCGGTTGCTCGACCTCACTGGTGAATTCGCGGTTCCGGTGACTCTGGCCGTCATTCCCGCCCTGACTGACGAGAAGCTTGTCGTTCGGCTTGACGAGGCGCCGCATGCCACGGTCGCCATCCATGGCTGGGCGCACCGAAATCATGCGCCCGAGGGCCAGAAGAAGCAGGAGCTCGGCGCGCATCGGCCACGCGAGGCGGTGCTCGATGATGTGGCTCGCGGGCTGGCGCACGTAACCGGCCTGCACGGCGCACGTGCCGTTCCGATGCTGGTGCCACCCTGGAACAGGATCGACGCCGGCTTGGTATCCGACCTTGGATCGATAGGATTTTCGGCATTGTCGGTCTACGGGCCGCCAATGCCGGCTTCACTTGCGGTCATCAACAGCAATGTCGACATCATGGATTGGCATGGCACGCGCGGGTGCCGCGATCATGGCCTGTTGGTTCAGGCTATCATCGCGCACTTGCAGCATGCATTCGATAGGGGCGAACCGGTGGGCCTGCTCACCCACCATCTCGTACATGATGAATCGGCCTGGCTCTTCCTCGAACGGCTGTTCACAGTCACCGCACAGACTGAAGCCTGCGCATGGCTTCCGATCAGGACATTGATCGGGCGCAGCGCCGGTGGAACAATTCCAGGAAAGTGTGAACGGTTTCCGTCCGGAATTGCGTCAAGACAAAGAGATAGAGGAAAATAGCTCAGCGCTTTTTGCGCAATGAGACTGGAATGTTGAGCGTCTGGCCATCCCGCGCGGCAAAAGCGCCGGTAAACCTGTCCTTGGCCAGTTTCTGGATCTTGTCCAGTTCCTTGTCGGTGCGTGTCGGATCGTGGTGAAACAGCGCAAGCCTCCGCGCACCTGCCGCCTCACAGAGTTTGACGCCCTGTTGCCACGTCGAGTGCCCGTAACCGCGGCGGCGTTCCATTTCCTCCTCGGTGTAGGTGCAATCGTAGATGACGAGGTCGGCATCTTCGATCAGGCCGAGCACCGTCTGATCGAGTTTGTCCGGGTCGTGCTCAGTGTCTGTGATCACCGCCACGACGCCGCCACCCCATTCGACCCGGTAGCCTATGCAGCCGCCCGGATGCATAAGACTGCCGGTTCGGACCACCACCCCTTCGCGCGGGCGAAGCACGTCTCCGGATACGAAATCGCGATAGTCGAGGCTTGCCTTGCAGGCCTCCAATTTCACCGGAAACCACGGCGGCCGCATGAACTCATCGACCATCTGCCGGGTCGTCATGTGTCCTGCAAGATGCCCGGACCAAAGCGTAACCTTGGCGCCCCGGTCATAGATCGGCGCAAAAGACGGCAGCCCGATGATGTGATCGTAATGGCAATGGGTGAAAAGCAGGTCGAAATCGGTCACGCCCAACGCCTGAAGCGCCGCGCCGGCAGGCCGTAGGCCAGAGCCTGCGTCGAACAGAAGCGTATGCTTGCCGCATCGCATCTCGACGCAGATTGAGTTGCCGCCATAGCGAGAGAATTCTGGCCCTGATACCGAAATGCTGCCGCGGACACCCCAAAACCTGACCTGGAAAACGTTGTCGTCCATGCTACCCCTTCGCCCATCATATCCAAACAACTGCTGCTAGGCGAGACAGGCTTTCTCCGGGTGATCTTCTCAGCGAGAGGACAGTGCCGTCACGACGGCGAGGATCGAGCGCACGTCCTTCGTTATTTGGCGCTTCGTGCGTCGATGAGATCCGCGGTCGTATGGCTTAGGCGATCGGCAAGAACCCGCAATATCTCGATGGTCATTTCCGGGAACTCCCTCATAAGCCTCAGGAAATGATCCTTGCGGATTCTCAGGGCTTCCAGCGGACTTGCCGCTCTGACGGTGGCAGTGCGGGAGCTGTTGCACAATATGGCGATCTCGCCAACGATCGAATTTGGCTCCAGTTCGGCAACTTTTATCGGTCCGCTGTCGGAATCGACAAGAATATCCGCCCTGCCTGAAAGGATGACATAGGCGGCGTCTCCCTCGTCGCCCTGCCGGAAAAGGATCTGGCCGGCGCTGTAGCTCACACGATCGGATGTGAACGCAAGCAGCTTGAGCTTTGTCGGCTCGATGGCAGAGAACAAGGGAACGCGTTGCAGCATTCCAACTTCATCCTTGAGCAGCATTGTCGCAAACCTTCCAAAATTCGCGTTTGCCAGACTAGAGCAACGGACGCCCAGATGGAATCAATTCTCTTTCCGGGATGGCGAGACAAACCACGCGAAAGGTGGCGAGCCCGATGTCGTGCACCGGCAGAATGATCCCATCTGAATGTCCGTTGCTCTATGACAACAGTTCCTTGAAGATACCGTTCCCTGCCAAAAGTGTCTCGTGTGTTCCGTCTTCCGCCAATTGACCCGAGTCGAAGACGATAACGCGATCGAACATCATCGCCATTGCCGGATTCGTCACGACCCACACAATTGCCGGCGAATGGCCGTCGCGCCTGGCTTCCTCGAGCACATTTCGCAGCACCTTATCCTGCATGCGCTGGTCGAGCGCCGACAGCGGCCGGTTGAGAATGAGAAAATCGGGACGCTTGAGCAAGGCCCGGGCAACATCGAGCTTCTGTCGCTGTCCACCGGTCAGCCGCCTGCCGCCGGAGCCGACGTTGAAGTCCAGGCCGACATCCAGAAGTTCGCCATAAAGCCCAAGTTCGTCAAGAATGTCATAGACGATGGAGCGTATGCGGTCGGGCGCGTCGGGATGATTGTTGCCCACACGCCCGAACAGGACATTATCCATGACGGTGGCCGCGGCAATGTATTTGGCAGGATCATACCGTTCGACCGCATTGTGCAGCTCGGGCGGCAGGTCTTCATAGAACCGGTTGCGTGCAGCGACGATCTTGCTCATCAGCTCGTCGCTCAGCAGGCCGAAGCGGTGCCGGGGCTCGATGTAGGCAAAGCTCAAGGTAACGATCATGGCGCGATCGTTCTCCGAAACCGCCTCGTAGGGACGGTTCTTGAGCCGTTGCAGCAAGGTTTCGTAGGCGGGTATCTCCTCCGCGCTCATGAAGGCGAGCTGCTGGAAGAACTGGTGATCGGGCGGCAGGTCGGCAAACAGCTCGATCGCCTGTTTGGCGATCTCCAAGCCCATTTCGTAGAGCGTTCGGTCGAGGCCGGCTTGCCTCAGCACGGAAGCAAAATAGGGATTGGCCGCCAGGGCCCTGTCGGCCAGTTCAGGGCCGGCGGCAGCGCCGAAGAGCAGGTTTTGGCCGATCGTTGCTTCCTTGTTGTAGGCGCCCGGTTCGAAAGGAACCACCAGTCCGCTCAGCCCCTCTTGTTCCAGCCGGGTCCGCAGCGCCGCACGCAGTTCGACGATCCGCCTGGCAAGCTCCGTGTGACGCGTGAGGTCGGCCGAAGAGCGCAAGCCGAGATCCAGAATGTCACGCGACAGAACAACCGCGTCGAGCACCCGGCGCACGGCTTCAAAGAGGTCGTGCGGGCCGGTAGCGCCAGCGGAAGCATAGTTGATCCAGTCGCTGTGGATATCAAGATCCGGATTGCCCGACCGGCGCGCCTCGTGAATGTTCCAGCGTTGCTGATCTGCCGCAGCACCGTCATAAGGCACCGATGTCAGCGGCGCATGCTTCAACCCGTAGAGCAGGTTGTCGCGGAGGCTTGCCTGGAACAGGAAAACATCCGACGAGGCATACGACATGCGCCGGCCGGTTACTGCTTCGGGGAGTTCAAGCAGGTCGTCGGTGCCCGAAGCGACCCTTCCGCTGTCCGGCCAGGTCAGCCGCGCGAAGGCTTCTGCAAGCGCCTCCGCTCCACCTGTTGCGGTACTGACCAGTGCCACCGTCTCACCCGGCTTGACCTGGAGGGAGATACGGTTGAGGAGCATTGCACCACCATCGTCTGCTACGGACAGATTGATCGCCGACAGCGGCTTGGTCATCGGATCGGGATCGTCGATCGTCAATGCCCCGATTTTCGGCGCGATGAGACCTTCGACGGTGAACTGTTCAACGACCTGTTGATATTTGACCTGGACATCCTGCCGATCCTGATCCCAGTCGATCAGTTCCTTCATCGGTCCGGGCAGGTCCTTGTAGGCGCCGATCACGGCCACGAGCTGGCCGACGTCCAGCCGCCCCTCAAGGACCAGATACCCGCCGATCATGTAGAACAGAAAGGGCGTGAGCTGCGCGAGAAAATTGTTGAGGAACTTCACCATGAATTTCCATTGGTAAAGATCGAAGCGGATCTTGAAGATGAGCCCGAGCCGGGCAGCTATGTCGGCGCGCTCGTAGTTTGATGTATCGTGGACGTGAACCGCGCCGATGCCGTCGACGATTTCGCCAACCCGGCCCGAAAGCGCGCGCGCCGTCAACTGCCGTTGGCGCCCGAGCACGATCAGCCGCCGCCGCATTCGCGGGATGAGCACGATCTGGATCGCCACGATCACGACCGCTATCATTCCGAGCCAGACGTTCTGGATCATGATGAACAGCATGGCCGTCAGCGCTTGGCCGCCGAGCAGTACCGGCTGCAGGAAGGCGTCGCCGATGAAGCCGCCCAGCGGCTCCACCTCGTCCTTCACCATGGTCGCCACTTCGGCGGATTTCACCCGCTTGAAATAAACCGGCGGAAAACGCAGCACACGGTCGACCAGATCGAAGCGGATACGCCGCAGCATGCGTTCGCCGAGGCGGCCCTTGTAGGTGTTGATGTAGAATTTGAACAGGCCGTTGATGACGACTAGCAAGAGGAACACAAGGCTCAGGGCAAACAGGGTCTCCTTGCGGTCGAGCTGAAAACCGGAGAAGAACTGGACCTCTCCAACGAACGGCAGGTTATAGTGTAGCCTCATGAATGGCTGGGTCGCGCCCGGTTGCTCGAAGCCGCGACCTTGGATCGGTCCGTTGACGATCAGCTTCGGCAGGTCGAAGGACATGAAATACGGGATCATCGAAAGCACGACGATCATCAATATCCAGAGTTGCTGCTTCTTGGTGTGCGTCCAGATATAGCGGGCTAGGCTGGCTTCCATATGCGACTGTGGACCCTTCAGTTGGAAGGATGCAGGATGTAAAAGCACCTGCTGGCGAATGGCGTATCGGCAATTTCTTCATCGCCAACGACAAGCTCGAAGCTGCTGTGCACGGACATTGTCCTGCGCTCAACGATGCAAGAAACCTGCGAGGCGGCGCGATCCAGTTCCGACGCATGGTCGATGGCATCGACATGGGCATTGTTGATCGGCGAAGACAGCGGCTGGCCAAACGGTCCGCGGCTTTCGTAGGGCTTTGGCGAACAGCCGAGCGGCACGAGGCCGCAGCTGCGCGGCTGGTGCTGGCGGATGGACGCCGATGATCCGGACAGATGCAACAGGCTCTCTCCGGCACCGGGCAATAGCCAAGCGGCTTGCAGCATGATCACGTCCGCGGAATCAAACAGTCTTGCGGGAGGCAAGATTGCGTTGTGTCGCCCAAAATCCCAACATACAAGACGAATTATGATGGATGTCACGCAACCACGCAATGCCATGGACTGGCACGAGCAAGCCTTAGACCTCACGCGGGGAATTGCTGCTTATGTCAACTGCCCTCTCGTGGCAGGGCTGGCGCGGGTCGTCGCCAAGCATCCGAAGGCCGATATCGCCAACGCCTTCAACCACAAGCAGGTCGCCTGCAAGATGTGGGCGCTCGACAGGCTGTTCGAAAGCGGCGACGGCCGCTTCGGACGCATATGGGTTCTGGGTGGATGGTACGGCGTATTGCCGGCAATGCTTTTCAACGACGCCCGCTTCGACATCGCGGCGGTCGATAGTATCGACATCGATCCCGAAGTCGCGCCGGTCGCCCGGACCCTCAACCGGGAAGCCGGCGACCGGTTCCGGGCGCTGACGGCAGATATGTACGCACTCGACTATGCGGCCGGGCGGCCCGATCTGATGATCAATACGAGCTGCGAACACATAGCCGATCTGCGCGCCTGGCTTGCTCTGCTTCCGCCGGGCACGAATGTACTGCTGCAATCGAACGATTATTTCAGCGAGCCGACGCACATCAACTGCGTGGCTTCGCTTGCAGCCTTCGAGGAAATGGCGGCGCTACGGGAGGTGCGGTTCTCCGGCGAACTGCCGACAAAAAATTATACGCGCTTCATGCTGATTGGAACTGTTTAATGCATTTCGCCCAAAAGCGCGTAGCGGTTTGGGCCAACGACACGCATAAAAACAGGACTTGAAGCGCGTCGCACGAATCTCACCAGACGCGACGCGCGTTAGGGCATTTGCAGGAAAGTGTGGAAACGGCTTTCCGTCCGGAATTGCGTCAAAACAAAGAGACAGAGCGGTTCTGCGTGAAACGATGAACCGCTCTAGGATCTATCGTCTGTTTAATCATGAACTTTTCCGAAACCGGGCCCCACGTTTAGGGACCATGTTCGATGCCGCTCGCGCAGGATTTGCGCGGAGCGACGCGCGCCTTCCAGATCGAGACGATGCGCAGATGGCGTCGGTTCCACAAGCGCTTGTTCGACCGCTTGCGCCAAACCTTCAGGCGTCAGGTCCTTTTCCATCAGCACCGTTGCAAGACCGAGTTCTTCGAGCATCAGGGCGCGAACCGTCTGTTCGGTTTCCCCGCCGGCTGCAAATGGGACGAGCAGGGAGCGACAGCCCGCGCGCAGGACATCGCAGACCGTGTTGTAACCCGCCTGCGAGACTGACAGGCGGGCGCCGGTCAGCAGGCTGGCGAAATCCTCGCGGAACCGGAAGATGGACAGGCCCGGCGTGGCATCGCGTGCGATCGCGTCAAACTCGTCTTTCGGCAGGTTTGGGCCGGTGATCAAACACCATTTCCAAGCGTTGTTGGCATTCCGCGCCGCTGCGATGGTGGATCTGACAAGGCTCTTTCCGGCAGCCCCGCCGCCAACTGACACCAGAACGTCGAAGCGCTCGGAGGCCGCGGGCGACGGCGGCGCGGCAACGAGCCCCGTGTAGGTGACCTCGGCCCTGATCGCCCCAGCCAGTGGAAATGTCTTGTCGATGGTTGCGAAAGCCGGATCGCCGTGGACCATAACAAGATCGAAATGCCCGTTGATGAGATCGACCGTTTCCTCGTTTCGGCCCAGCTTGACGCGCTCCTGGAGGATATCACGGACGGACGTCGCCAGCAGCGGTCTGGGCGACGTCGCGTCGATGGCCTCGATCAGCGGCAAGAGTTCGAAACGCATCTGCCGGCGTCCAAATGGAAACGCCTCGACAATGACGATATCAGGCCTGCAATCCCGGAATGCCTGCAGCAGCATCTCTGAACGCCATTTCTTGAAATCATCGTCGATCGGGTTGCCTTGCAGGTCGACAAGTCCCGAAAATCCTTCATCACCGGAGGTGACAGGTGGCAGAGTTACAGATTGTACACCCAGTCCCGGAAACCCGGCGATCGGCGCTCCGCCGGTCACGACGGTAACGTCAAACCCGTCATCGACCAGAGCCGCCGCAATGCGGCTGGCGCGCGCGAGATGGCCGATGCCGAGCAGGTGCTGGACATAGAAGAAAGCGCGCAGCCGCTTCATTCGGCGGCCCGCCACTCCCGCTCGAACAGTTCCTTGAGCTGTCCAATGCTTGCCATATGATCGAAATTGCCGCGCACGCGCCGCTCTGCGGCGTCGCCGAGGCGGTCGCGGAGCACGGGATCACGGATCAGGCGCTCCAGCGCCTGTGCCAGGGCAATCGGGTCTTCCGTCGGAACCAGCAACCCCGTTTCATCCGGCGATAAAAGCTCCGGCACGCCGGAAATATCGGTCGACACGCAGGCAAGCCGCTGGCTAGCCGCCTCCACCAGAACGTTCGGCAGACCGTCGCGGTCGCCAGTTGCGGTGATCCTGCAGGCCAGGGCGAAGATGTCGGCACGGCGGTAGTGCTCAAGCACCTCCTCCTGCGCAAGCGCGCCTTTCCAAGAGACGCGACCATCCAGGCCGAGCTTTTGCGCCAGCGCCTTGCACCGTTCCAGTTCTTCGCCGCCGCCGATATGCTCGAAACGCCACGCCAAATCGCCGGGCAACAGGGCAAGGGCCTCCAGCAACGTATCGTAACCTTTCTTTTCAACGGCGCGCCCGACACTCAGAACGACAACCGGTTCGTCCGGAGCCGAGCCGTCATGCTGCTTTCGCGCCTCGCCGAAACTGCCGAAGCGATCAAGGTCGAGCCCATGATAGCTCAGATGCACAGACGAGTTGCCGTTAGCGAGTTTTTTCAGACGATCGAAGCCGGTTTTCGTGCAGGTGACCGTCCAGCGCGCCGAGGAAAGCTTGCCGGCCAGATCCCAGTCCGCCGAAGTCCAGATGTCCTTGGCATGGGCAGAGCAGGTCCAGGGCTGGCCACGAAGCTGGCTGGCATAGCGCGTCACCGATGCAGGCGTGTGCGCGAAATGTGCATGCAGCCAGCCCGCGTTTTCCGGCCATTCGGCCGCCAGCACGAGCGCTTGCCCGAAGCGGCGCGCGCGATTGCGCGTAAAGTCGCGGGGCATATCGGCAGCCAGCGATCCGAGCGCGCGCCAGAAGCCCGGACGCAGCACATAGGCAAACAGCGAGCGAAGCACGCGCAGCGGCTCTTCATGCAGATATTCCGGCAGATAATGGACGGGCGCTTTGATCTCGTCATGCACGGGGTGGCGTTTTTCGTCGGTCGGCCGCCTGAGCGCGACGAGTATCAGGTCGAACCCCGCACGCTCAAGACCGAGCAGTTCCTGCGCGATGAAGGTTTCGGACAGCCGCGGATAACCCTTCAGAACCACGACGATCTTGCGATGTTGCAACTCAGGTCATTCCTTCAATGACCGAAAGGTGATGGCCGGCCCGCCGGTCGAGCAGTTCCGCAACGATTTCGGAAATATGAGGCAGCCCTTCCAGCGTCAGATGCGGATTGCTCTGCGATGGGCGGGGCCGGTCCGGCAGCACCTTCAGTGCATCAGCAAACCGCCGGGAATCCTCGGCTTCTTCCGGCAAAAGCATCTCGATGAGGCCGAGTTCGGCTGCGCGCCGTGCGCGGATCAGTTGTTCCCGGCGGGGCTCGACGCGCGGCACGATCAGCGCCGGCTTGTCGAAAGACAGTATCTCGCAATAGGTGTTGTAGCCGCCCATCGCCACTACCGCCTTGGCGCCGGCAATCAGGTCTTCCATGCGGTTGTCGAACTCGATGATCTTGATGTAAGGGATCTTGGACCCCTTCTTGAGCAGCTTGTTGCGCTTGCGCGCCGGCATGTAAGGCCCAAGCACGATCAGGGCTCTATGCTGCAATTGCGGATCCTGCTGATAGGCATCGATGACGTCGTGGATCAGATCGGCGCCGTCACCGCCGCCACCGGTAGTAACGAGGATATAGTCGCCCTCGGGCCGGTGGCCGGGCAACTCGTTCCGCTGCAGGCTCCGTTGCAGGAACCCGACGAACCTCATCTTTGCCCTGACAGCCGGGGGCACATCCAAGCCCGTCAACGGATCGTAGAAATCCGGCGGACCATAGGCCCAGACCTTGTCATAGAAGACGCCTATCTTGCGCATCACGTCTCTGCGTGCCCACTCTGCTTCGAGCAGATGCGGCGCATCCATCACCTCGCGCAGGCCAAGCACCAGCGTGGTGCCCCGCGTCTTGAGGTAGGACAGCGTGTCCTCAATCTCACCGCGCAGGCCGAGCGGTTCCTTGTCGACGATGAAGATATCGGGCCGGAAGGTCTCAGCTGTATGGCGGATGATCGACTGGCGCATCCTTAGCGTCTCATGCAGATCGATGTCCTTTTCCAGCGAGGTGTATTCGCCGTTGCGCAGCTTGATGACGCTGGGGATCTTCACGAAGTCGACACGGGCGCGGTAATCGAAGGCGCCAGCTATAGTCGCACCCGAAATGATGAGCACCTGAAGTCCGCGGAAATCCTCGACCAGTGAATGCGCGATAGTCCGGCAGCGCTGCAAATGGCCGAGCCCGAACGTGTCGTGGCTGTACATGAGAATTCGAGCGTTTTCTGCGTGCTGGGTCATTGTTGAACGTCTCTTAGAATTCTCGCCTTGAGGACCGTGAGCGACCCGCAGGATTCGAAATCATCCTCGCGGGTCTACCGACCTGTTCTGAAACATGAGGGCGCAATTTTCAATTCGTATTACAAAGAGGGTCCATATGCTGAAACCAGGAAGCTACGTCTGCTCAGCGGCCTGCTTGCCACGTGGTCCAGAAGAACCTGCATCATTTCACTGGTATTGACCATCTCGGATTCTCGGCGGCCTTGACCGCTGCGAAAAACGTGGAAACTCCAGAATGGAATAAGATATGGGCTGGGTACTTCACTTCGAGCGTCTAAGCCAAGCTCCTAAACCATGATGTGCCTTGGCGGTGGGAAGCCGGAGCGTTGACGGAGTAGGGGACGCGTTCGAACCGCCTAGATCTTGACTTCTCAGACCAGAATCTAGGGGTCAGGAGTTCGACTCTTTTCGGGCGAGCCAATTGAACTCACTAGCTTTTTGGACGCCATGGGCGCATGAACTCGCCGATTGCAGGCGTGTCAAAGCTGACCTGTTTGCCGCCAACGACAGCGCCGGCCTTCGGGCCAGCATCCGAGTCTTCGATCCCTTTTCCGGTTGTACCGCGCAGGTAATATTCGGCTTCCATATATATTCGAGATTGAGGGCGAACCGGAAAAAAATGTCTTCGCCTTTGACCTCATCCTGTGCATAGGCCCGGGAAACCGGGGCAAGGCCGGTGGCCGAAGCGAGCGTTGCTCCCAGGCCAAACTGCAACGCGCGGCGGCGCGAAACACGAAATGCAGGCGTGACGCGGATCATGGCTTCCTCCCAAAAGCCCGCCGGCATCAAACATTTTGGCACCTCAAAAGCGCACCTGCGCTCCCAACTTCAGGAGATGTGGAATGTTTCTCAATCGCCTTGAATGATCTCACCGATGGTCGAGCAACTAGGTTTCCTCGACCCTAGCCTGATGTCAGCCGACGCACACTGCGCTGTAGCGGCGCCGGATCTGCCGGCAGCAAAAATCCCGCCGCTGCGGTCGTCCGAAGTACGCTGTCGATAAAATCCAGGACTTTTGCGTATCGATTTCGGACCAAGGTCCGTCTTGTAGAATACTGTATTTGAACAAAGCTAGGTAACAGCCGACTTTCGGATTCGAAAGTCCTGACGTTTTTCATCTGAAACCCATCCTGGCGGGAGGGCGACTCGAAGGAGGAACTATGAAAACGCGCACCTGTCTATTCGCGACTGTAGCCGCTCTCACCCTTGTCGCATCTCCGGTACTCGCTGCTCCCGGGGGCAATGGCAATGGCAACGGCAATGGCGGCAGCAACGGTAACGGCGGAAACTCGGCCGGGGCCGGCTCGCAGGGACACGGAGCCGCCACTTCCGCCGCGGCCAAGGACAAGTCGACGACCGGCGTTGCTCATGCAATGGCGGTCGTTGCCACGACACCGGCCTCACCGCAGGCTACGCTGGCCTTGCAGGCAGCGCTGGACAGGAAGGCCGCGAAAGACGCGGCAGACACTGCCGACGACACCTCTGACGAAACCGAGTAAGCATTCCAAACAGACCACTTGTCGCGTTGAAAGCCGTGGTTCGCCGCGGCTTTTTCGTTTCCCGACGACGAACTCTCAAGGTGAACAGCGCTTCCAGAAAAAAGCTGCTCCACGGCGGCACTGAAGCTACGCTAAGGCCAAACGACGCCGCATCGGCGTCGGATTCGAGTGCATTCGAGGAGATCCCATGGCCGGCTTTGTCGACCGCGAGCGCGCAACTGACCTGATGCAGCGCGCCGGCATCGAGGCGCTGGTGCTTTGCGAGCCCGAGGCGTTCCAATATGCCACCGGTGCCTGGATCGGCCCGGCCGGCCTGTTCCGGCGGGCCGGTGCCGGTTTCGTCGTTATTTCCAAGCGAGGCGACCTGCCGCTCGGCGTCGTGGTGGCGGATTTCCAGGCTGCCCGGCTCCGGGCGGCGATGGCCGGCGCCGTGCTGCGCACGCATGCGATCTGGATCGAATCGGCGTCGCTCGAGCCGGCGACGGCCGACCGGCCTGTTGCGCAGCGCATCGAGGCCGGCCTGGTTGGCCGCGCCCCCGGTTTTTCACGTCCGGCGACCTTCGAGCTTGCCCGCTCCGTCCGCGAGCTGAAAACGATCCTCGCAGAATTCGGGCTGGAGCGTGCGACGCTCGGCATCGAGCTGGATTTCGTCTCGGCCAGCGATTTTTCCGCGATGCAGGCAATGTTGCCGGGCACTGCCCTGGTCAACGGCTCGCCGGTTCTCGACAGGCTGCGGGCAATCAAATCGCAGAGCGAGATCGACCTTCTGCAGCAGGGCATCGCCCTGTCGGAAGCCGGCCTGTCGCGGCTGCAGCAGCATGCGACGACCGGCATGCGTCAGTCTGAGCTGGTCGCGCTTTACCGGCAAGGCGTCGCGGATGCAGCCGCCGGGTCGTCGCAGCAAATCTCGACGGCGGAATACGTCACGCTGGGCGCTCGCCCAAAAGGCGCCGACGTCGTCGCCGCCGCCGGCGATCCGCTGAAGGCCGACATGGTGTGCAGCGTGAACGGCTATGCCTCGGATATGTCGCGGAATTTCACCTTCGGGCCGCCGTCGCCCGAACAGGCCGAATTGCATGCGATAGCCGAACGCGCCTTCGCCGACGGGCTTGCCGCGCTTATGCCCGGAAAGCCGTTAGCCGCCGTGCATCGCGCCGCCAGCGAAAGCCTGGCGCGCCAGGGCCTGCGTTCCTATCGCCGCGGCCATTTCGGCCACGGCGTCGGCAATTCCGTGTTTTCCGAGCAATGGCCGTTCATCTCGGCCGACAGCAATGTCGTGATCGAGGCCGGCATGGTGCTGGCATTCGAAATCCCGCTCTACATCGACGGTCTCGCCAGCTTCAATCTCGAGGACCAGTTCCTGATCACCGCCAACGGGCCGTCGCCGATGAACCGCCTGCCGAGGCGCCTGGATATTATCGCTTGAATCCAGCCGTTATCTGGCGCTGGCCACGCCCCTGCGGAAATCCGACGGCGACATGCCGGAAAGCTTGCGGAACGACTTGTTGAAGGCACTGAGCGAGCCAAAGCCCGATTCCATGGCGACGCGCAGCACATTGGCATCCTGATGCATCAGCAGCGCCTGCGCGTAGCTGAGGCGCAGCAAGTTCACATATTCATTGAGCGTCATGCCGGTCGATTTCTTGAATATGCTCATGGCGTATTTGGGATGGATATCGGCCGCCGCGGCGATGTCGACGCAATCGATCTCGTAGAGGAAATTCTCGGCGATGAAGTCGCACATGCGCCCGACATTGCGCAGCGATTGCTGATCGAAGGGACTGCCTATCTCCTGTTCGACCGGGGTTTCGGGCACCAGCCGGTAAGGCTCGAAGCGCACCCGCTCCAGCCGCAGCAAAAGCTCGTTGACGGCATGCTCGGCCTTGACCGGGTCGCCGGAGCGGGCATAGCGATTCCAGCGCTCGAAATTGTGGTCGTCCGACCGGTCGGTGGCGTCGGTCACCAGCGTCGCGCCGGTCATCAGCCTGTTGCGGACATCGACGGGCAAATGCAGCCGGAAGAAATGCACCAGCGGCAAATGCGCGCCGGCATAGATGGCATCGTCGGACGCTTCGTCCATCTGGTGCGGCAGGCCGCCCCAGAACAGGCACATGTCACCCGCAGAAAGCGAAAGCCCGTGCCCGTCCATGCGGTAATGCACGGCGCCGCGCACGATGAAATTCACCTCGACCTGGGCGTGCCAATGCGGCTTTAGCATCACCAGGGGCTGGGTGTGGAACATCTGCAGCAGCAGCGGCAGGCCCTCCACGCTGCTGGCGCCAGGCTGGTAAAACGGCCTTTCCGGCATCTTACTTTCCGCTCATTTCTTATTCCCTTTGTCGCGGACAAGGCTTTCCCGAGGCCTAGTCTAGCCACGCTCGCAAACAGAGAGCAACTGAAATGGGAGGATTTCAATGCGCATAAAATTGACCTGCGCCGCGCTCGCGCTTGCCTTGGGCTCCAGCCCGGCCTTTGCGCAGTCCGGTGAAATCACGATCTGGAGCTGGAATATCGCCGCTTCGTCGCTGAAGGCCACCATAGCGGGCTTCAACAAGCAGTATCCCGACATCAAGGTGACGGTCGAGGACCTTGGCAACCAGCCGACCTACGACAAATCAATCGCCGGCTGTGCCGCCGGCGGCGAGGGGCTGCCTGACATCGTTACGATCGAGAACGGCGAAGCCGAAAACTACTGGAGCCAGTTCCCGGATTGCTTCGTCGACCTGCATACGCTCGGCTACACCGCGGAAGACCAGGCAAAATTCCCCGACTTCAAGCGTACCGAGCTCGAGGTTGACGACAAGGCCTATGCGATGCCCTGGGATTCCGGTCCAGTGGCGATGTTCTACCGCCGCGACTTCTACGAGAAGGCTGGCGTCGATCCGTCCTCGATCAAGACCTGGGACGACTTCATCGCCGCCGCCAAGAAAATCCAGGCCGCCAATCCCGGCGTCACGATGACCAACGCCGATTTCAACGGCGATTCCGAATTCTTCCGCATGATCTCCAACGAGCAGGGTTGCGCCTACTTCTCCGCCGACGGGCAATCGATCACGGTCAACCAGCCCAAATGCGTCGATGCTATGACCAAGATCAAGGAGATGAAGGACGCCGGCATCATTTCCTCTGCCGACTGGAGCACCAAGATCACCAACAACACCGCCGGCAAGGTCGCCACGCAGATGTATGGCGGCTGGTATGAAGGCACCGTGCGCACCGAATCGCCCGATGGGGCAGGCAAATGGGGCGTCTATCTGATGCCGAGCCTGACCGCCGACGGTCCGCGCGCCGCCAATCTCGGCGGCTCCTCGCTCGCCATCACCTCGGTGTCGAAGAACAAGGAAGCCGCCTACGCCTATCTGAAATACACGCTTGCGACGAATGAGGGCCAGATCACCATGCTGAAAGGCTTCGGCCTGGTGCCGTCGCTGATCTCGGCGCTCAACGACCCTTATGTCTCCGAGGGCCTGCCCTATTGGGGTGGCCAAGCCGTGTGGAAGGACATCCTCGGCACCTTGCCCAAGGTCGTCCCCAGCCGCGGCACGCCGTTCCAGAGCGACGCCGAAATCATCATCCGCGCGGTGCAGACCAAATATCTGGCCGGCGGCTATCCCGACGCCAAGGCAGCGCTCGACGATGCCGCAAGCCAGATCGCCGCGGCGACCGGCCTGCCCGTCAAGTCGTGATCTAGACGAGGCGGCTCCGAGCGCGCGGCTCCCCTTCTCCCCTTGTGGGAGAAGGGGAGCCGAAGGCGACGGATGAGGGGTGCTCCAGCTTGGCGCCGGCGGCACTCCGGCCATCACCCCTCAACCGTCTCGGCGCTACGCGCCGATCTACCTTCTCCCACAAGGGGAGAAGGCAAGAACTTGAAAGCAGAAAGGAGGAAACGATGCGCTACCAGAACGCCACGGCGTATCGCTTCCTCGCGCCGTATCTGCTGATTTTTTCGATCTTCTGGCTGTGGCCGATCATCGATTCCTTCCTGATCTCGTTCCAGGCGACGCGCACCGTGCCGTGGCGCTTCGCGCCGACCTTCAACTGGGGCCGGCTGATCGGCGATCCGGCCTTCTTCAATGCCTTGAAGAACACATTGCTGATCCTTGTCATCCAGGTGCCGGTGATGATTTCGCTGGCGATTGTGATGGCGGTGCTTTTGAATTCGCCACTGCTCAAGGCCCGTGGCCTGTTCCGCTTTGCCTTCTTCGCGCCGGTCGTGGTCGGCGAGGTCGCCTATTCGGCGGTTTTCCGGCTGATGTTCAATCTCGACTACGGCATCATCAACAAATTGCTGAACAGCATCGGCCTGCCCAGTGTCGACTGGTTTACCAACGTCACCCCGGCGATGGCGGTGATCATGATGGCGGTGACGTGGCGCTGGGCCGGCTACAACGCCATCATCCTGCTCGCCGGCCTGCAGTCGATTCCCGAGGATGTCTACGAGGCGGCGACCCTGGACCGGGTCAGCAAGGTCAAACAGTTCTTCTACATCACGTTGCCGCTGCTCAAGCCGATCATCGTGTTCTGCGCCGTGCTGTCGATCATCGGCACCATGCAGCTGTTCACCGAGCCCTTCCTGATCACCGAGCGCGGCGGGCCGGGCGGCGGCACCGAAACGCTCGGGCTGCTGCTTTACCGCCAGGGCTTCCGGTCGCTCAATTTCGGCTACGCTTCGGCCGTCGCCTACACCATGGCCGGGCTGGCGATCGCCATTTCGCTGGTGCAGATATGGCTGACGAGGGAACCGAAATGACCTCGCACTCAAGAGTCAGCCGCTCCCAGGCCAGATTGGGACGCAGCATCGCGCTGCATCTGTTCCTGACGCCGCTGGCACTGGTCTGGCTGTTTCCGCTATGGATGATGGTGGTTTTTTCGACGATGCCCGACAACGGCATCTTCAGCCCCGACATCGAGCTTTTGCCGCATGGCAATTTCCTCGACAATGTCAGCAATCTGCAGCGCGGCACCAATTTCATCGGCGCCATCGGCATCTCCGTCTCGGTGGCGGTGACCTATACCTTCCTGTCGGTGATGCTGACCTCGATGGCCGGCTGGGCGCTGGCGCGTTACAACTTCTTCGGCAAGGGCATGGTCGTCGCCATCATCTTCGGCACCATCACGCTGCCCTATGCGGTCGTGCTGATCCCGCAATTCATCATGGTGGCGCGCGACTTCAAGCTCGCCAACACCTGGGTGGCGCTGATCGTGCCGCCGCTGTTCAATTCGCTGGGCGTGCTCTTCATGCGGCAGAGTTTTTCGATGATGCCGCACGAGCTGTTCGACGCCGCCAAGGTCGAGGGCGTCAAGGAATGGCGGATATTCCTGTTCGTCGCACTGCCTCTGGCGCGGCCGATGCTGGCGGCGCTCGCCATCATCCTCTTCCTTGCCTCCTGGAACAACTATCTCTGGCCGCTGCTGATCAATTCCAAGCCGGGCGCGATGACCGCGCCCGTGGCGCTCGGCACGCTGATCGGTCTCACCAAGGTGTCCTGGGGCGGCATCATGGCGGGCGCGGTGATGCTGACGGCGCCAATGCTCGTCGTGTTCGTGCTTCTGCAGCGCCATTTCGTTGCCGGCATCGCCGCCGGCGCCATCAAGTAAGGATCAGCATGGCGGCAGTCACACTCAAAAACGTCATCAAGCGCTTCGGCGTCTTCGAGATCGTCCACGGTGCCAATATCGACATCGATGACGGCGAATTCGTCGTCTTCGTCGGCCCTTCCGGCTGCGGCAAGTCCACGCTGCTTCGGATGATCGCCGGACTCGAGGACATCAGCGACGGCGAGATCGCCATTGGCGGCAAGGTGGTGAACGACGTCGAGGCGGCCGATCGCGGCATCGCCATGGTGTTCCAGTCCTACGCGCTCTATCCGCACATGACGGTCGAGCAGAATCTGAGCTTCGGCCTGAGAATGACCGGCAACCCCAAGGCAGATACCGAGCGGCGGGTGAAGCGGGCTTCCGAAATCCTGCGTATCGCCGAGCTGATGAAGCGGCGGCCGCGGCAATTGTCGGGCGGCCAGCGCCAGCGCGTCGCCATCGGCCGCGCCATCGTGCGTGAGCCGCAAGTGTTCCTGTTCGACGAACCGCTCAGCAATCTCGATGCCGAGCTCCGGGTGCAGATGCGCGTCGAGATATCGCGCCTTCATAAGGAACTCGGCGTTACCATGGTCTATGTGACGCACGACCAGACCGAGGCAATGACGCTGGCCGACAGGATCGTTGTGCTCAACGCCGGCAATATCGAGCAGATCGGCGCGCCGCTCGATCTCTACGACGACCCCGCCAACCGCTTCGTTGCCGGCTTCGTCGGCTCGCCGAAAATGAACTTCCTGGCGGCAAAAATGGTCGGGGCCGACAACGGTGTGGCGGTCGTCCAACTGGTCAATCATCGCGGCGCGCGACTGCGCAAGCCGCTTTCGGATGCCTTGCCTGCAACAGGCGGCGATGTTGTGCTTGGCGTGCGGCCGGAGCATTTCTTCGACGCCGGCCAGGGCGATTGCGACCTTACCCTCAAGGCCGACGTCGCCGAGCACTTGGGATCGGTGAGCTATGTCTATGCCAATTCCGGTACCGGTGGCGGACGCGAGGAACTGATCATCGAGCGCGAGGCCTCGCGGCATCGCGCGAACGGCGACGACCTGGTGGTGTCGATCAAAGCCGACCGCTCGCTTCTCTTCGACGCCACCGGCGCACGCATTCGCTAACCCATCTTTCTTTTGTCCGATCGCGATTGCTCGCGGCCACCCCACGGAGATTTGACATGACGTCCAAACCAGAAAAAGTTCGCTGGGGCATTCTCGGGCCCGGCAACATCGCCAAGGCTTTTGCCGGGGGCGTCGCCCATTCGCGCACCGGCACATTGGTCGCCTTAGGGGCGCGCAATCCCGGCAAGTCGGGGCTCACCGAGGCTTTCCCCGGCGCCCGCATCCTGGACGGCTACGAGGCTTTGGTTGGCGATCCGGATGTCGACGCGATCTATATTTCGACGCCGCATCCGAGCCATGCCGAATGGGCGATCAAGGCGGCCGAGGCCGGAAAGCACGTGCTTTGCGAAAAGCCGCTTGGCCTGACCGCATTCGAAGCGGACGCCATGATCCATGCCGCGCGCAAGGCCGGCACCTTTCTCGGCGAAGCCTTCATGTACCGGCTGCATCCGCAGACGGCCAAGCTGGTCGAGCTGATCAGGGCCGGCGCGATCGGCGACATCAAGATGATCAAATCCAGCTTCGGCTTCGCCATGCCGGGCTTCATGCCGGAGCACCGGCTTTACGCCAAGGATCTCGCCGGCGGCGGCATTCTCGATGTCGGCGGTTATCCCGTCTCGATGGCGCGGCTGATTGCCGGCGCAGCAGTGGGAAAGCCCTTCGCCGAGCCGGACAAAGTCGTCGGCGCTGCGCATCTCGGCCAATCCGGCGTCGACGAATGGGCGTCGGCGCTGTTGCATTTTCCGGGCGGCATCGTCGCGGAAGTGTCCTGCAGCATCTCGCTCGCTCAGGACAATGTCTTGCGTATTCTCGGCAGCAAAGGCCGCATCGAGGTGGCGGATTTCTGGTATGCCGGCGGCCAGCAAGGCGGCACCGGCGAAATCCGCATCATCCGTCCGGGTGACACCGAGGTGGTCGAGGTCACGGAGGACGGCTGGCTGTACGCATTTGAGGTCGACGCCGCCGGCGAGGCCATTCTCGGCGGAAAGCAGGAGTTCGCCTGGCCCGGCATGGGCTGGGCCGACAGTCTCGGCAATCTGCGCGTGCTCGACAAATGGCGGGCCGCAATCGGGCTCGAATACGACATCGAGAAACCGGCAAAGCGCGTCAACACGATCTCCGGACGGAAGCTGCGCTCCGGCGGAACCGCCATCCCCAAGCGCAGCATTCCGGGCCTGCCGCGGCCGGCCTCGTGCCTGGCGCTCGGCTTCGAGGATTTCCGCACCTTTTCGTCGGGCGCCATCCTGCTCGATGCCTATTTCGAGGCCGGCGGCAATCTGTTCGACACCGCCTTCGTCTACGGTTCCGGCTATACCGAGACGCTGCTCGGCCAGTGGCTGAAGAACCGCGGCGTGCGCGAGCAGTCGGTGGTCATCGGCAAGGGCGCGCACTCGCCGCTCTGCTATCCCGACGTCATCGGCAAGCAGCTCACCCAGTCGCTCGAACGGCTGCAGACCGACCATATCGACGTCTATTTCATGCACCGCGACAATCCGGACGTGCCGGTCGACGAGTTCGTCGATGCGATGGACCGCGAGGTCAAGGCCGGCCGCATTCGCGGTCCGTTCGGCGGCTCGAACTGGACGATGGACCGCATGGACAAGGCGATTGCCTATGCCGAGCGCACCGGCAAGCAGAAGCCCGGCGCGCTTTCCAACAATTTCTCGCTGGCCGAGATGCTGGAGCCGATCTGGGCAGGCTGCGTCACCTCCTCCAGCGACGAATGGAAGGCCTGGCTCGCCGCCCGGCAGATGCCGAATTTCGCCTGGTCGAGCCAGGGCCGCGGCTTCTTCACCGACCGCGCCGGGCGCGACCGGCGCGATAATGAGGAGCTGGTCCGGGTCTGGTATTCGGAGAGGAATTTCGGCCGTCGCGACCGCGCCATCGAGCTCGCCAAACGGCTGGGCAAAAGCCCGATCCACGTCGCGCTCGCCTATGTGCTGGCGCAGCCGTTTCCGTCCGTCCCGCTGATCGGGCCGCGCACGCTCGACGAGTTGGAAGACAGCCTCCAGGCGCTCGACATCTCACTTTCGCCGCACGATCTCGCATGGCTGGATAGCGGTTCGGATCAGGCCCGCGCGCGGGCCTGACGGCAGCGGCAGTCGCTTCGGCCTACGCTGCGCCCTTAGCTTCCGGACTGTTTGCACGGCCCTTACCCTCTCCCGCAAAGAACCGGGAAAGGGTAAGAATGAGGTCAGCGCAAAGGCCACTGGAAGTTAGGCAAGACAGATGCTCGACATCGCACCGACGAAACAGGCTGCCACCTGGCTCGATTCCTTTGCCCGGGCGCTCGAGGCCGGCGACGTCGAGGCGGCAACCAATTTGTTCGTCGAGGACTGCTACTGGCGCGATCTCTTGACCTTCACCTGGAACGTCAGGACGATGGAGGGCCGCGTCGCGATCCGCGACATGCTGGCGGCGACGCTGGCAACGACAAAACCTGCCCGGTGGCAGCTCAGCGGCGAAGCGACTTCGGACGAAGGCACGATCGAAGCCTGGTTTTCTTTCGAGACGTCATCGGCGTGGGGCCAAGGCATCATGCGCCTCAGGGACGGCAAATGCCGGACACTGTTTACCGCGATGAGCGATCTCAAGGGGTTTGAGGAGCGCAAGGGCCCGGCGCGGCCGCTGGGTGTCCGCCACAAGGCCGATCCGGAGCGCGAGACCTGGCTGGAGGCGAGGGCGCGCGAGACGCGTGAACTCGGCGCCGGCCAGCAGCCTTATTGCCTGGTCATCGGCGGCGGCCAGGGCGGCATCATGCTGGGCGCCCGGCTCCGGCAATTGGCCGTGCCGGCCATAGTCATCGAGAAGAACGCTCAGGCCGGCGATTCCTGGCGCAATCGCTACCGCTCGCTCGTGCTGCACGACCCGGTCTGGTACGACCATCTGCCCTACATACCGTTTCCCGAGAACTGGCCCGTGTTCACGCCCAAGGACAAGATGGGCGACTGGCTGGAGATGTATACGCGCGTCATGGAGCTCAACTACTGGACCTCCACGACATGCGTGAGCGCGTCCTATGACGAGACCGAAAGGGTCTGGACGGTCGAACTCGATCGCGCCGGCGAGCGCATCACGCTAAAGCCGAAGCATATCGTCTTTGCGACCGGCGCCTATGGCCCGCCCAGGCGCATCGACCTGCCGGGTGCCGATGTCTTCAACGGCGAGATCCTGCATTCCAGCCAGTATTCCAGCGGCGAGAAATTCCGCGGCAAAAAGGTCGCCGTCATCGGCGCCGCAAGTTCCGGCCATGACGTCAGCGTCGACCTCTGGGAGAGCGGCGCCGAGGTGACGATGGTCCAGCGCTCGCCGACGACGGTGGTCAAGTCGGACACGCTGATGGAGATCGGTTTCGAGATCTTTTCGGAAAAGGCGCTGGCCCGCGGCATCACCACCGAGAAGGCCGACATGATCGTCGCCTCGACGCCGTTCGCGCTGCTGCCGCAAGGCCAGCGGGCGCTTTACGACATCATCAAGGCGCGCGACGCGGCCTTCTACGACCGCTTGCGCGGCGCCGGCTTCGCCATCGATTTCGGCGACGACGAGACCGGGCTCCTGATGAAGGCCTACCGCACCGGCTCGGGCTTCTACATCGATGTCGGCGCTTGCGACCTGATCATCGATGGCGAGATCGGCATCCGCAGCGGCGTCGGGATCAAGTCGCTGACGCCGACAGGCATCCTCTTCGACGACGGCACCGAACTGGCGGCCGACGCAATCATCGCCTGCACCGGCTATCTCTCGATGAACGAAACCGTGGCGGCGATCGTCTCGCGCGAAGTCGCCGACAAGGTCGGCCCGTGCTGGGGGATTGGCTCGGGCGTGAAAGGCGACCCGGGTCCGTGGCAAGGCGAATTGCGCAACATGTGGAAGCCGACGGCACAGGAAGCGCTGTGGTTCCACGGCGGCAATCTGGCGCTGTCGCGCTTCTATTCGAAGTACGTCGCGCTGCAGATCAAGGCGAGGATGGAAGGCATTGCGACGCCGGTTTATGGAGCGGCGGGGCGGTGAAGCTGTGATCTCCCCCCTTGAGGAGGAGATGGCCGGCAGGCCAGAGGGGGTCGCCGCGCGTCGAGCGCCAGCCTCCATCCGTTGCAGGAAGACGAGCCCGGTCGAACCGACCCCCTCTGTCGCCTTCGGCGACATCTCCCCCTCAAGGGGGGAGATCACCCACGCCCGAAATGCCGGCTCGCCACCTCGACATGCGTGTCGTGCGCATGCGCTTCGAAACGCTCGGTTTCGCCGAGATCGTCCACCGCCTCGTTCGGCCACCAGCTGCCGCCGACCACGATTCCGTCCGAGACCAGCCTTTGCTCGGCGACCAGCGAGGCGCCGACCGAATCGACAAAGGTGAAGCGGCCCGGACGCAGCCGCAGCACCGCGATGTCGCCGACCGCACCCACCGCCAGCCTGCCGAGATCGGGCCTGGCGATCGCTTCGGCCGGCCGCTGTGTCGCGGCGCGCAGCACCTCGACCAGCGGCATGCCGAGCGCCAGCAGCTTCGACATGCACACCAGAATGTCGAAGGCCGGCCCGTCGACGCAGTAGAGATGCACGTCGCTGCTGATCACGTCCGGCGCCAGCCCCTCGCCGAGCATCGCCTTGGCCACTTCGAAATCGAACGAGCCCATGCCGTGGCCGATATCGAAGATGACGCCGCGCTCGCGCGCCAGCCGCATATCTGGCCGCACCGCCCCCGAGGCGAAGACCGGCGCGTTGGGAAACGGCCGGAAGCAGTGGGTGAGAATGTCGCCCTTGCGCAGCCGCGGCAGCACTTCCGAGCGGCCCGGCGGCGGCTCGTCTATGTGCGCCATCAGCGGCAGGCCGGCTTTGTCGGCGGCTTCGAGCGCGAGATCGACCGGCGCGATGCCGCTGGCGCCGCCGGCATGGCGACCCGAGCGGACCTTGATGCCGACAACCACGTCCGCGTGCTCGCGAGCCGCCGCTACCGTCTCGCGCGGTTCGCAGAGCCGGAGGTCGCTGCACTCGCCGACCGCCACGGTCTGCGAGAAGCCGAATATGCCGGCAAAGGAAATGTTGACATAGGCCAGGATGCGGACTTTCGAGCGCTCGATCACGTGGCGGCGAAAGCCGAGGAAATTGCCGGCGCCGGCGCTTCCGGCATCGATGAAGGTGGTGGTGCCGCTCTTTGCGGCGAGCCGGTCGGCATCGACGCCGAGCGACGTGCCGCCCCAATAGACATGGCTGTGCAGGTCGATCAGGCCCGGCGCGACGATCGAGCCCGTGGCATCGATGACGCGGGCGGCACGTTCGAATGGGATTTCGGTGTCGATCGCGGCGATACGGCCGTCGGCAATCGCCAGATCGCGCTGCGCGTCGAGGCCGGAGGCCGGATCGATGAGGCGGCCGCCTTTTATCAGGAGATCGAATTGCATCGCGCCTGTCTCCATTTTCCCGTCAGGCCGGCCTGTAGGCAACGGCCTCGACCTCGATCTTGATGTCGATCATCAGCCGCGACTCCACTGTCGTGCGCGCCGGCGGGTCTTTCGGGAAATGCCTGGCATAGACGGTGTTGAAAATGCCGAAATCGCGGGCGTCTTCGAGCCAGACCGTCGTCTTGACTACGTCGTCCAGGGTACAGCCGGCCAGCGCCAGTGCCGCCTTGACGTTCGACAGCACCTGCTCGGTCTGTTCGGCGATGCCGCCCTTGACCACCAGCCCGTCTGTGCCGACCGGCACCTGGCCTGAGACATAGACGAAATCGCCGGCCCTGACTGCCGGCGACAACGGCACATGGGATTTTCCAAAACACTGCTTGGGCAAGGAGGTCTCCTCTGGAAATCGTTGCGTGACCGCGCGACTTGTCAGCTTGGCGCGAGAGGACGCGGCCCCTCTGCGAGTCTCATCCAACATCTTCGAAGCCTATATCGCTTTGCCGCGAGAGCGCCAGAACGATCACTGCGCTCGGTGATCCTTCGCGCCAGCGTCTGGACCCGCGACACCAGCCCGCTCAGCGGTCGATCCGCGTCGACAGGATGATCGACGACGACGTGCGCTCGACTCCGTCCATGGCGCCGATCTGGTCGAGAAGCGTGTCGAGATCCCTGATCGACGGCGCCTCGACGATGACGATCATGTCGAAATTGCCGCTGACCGAGTGCAGCGTGCGAACCGGTGCCAGCGCCTGCAGGCTGCGCACCACCTTGTCGGCAAGCTTGGGGGTGACGGTGAGCAGGACATGCGCCCTGACCAGCCCCTGCTCGTAATCCGGCGACAGCCTGACCCCGTAGCCGGCGATGATGCCGCGCTGTTCCAGCCGCTCGATCCGGCTTTGCACCGTCGTTCGTGAGACGCCGAGCCGCCGCGCCAGTTCGGCGGTCGAGGCGCGCGCATTGGTGCGCAGCAGAGAAAGCAGAGCTTGGTCGGCATCGCTGAGCATTTCGACGAACCTTACCGGCACATTGCCCAAAGAGAGGCTGCGTTTCGTACAATCTCACGCTTCCTTTCGACAGGCAAGCTGCGATTCTAACCGTGAATTTAGCATTGGTGCGAGGGACCGGTCATGAAGGAAATCATCGTCGTCGGCGCCGGCAAGATCGGCTCGACCATTGCCGAGATGCTGGCTTCCACGGGCGACTACCAGGTCACGCTCGTCGACCGCTCGGCGGCGCAGTTCGGCGCGGCCGAACTGCCTGAAACGGTCGAGACGCTGGAACTCGACATCGAGGCCGCCGGCACCCTCGAAGCGGCCCTGGCCGGCAAATTCGCGGTGCTCAGCGCCGCGCCCTTCCATCTGACCACGCGCATCGCCGAGGCGGCGGCCAGCGCCGGCGTGCACTATCTCGATCTGACCGAGGACGTCGTCAGCACCAGGCGGGTCAAGGAACTGGCGCGCTCCGGCAACAGCGCCTTCATCCCGCAATGCGGTCTGGCGCCCGGCTTCATCTCGATCGTTGCCAACGATCTCGCCGGCCGCTTCGACACGCTGGAAAGCGTGCGCATGCGGGTCGGCGCGCTGCCGCAGTACCCGTCGAATGCGCTGAACTACAATCTGACCTGGAGCACCGACGGCGTCATCAACGAATATTGCGAGCCTTGCGAGGCGATCGTCGAAGGCGAGCTGATCGAAGTGCCGCCGCTGGAGGAGCGTGAAGAATTCTCGCTCGACGGCGTCACCTACGAGGCGTTCAACACCTCGGGCGGGCTGGGCACGCTGGCCGAAACGCTGAAGGGCAAGGTGCGCACGCTGAACTATCGCACCATCCGCTATCCCGGCCATGCCGCGATCATGAAGGCGCTGCTCAACGACCTCGGCCTGCGCCACCGCCGCGACATGCTGAAGGACATTTTCGAAAGCGCCCTGCCGGCAACGCTGCAGGACGTGGTTATCGTCTTCGTCACCGTCAGCGGCCGCAAGAACGGCCGTCTGCTGCAGGAGACCTACGCCAACAAGATCTACGCCAGGCGCGACGGCGAAACGGTGCGCAGCGCCATCCAGATCACCACCGCATCGGCCATCTGCGCGGTGCTCGACATGCTCGCCGACGGCAGCTTGCCGGCCAGGGGCTTCATCAAGCAGGAGGACATCGCGCTCGACGCGTTCCTGGCCAACCGCTTCGGCCGCGCCTATGCGCAGCACGAGATGGTTAGCCGGCTTGCGGGGTGAGCTGCGTAATCTCCCCCCTCGAGGGGGAGATGTCGCCGAAGGCGACAGAGGGGGTCGCCTCGCGTAGAGCGTCAACCTCCATCTGTCGCAAGGGAGGTCGCATCCAGTCGAACCGACCCCCTCTGGCCTGCCGGCCATCTCCCCCTCAAGGGGGGAGAGCGCGAGCCCTCAGATATGCAGTGCGTGCCCCAGCGCCTTCAGCGCCGCTTCCGGAAAACCCTCGCCCTGTGTCGGATGGGCATGGATCGTCCCGGCGATATCCTCCAGCGTCGCACCCATCTCCAGCGCCAGCCCAAACGCAGTGGACAGCTCCGACACGCCCTGGCCGACGGCCTGGATGCCAAGCACCAGATGGCTGTCCGCCCGCGCCACTACCCGGACGAATCCGTCCTCGCCCAACTTCGTCATCGCCCGGCCATTGGCGGTGAAGGGAAACAGGCCGACCTTGATCTCGCCACGCGTCTTGGCCTCCTCCGGCGACAGGCCCGCGGTGACCAGCTCCGGGTCGGTGAAGCAGACAGCCGGGATCGCTCGTCTGTCCCAGCTGCGTTTGTGGCCGGCGACGATCTCGGCGACCATTTCGCCTTGCGCCATCGCCCGGTGCGCCAGCATCGGCTCGCCGGTGACGTCGCCAATGGCAAGGATACCACGCATCGAGCTGCGGCACTGGTCGTCGATGCGGATGAAGGGTCCGGCCATGTCGAGGTCGATCTGCTCCAACCCCCAGCCTTCGGTCACCGGCTTGCGACCGACCGTGACCAGCACCTTGTCGGCGGCAATCTTGCCGTTCTTGCCGCCATTCGTCTCGACCAGCAGCGCGTCGCGCTTAGTGGACAGCCCCTTGATCTTGGCGTTCACGAGCACCTCGATGCCGAGTTCGGCCAGTCGCTTCACCACCGGCCGGGTCAGTTCCGCATCATATTGCGCCAGCACGCGCGGCAACGCCTCGACCACGGTCACCTTGGCGCCCAGCTTGGCAAAGGCGATGCCGAGTTCCAGCCCGATATAGCCGCCGCCGACCACCGCCAGCCTCTCCGGAACTTCGCTCAGCGCCAGCGCCTCGGTCGACGAAATGACCGGACCGCCGAACGGCAGCGATGGCAGCTCGACCGGCGCCGAGCCGGTCGCTATCACCACCGTTTCGGCGCGGATCACCTGCATGCCGATCTCGGTCTCGACGGCAACGGTCTTGCCGTCGCGAAATGTCGCCCAGCCATGCACCGTCTTCACGCCAGCTTTCTTCAGCAGGCCGGCGACGCCGTTGTTCAGCCGGCTAACGATGCCGTCTTTCCAGGCAATGGTCGCCGCGAGATCAAGCGACGGTGCCGCGACCGTTATGCCGAGTGGGCTTTTGCCGCCGGCCATGTGCGAGAGCTTTTCGAACTCTTCGGCTGCATGAATCAGCGCCTTTGACGGGATGCAGCCGACATTGAGGCAAGTGCCGCCCGGTCTGCCTGCCTCGACGATCACCGTGTCGATGCCAAGCTGCCCGGCGCGGATGGCACAGACATAGCCGCCCGGACCGGCGCCGATGACCAGCAGCTTGCAGGAGATTTCCTTCATGTCAGCTGCGTCCTTTCGGGGATAAATGCCCCACCATCCGGCCGCTGCGCGCCTTTCCTTCTCCCCCTGTGGGAGAAGGTGGATCGGCGCGTAGCGCCGAGACGGATGAGGGGTGTTGGACGGAGTGCGGTAGGTGCCAAGCTGGAGCACCCCTCATCCGTCGCCTTCGGCGACACCTTCTCCCACAAGGGGAGAAGGGGGAGCCAGCGTCCCGGCGCCCCATGCTGCCGGGCGAGGGGGCCTTTGCGACCGTTCTCATCTCCT
>NZ_JAMYLG010000031.1:0-62698 GCF_040317865.1 Mesorhizobium sp. M1365
GCGGGTGTTGTTCCCGCCCACCCCGCCAGTGCCGCACCTGATGTTTTTTGGCGGGTTGTACTTCCATCTAACCGTAAAGGGCTGAAAAGGGGGGCGGCCCGGTGGCGGGCCCGCGAGTTGTTGGACTTCAGTTGCTGACCACTGCTTCGGCGTCTTCGGCCGTGCGGATCTTGATGCCCTTTTCCCTGGCATAGGCCTCGGACGACTTCTCGATGATCGGACGCAGCAGCTTCCAGTCGGGCGCAATCCAGTCGGAGACGACGTTCCACTTCTTGCCGTCCCACTGCTGGAAGGTCACGTAGCCGTCACCTTCGTGATTGTCCCAGGAGACGTTGATCGAGTGGAACAGGTCCTTGGCGCCCAGCGCCTCGACGCGTGCCGGATCGAGCTTGAGATGCTCGAAGCCCCAGCGGACTTCGTCGCCGGTGAGCGTGCGGTTGCCGAACTTGGCCTGCGCGATGCGGACCGCCTCGACATTGAGGATGCCGTTGACGATGCCGAGATTGTGGTAGACCGAGCCGATACGGCTCTTTTCCTCGAGATTGCCTTTGCCGGCGCCGTAGACCGTTTTGACGATCTCCTGGACTACCGGATACTGCTCGCCTGACGCCTGGGTGGTGATGGCCGTATAGCCCTTGGCGGCATCGCCGGCGGGGATCACATCCTCTTCCGAATTCGACCAGACATTGCCGACGATGTGATCGGCCGGGAAGCCGGTCTTCTGCGCGGTCTTGAGCGCAACCGGGTTCATCACGCCCCAGCCGCGTAGCACCACATAGTCCGGATGCTCGCGACGGATCGTCAGCCACTGCGCCTGCTGCTCGTTGCCTGGATGCGGAACCTCGATCTGCGACAGCTCGAAGCCGTATTTCTGCGACAGCAGCTCATAGATCGGAATCGTCTCCTTGCCATAGGGCGAGCCGTGATAGAGCACGACGATCTTCTTGCCCTTGAGCTTGTCGAGGCCACCTTCCTTGGAGGCGATATAGTTCACGATGCCCGAGGTCTCGCTGTAGGGATTGAGCAGCAGCGGGAAGACGTAAGGGAACACGCGTCCGTCCGTGGTGTCGGTGCGGCCGTGGTTGATGGTGATCAGCGGCACCTTGTCATCGGTGATGCGGTCGATCATGGCATAGGCGATGCCGACCGAAAGCGGGTTCCAGGCGGCGATGCCGGGATTGCTCTTCAATCGTTCATAGACCTCGACGCCCTTCTCGACCTCATACTGCGTCTCGCCCTCGCTCCAGGTCAGCTTGACGCCGTTGACGCCGCCGTCGCGGATGTTGATCAGGTTGAGATAGTCGATGAAGCCGCCGAAGAAGCCGGTGCCGCCGGCGGCATAAGGGCCGACGCGGTAGCTCTGCAGGGGAAAATACTGCTCGTCGGCGTGGACCGCCGTCGCGCCGAGGACGAAGGCCGTGGCGATCGCCGCTTTCTTGAGGTGACTGAAGAAGGTCATGGATTGCGTCTCCTGAGGTTGTGGTCCGTGAGAGGATGTCGAGCGGCGCTCAGCTGGACCTTGAGCCGATCCGTCGTTTCAGGCGGTCGAAGAGGGCCGACAGCCCGTTCGGTTCCGCGATGAGGAAGATGATGATGAGCGCGCCGAGCACGATGCGCTGGCTCATGTCGAGAACACCCGAATCGAACAGTCCGCCAAACAGGAAGGCGCCAAGCCGCGACAGGATGAGCGGAAAGATGACGATGAACGCCGCTCCCAGAAAGGCGCCGCGTATCGAGGCCAGCCCGCCGATGATGATGATGAACAGGATCTGGAACGAGCGGTCGAGATTGAAGCCGGCCGGCTCGACCGTGCGCAGATAGGTGAAGGCCCACAGCACCCCGGCGACGCCGATGATGAAGGACGAGATGGCGAACGCGAGCAGCTTGGTCTTCAGCACAGGGACGCCGATCACCCGCGCGGCGGTCTCGTTGTCGCGCACGGCGATGAAATTGCGGCCGGTCGCGCTGTTGACCAGGCGCCAGACGAGCGCCGTGAGCACGATGACCGTGGTCACCGAGAGCAGGTAGCGGCCCGTCGCCCTGTCGAGCGAGAAGCCCGCAACGGCAAGGTGCGGCGCCGAGATCACCCCGGAAGGGTTGTCGTTGGAGAACCAGCCGAACTTGGTCAGCGCCCACTGCACGAAGAACTGGGCGGCGAGCGTCGAGACGGCGAGATAGAAGCCGCGCAGGCGCAGGCTCGGCAATCCGAACACGACGCCGATGCCGGCGGCCGAAATCCCGGCCAGGATCATGGTCGCTACCAGCGGCAGCCCTTCGACCCGCAGGTTGAAATTATAGGCGGCGAAAGCGCCGACCGCCATGAAGGCGGAGGAGCCCAGCGAAAGCTGGCCGCAATAGCCGGTCAAAAGGTTGAGGCCGACCGCCGCCAGGCTGAGCGCCAGGAACGGCAGCAGGATCGCCTCGACGAGATAGCTCGACGCATACGCGGGGATCAGGCCATAGGCCACGGCAATCAGGGCGGCCGGCAGAGCTAACTTCTGCCAGTCGATTGGAAGCCTTGCGGCATCGAGCGCTTGCACGGCCATCGGTCAGACCCTTTCGACAGTCTTCTGGCCAAACAGGCCGGAGGGGCGCACCAGCAGGACGACCAGCGCCAGCGCATAGGCGAACCAGCCTTCGATGCCGCCACCGACAAAGGGTCCGAGGTAGACCTCGGCGAGCTTCTCACTGGCGCCGATGATGAGGCCGCCGACGATGGCGCCGAGGATGGAATCGAAGCCGCCAAGCACCAGCACCGGCAGCGCCTTCAGCACGATCAGCGACAGCGAGAACTGGACGCCGAGGCGCGCGCCCCACAAAAGTCCCGCGACCAGTGCCACGAACCCCGCGGCCGTCCACACCGTTCCCCACATCCGGGGCAGCCGCAGCCCGACGGCGAGCGCCGCGAACTGGTCGTCTGCGACGGCGCGAAACGCCAGGCCGATGCGGGTCCAATAGAAGAATGCGCTCAAGCCGGCGACCATCGCCGCGGCAATGCCTGCAGCAAGAAGATCGAACGACGATATCAGGATACCGCCGACCTCGAACGGCGTGTCGTCGATGCCGAGGTCGAGCCCGTGCACCTGCGTGCCCCACACCAACTGGGCAGCGCCTTCAATGATGTAAGACAGGCCAAGCGTGGCCATGAACAGCGTCATCGGCGAGCGATTGACCAGCGGCCTCAGCACAGTTCGCTCGATGGTGAAGCCCAGCGCAACCATGATCGCGAGGGTAATGAGCAGCGAAAGCGCAAACGCGATGCCGCGTTCGACAAGGCTGACAAAGGTGAGTGCGGCGAACAGCACCATCGACCCTTGCGCGAAGTTCAGCACGCCCGACGTCTTGTAGATCAGCACGAAACCGATGGCGACGAGCGAATACATGACGCCTGAGAGCAAGCCACCGACCAGCACCTCGATGACGAAGAGGAAATCATAGTAGCTCATCAGATGCCCTCGCCATCTTCGCCTTCGGCGGTGCCGATATAGGCCCGGATCACCGCCGGATTGGCTCTGACCTCGGCCGGTGTCCCGTCGGCGATCTTGCGGCCGTAGTCGAGCACGGCGACGCGGTCGGAGAGTCCCATGACCACCCCGATGTCGTGTTCGATCAGGATGATGGTGACGTCGTGCCGGTCGCGCGCTGCGCGCACGAAACCGGCCATCTCGGCCTTCTCGGTCGCCGTCATGCCGGCCATCGGTTCGTCGAGCAGCAGGATCTTCGGCTCGGCGACAAGCGCGCGCGCCAGTTCGACCCGCTTCTGCAGGCCGTAGGGCAGCGTTGCGACCAGGCGATCGGCGACGGCCTCGAGATGCAGGAAGGCGATTGTCTGGTCGACCTTTTCAGCGATCGCGGCATCTTCGCGCCGGGCGCGCGGTAGACCGGCGATATGTTCGACGAAGCTGGCGCGCCGGGTGTGGACGCGGCCCGACGCGATATTGTCGCGCACTGAAAGCCCACCGAACAGTGCCAGGTTTTGGAAGGTGCGCGCGACGCCGAGCCGTGCCAGACGGCTTGCCGACACCCGGGAGAAGGACTGGCCATCGATCGCGATCTTGCCCTGATCGGCGTGATAGAGGCCGCTGATGATGTTGATCAGCGAGGATTTGCCGGCGCCATTGGGACCGATCACAGCGCGAATCTCGCGGCTTTTGACCTCGAGGTCGACATCCCGCAGTGCCGTGACGCCACCAAAGGAAATGCTGATCCCGCCCAGCGCCAGGATCGCATCAGCCTTTGCCGACAGGCGCGCCGGGCGCGTGTCCTCGACGGGACCAGCACCAGCAAGAATGCCGGAAATTTCGGGCGCGCGCTCGTATGCGGCGGCTCCCAGCGAAGCACCAATCATGAAACGTCCCTGATTTTGAAGGCGTGCGGGCGGCGGCCTGAAGGCCGCGCCTGTCCTATTCCGCGGCGACGAGCTCCCTGTCGCGCGCCGCTTCCAGTTCGCGCACCAGAGGGATGACGCGCTTGCCGAAGAACTCTACCTCTTCCTGGAAATGCAGGAAGCCGAGCAGGATCAGATCCGCGCCGGCATCCTTCAGCTTGAGGATGCGTTCGGCAATCTGTTCCGGCGTGCCGATGAGATTGCTGCGGAAGCCGTCATTGTATTGGACAAGATCCTCGAACGAGGATTTCGCCCAGTTACCCTCGCCTTCCGGCGACGCCTTGCCGGCATTCTTGACCTGATCGGCGAAACCCTGCACCGCCTCCGGATTGGCCTTGGCGATGATCTCGTCGAGCACGGTGCGCGCTTCTGCCTCGGTTTCGCGAGCGATGGCAAAGGCGTTGACGCCGATCTTGACCTTGTGGCCATTGGCCTTCGCCTTGGTCTTGATGTCGTCAACCTGCTTCTTGATCTCTTCCGGCGTGTTGCCGTTGGTGAAATACCAGTCGGAAACCCGCGCAGCCATGTCGCGCGCCGCGCGTGATGAGCCGCCCTGGAAGATCTCCGGCTGCGGATCGATCGGCTTCGGCTTCATCGAGTAGTTGGTAAAGCGATAGAAGTCGCCCTTCAGAGTGAAATTGTCCTCGGTCCAGATGCCGCGCAGCGCACGGATGAATTCCTCCGAGCGGCGATAGCGCTCGTCGTGGTCGAGCCACAGTTCGCCGATGGCGGCGAACTCACCGCGGAACCAGCCGCTCACGACATTGACGGCGACACGGCCATTGGTCAGGTGATTGATGGTGGCTATCTGCTTGGCCGCCAGCGCTGGATTCCATGGGCCGGGCAGGATCGCCGCGATGACTTTCAGCGTTGTGGTGGCAGCGAGCAAGGCATGGCTGAACGAGACGGATTCGTGCTGGTTGTCGGCGCCATAGCCGGCCGTGAAGCGTATTTGGCTCAGCGCGTAGTCGAAGCCGTTGGCCTCGGCGATCTGGGCGAGCTTGCGGTTATAATCGATGTCCCAGCCTGTCCGCTGCTCGATGTTGGAGATGACAAGGCCGCCCGAAACGTTCGGGACCCAGTAGGCGAACTTCACGTTGTCGGAATTCGAGGTCATTTCGTTTCGTTTCCCCTTTTTGATTGGCTTCAACCGACGCGCGTGGCGACGGCAGCATTTGCATGACTGGAATTAAGCAAGGAAATCGCTTCGGTAGCGGCCCGTGAGATGCGCTCGATAATCGCCGCGCCGACGATCTTGGCATCGACGAAATCGTCGGGCGCGCCGTAGACGCCGGTCGGGACGGTGACGGCCCCGAAAAAACCGAACAATGGCCGGAGCTGATGTTCGAGAACCAGGCCATGGTATGGACTTCCGCCGGTTGCCGCGAGAAGCACGGTCTTGCCCGTCAGTGCACGATGATCGACGAGGTCGAACAGGTGCTTGAGAGCGCCGGTGTAGGACGCCCGATAGACCGGCGTTCCGACCACGAGCAGGTCGGCCTTCTCGACACGCTGGATGATCGCTTCGCCAGACGCGCCGAGCGCACGACGAGACAGCCCGGCGAAAATCGAAGGCGCCGCCTCGGTGATTTCGATCACGCCGGTGTCTGCCGGGACGCGCAAGGCGACTGCCTTGACCAGCGCGTTGACCACCGCGGTAGTGCGCGATGGTGTGCTTACGCCGCCGGATATTCCGAGAACCGATAGCCTTGCCAACTCGTCAATCTCCCGGACCCTGCATGCGCATCGGGTCATTTCCAAACCGGGGCAGACGATATTCGACAAAATCTATAGAGATAAGGAACTACGTTCCGATTTTTCGGCCTCGCGGAGAAAAATGCCGTTCTGCTAATGGACGTAGCAATGTCCGTATAGCGAGCAGACCGAAGCTCAGGCCATCAATACGGCTTCGCATTCATCCATCACCATTTTCAAACGCGCCTAAGCCTTGGGCAATTAGGTTCGTTGCCATGACCAGTGAAACGATCGCGCCGGAATTGAAAACGACGACCCACCATTTACCGCCGGACAGGAAGCCGTAGCCGTCGGCGACGGCTAGCCCCCAATCGGCCGACGGCGGCTGGATGCCGAGGCCCAGAAAACTCAGCGTCGCGATCGAAAAGAACGCGTAGCCCAGCCGAGTGACGAACTCGATGAGGATGGTCTCCCTGATGTTGGGCAATATCTCCAGGAACATGATGGCGAGCGCGCCTTCGCCGCCAAGCCGGGCGGCGCTGACATAGTCGCGCTGCTTCTGCTCGCGCACGGCGGCGCGGACGGTGCGCGCCACCAGCGGCGCATAGGCGATGCCGATCACCAGGACGACCGTCAGGTTCGACGGCCCGATCGCCACCAGCGTCATGGTGACGAGAACGATGAATGGAAACGCCATCAGTGTATCGAGCAACCGCGCGCCGATGGCATCAGTGAGGCCATCGAAATAGCCGAGCACCAGGCCGATGATGCTGCCGGCGGCAACGCCGACCAGCGTCGCCAGCGGCGCAACCAGCAGGATATCGCGCGATCCGACGACAATGCGGGACAGCAGGTCGCGGCCGAGCTGATCGGTCCCGAACCAATGCGAGGCATCGGGCGGCGTCAGCATCGCCAGAAAATCCTCGGCATAGGGATCATACGGAACGAAAAGATTGCCTGCTACCGCGCATACGACCCAGAACAGTAGCAGCAGCGTTCCGATCACGACCGATGGGGGCAGTCCGGAGAAGGCACTGCCGATCCTGCGCACCGCCGGAAAACCGGCCACGGCGCGCCGTGATGCGGGAAACTCCGTCAGATCCGTCATGGCGAGGTCCGACGGCGTTGCCGCGGATCGAGCAAGGCCAGCACGAAGTCGCCCGCCGCCGCCGAAAGAACAAAGATTGCCGCCATCACCAGCACCCCCGCTTCAAGCATCGGGAAATCTCGCGCCTTGGCCGCGTTCAGAACCAGATTGCCAAGTCCCTGGATGCCGAACAGCGCTTCGATCACAACCAGCCCGCCAAGCATGTATCCGGTCTGCGTCGCCAGCACCGCGATGGTCGGGGTCAGCGCATTGCGCAGCACGTGCCGAAGGATGATCTCGCGCCGCTCAAGCCCTTTCAGGACGGCGGTGCGTGTGTAGTCGGCGGCCATCGCCTCGATCACGCCGGCCCGCGTCATCCGGGCGATGTAGCCGGCAAGATTGAGCACCAGCGGCAGCGCCGGCAGGATCAGATAATAGCCTTGCGTCCAGAAGCCCGCGCCATCCGGCGCAACGCCTGAGATCGGGAACCAATTCAGCCACAGGCCGAAAACGATGAGCAGCACCAGGCCGGACACAAAATCCGGCACGATGCCGAAGGAGACGCCCGCCATCACGATCAGCCGGTCGATGAGGCGGCCGGCGTTGAGACCGGCGATGACACCGCCGCCAACCCCGAGCGGAATGAGAAAGACCAAAATAATGCCGGCAAGGGATGCGGAGCGCTTCAGGCTCTCCTGCACGAACGGGGCCACCGGCGCGCGCATCGAAAGCGAGGTGCCGAAATCGCCTGACACCGCCTTGCTGAACCAGAGCCAATACTGGACGAGAACTGGCTGGTCGGCGCCCAGCCGCTTGTTCAGCTCCGCCACCGCCTGCGCGTCGGCAAACGGCCCGAGCATCACGCGGCCGACATCGCCGGGCAAAACCTGCCCGGCGAAGAAAACCAGGACACTGACAAGCCACAGCGTGAGGACAAGAGTGCCCACACGCGCTGACAGAATGCGGCCGGTCAGCATGTCGCGATCATGCCTGGACGAAGGAAACGCGATCGAGCAGCAGATGCGAGATTGCGGTGAAGCGCACGCCCTCGACCTTCGAGCTGACAATCCGGCTGTATTGCGAGAAGTAGCTGATGATCGCCGGCGTCTCGTCAAGCAAAAGCGTCTGGATCTTGCCGGCAGCAAGGCGCTGGGCATTGAGGTCACGCGCCTTCGAGTAGTCGAGCAGCAGCGCATCATAGCCGGGGTTGTTGAAATGCGCCGCGTTCCAGGCTCCCGTACTCTTCAGCGTGGCGTTGAGGAAGATGTCGGGCGTGCCGCGATGGCCGTAGTCGGTGATGCCGAGAACCGAATCCAGCCAGGGCGAGCTGCCGAAGGTCGCCGAGCCGTAATAGGCGTCCTGCGGCAGGACATTGAGCTTGACATCGATGCCGACCTTTTTGGCGAAGTTCTGGATGATCACCGCATAGTCGGGAATGTCATAGGCGCGTTCGGTGGTCAGCGTCACCTCGAAGCCGTTCGGCACGCCAGCCTCGCCAAGCAGCCGCTTGGCTTCCGTGATATCGTGCTTGCGCTGCGGCACCGACGGATCGGCCGAAGGGAAGATCGGCTCGAACGGGGTGTCGTTGCCGACGATGGCGCGGCCCTTCAGCAGCCCCTTGACCACCGCCTCGCGGTCGATGGTGAGTGCCAGCGCGCGGCGGATGCGCTTGTCGGTGAACGGCGCCTGGTCGGTTCTGAGATGCACCTGGTCATGCGAGCTTGCCTGCACGCTGAGCAGCTTGAAGTTGGGGTTGCCCTCGATCGCCAGTTCCAACCGCGTCGTGCTGGGGATGACGTCGAGCTGAGCGGCCTGCAGCGCCAGCACCTGCGCCTGCTCGTCGTCGAAGAACTTGATCTCGATGCGGTCGGGAAGTGCCTTCTCGCCCCAGTAATCCGGATTGCGCACGAAGCTGGCGCCTTGCTTGGGACGGAAGGATTCGAGCTTGAACGGGCCGGTGCCGTTGAAAGTCTTCTCGAAATCGCCGGCATAGTCGGCCGGCAGGATGACGGCATTATAGACGTCGGAGGAGACATAGAAGGGAAAGTTGCTGTTGGGACCGTCGAGATCGAAGGCGACTGTCTGCTCGTCGACCAGTTTGGCGCCACCCTTGGACAGGATGCCCTTGTAGGCTGAGAGCGCCGACGAGCCGCTGGCCGGATCGACCAGCCGCTCGAAGCTCGCCACCACGTCCCTGGCGGTGACCGCGCGGCCATCGTGGAATTTCACCCCTTGCCGCAATTTGAAGGTCCAGCGGCTGGCTGTCTCGTCGGCCTCCCAGGACAAGGCGAGCTTCGGCTGGAGACCGTCCTTCGGATCGTCGAGGATCAGATATTCGCCGACCTGGCTGATCACCCCGATGCTGGCCGGATCGGTCACCGAAACCGGATCGATCGCCTTGGTCGGCTGACCGAGCCCGGCACGAACCGTGCCGCCGGCGGCGGCCGCGGCGCGTGCGGCTCCGAACCCCTGCGAGGCGGCAAAGCCTGTCAGGCCGAGCAGTGCGGCGTATTTCAGGAGATCGCGGCGCTTGAGAAAGCCGCCCTGATATTCGTCGACGGCGACATTCCAGATGTCCCCCGACAGGCTGCGAAGTGCGTCGATATCCCTGCGTTTGGTCATGTTAAACCCTGCTTTGAAATGAAAATTAAAAACCTATGCGACGGGTTCACCGTCGAGATGGATGCGGTCAACGGCCTGCGGATAGAAGGCGATGAGGCCTTTGATCTTCGGCATTTCGACGATTGGATCCCGGTAGCTCCAGGCGATGTCCGGGCGCACCGTTCCGTCGCTCAGCACCCCCGACCAGTAGGAGGCAATGCCCTTGTAGGGACATCGCGTCGTTGTAACGGACGCGGTCAGCCGCTCCAGCCGGATGTCTTCCGCCGGTAGATAGAAACGCGTCGGCAGATGGGTCTCGAACAAAAGCACCGGGCGGTGACTGTCGGCGATCGGCTCGCCGTCGAACCAGACCTGCACATGGCTCGTGCTTTGCAGCACATCAATGCGCGCATAAGGGTCTCGCGCATGGACGAAGACCTCTTCGTCCTCCTCGAACCATTGGTCGACGGCCTTCCAGGTGAAGGCGATCCGCCCGGCCAGGGACGCCAGCGCTTCGTCCGGCGGCGAGATGAACGCCCACGCCGCGTTGGCACTGCGCCTGTCGCCGCTGTCGATATCCCAATAGGCCGTCTCGCCACCGACTGGATGCGGTTCGCGATGCAGCGAGGGCTTCAGCACCGACGGATCTACCGCTGACGGCGGGAAGAAATAGATCGGCAGGAAATGGTTGGAGCGCAGCACCAGCACGTTGCGGCTGTCGGCGATGGTGCGGCCGCCGAATTTGACGCGCACACGCTTGGGACTGTGCAGGACATTGACGAGCTGCGGCGCGGTGGCTTCGCGAGGCTGCAATCTTGGCGCGACGGTCATGATCGTTCTCCCGGTCAGGACACGGCGCGTGCGTTGTCGCGCTGCTCGGCGAAGCGGTTTGCCGGCCGCGCCAGACCGAAGCGGTCACGCAGCGTTCCCGGCGCGTATTCGGTCGGGAACACGCCGCGGCGCTGCAGCTCCGGCACCACCTGCTCGGCGAAATTCACCCAGTCCTCGGGCAGCAGCGGGAACATCAGGTTGAAGCCGTCGGCGGCGCCTGAAACGAACCAGTCCTGCAACTGGTCGGCGATCTGTTTGGGCGTGCCGGCGACGGTCGGCACCGAACCGCTGTTGGCGAGCTTGCGGGCGATGTCGCGTAGGCTGAGATTCTGCTTCGACCATTCCTTGACCCGGTTGAGCGATGTCCGTCCGCCATTGAAGGTGCTCTCGTCCGGCAGCGGCGGCAGCGGCCCGTCTGGCGGATAGACGGAGAGATCGATGCCGCTCCAGCTGGACAGAAGGTCGATGCCGACCTGATCGGGCAACAGGGTCTGGAGGTATTCCTGCTTTTCGCGGCCTTCCGCCTCGGAAGCGGCGACAATCGGCAGAATGCCCGGCAGGATCTTGAAGCTCTCCGGCCGCCTGCCATAGCGGGCGAGGCGCTCGTTGATGTCCTGCCGGTATTTGATGCCGTCTTCCCTGGTGCTGTAGATGGCGAAATGCACGTCGGCCTGGGCGGCGGCGAAGTTCTTGCCGTCCTCGGACGAGCCTGCCTGGACGATCAGCGGGTGGCCCTGCGGCGGCCGCGAAACGTTGAGCGGCCCGCGCACCTTGAAGTGCTTGCCCTTGTGATCGATGGGGTGGACCTTGTCGGGATCGGCGAAATAGCCCGTCTCCTTGTCGATCAGCAGCGCCTCGTCTTCCCAGCTGTCCCAAAGCGCCTTGACGATATCGAGGAATTCGGCCGCGCGCTCATAGCGGAACGCATGTTCGATGTTGCCGTCGCGGCCGAAATTGCGCGCCTCCTCGTCCATGGCCGATGTGACGACGTTCCACGACGCCCTGCCCTTGCTGATATGGTCGAGCGAGGCGAACATGCGCGCAACATTGTAGGGCTCGCTGTACGAGCTCGACACCGTGGTGATCAGGCCGATGTGTTTGGTCACGCCGGCCAGTGCCGACAGCAGCGTCAATGGCTCAAGGCGGGCATTGGCGTAGTGGGCGACACCGCTCTTGACCGAATCCCAGATCGAAACGTGGTCGGCGACGAAGATGGTGTCGATCCTGGCCCGCTCGGCCGCTTGCACGAGATCACGGTAGAACTCGAAGTCCAGCACCTCCCGGCCCGGCGCCCGCGGATGGCGCCACGACATCCGATGATCGCCCTGCGGGTTGAAGAAAAATGCGCTGAGGATCATGTGGTCTCGAGCCATGCCGGTCTCCTTCCAGATCTGCTCCGGAGATTGTCGCACTGCTTCGGCAAGCGGCGACAATCGCTCTTGAGCCATGAAAGTTAGATTGCGCTCCGTCCTAATTCGAGTAACTTTATAGATATAATGCGTTGCGAAAGTGGAAGCGATTGCCCTCGATCGCGACGCTGGAAGAAAGTGGTTTCAAGCTCCCAATGTCCTCCTCGGTTCTGAACGTCGACCAGCTTTCCATCGCCTATGACGGGCGCAATGGATCGCATCCCGCCGTCAGTGGCGTCTCCCTGCGCATAGGCGAAGGCGAAGCACTCGGCCTTGTCGGCGAGTCTGGATCGGGGAAAAGCTCGGTGGCGCTCGCCATCCTGCGCTATCTGCCGAAGAATGCCCGCATCGCGGCGTCAGCGCTGGAGTTCCAGGGCCGCGAAATCCGCGACCTTTCCGCCGAGCAGTTGCGCCAACTCAGGGGAAATCACATCGCCGCCGTCTACCAGCACCCGGGCGCGGCCCTCAACCCAAGCATGACGATCGGTCGCCAGATCACCGAGACGATCATGCGGCATCGCCCGGTGCGCCGTGACGAGGCGCGCGAGCGGGCCTGCGAACTGCTCGGGCGCGTTCGGGTGAGCCATCCGGAACGGGTGCTGGGGCTCTATCCACACGAACTCTCCGGCGGCATGCAGCAGCGCGCCAACATCGCCATCGCGATTGCGCTCGACCCGTCGCTGCTGGTGCTGGACGAGCCGACGACGGCGCTCGACGCCAGCGTCCAGTCCGAGATCATCGCCATCCTCTCCGGCCTGCGCAAGGACCACAAAACCAGCATTCTGCTGATCAGCCACGACATCAACATGATCCGCCGCTCCTGCGACCGGGTGGCGGTGATGCAGTCGGGAACCGTGGTCGAAAGCGGCGCCGCCGGCGATGTCTTCGACAACCCCTCTCACGCCTATACGAAGGCGCTGATCGCCTCGATCCCGGCGCTCAACTACACGAAGCGGAATGGAAGACTGGCGGAGGCGGACGGCCTGCCATCGCACTCGGCGGTCCAGAATGAAGAGGCCGGCGAGCGCAAAGAACGCCGAATCGCGATCGCCTGCAAAGGCATCAGCCATGCCTTCGGCAGCCAACCGGTGCTCAGCAATATCGATCTCGACATCGGCCACGGCGAGACCTTCGGGCTGATCGGCGAGTCCGGTTCGGGCAAGTCGACCCTGGCAAGGATCGTCACCGGCCTACAGACGCCAGACGCCGGATCGGTCGAGCTGTTCAGCAGGATGGTCGCACCACGTGTCGAGAAGAGAAGTCTTGGCGAACGCCGCGATGTGCAGATGGTTTTCCAGTCGCCGGATCGCACGCTAAACCCGCGTAAGCGGATCGGCAGGATCCTCGGCCGCCCGCTGCGCCGGCTCGCCGGCCTGCGCAGCAGTGAGATAAAGGCCCGCGTCAGCGATTTGCTGCAATCGGTTCGCCTTGCCGGCGCCACAGCCGAGCAGAAGTCGCGATCACTATCCGGCGGCCAGCGGCAACGGGCGGCCATCGCACGGGCCTTCGCCGGCGTGCCGAAGGTCGTCGTGCTCGACGAACCCACTTCGGCGCTCGACGTTTCCGTCCAGGCAACTGTTCTCAACCTGCTCAACGACCTGCAGCGCGACAAGGACACGACCTATCTGTTCATCAGCCACGATCTCAGGGTCGTGCGCTACATGGCCGACAGGATCGGCGTGCTGTACCGCGGCCGCCTGGTCGAAACCGGCTCATCCGACCAGATTTTTCACGGACCCAATCATCCCTATACGAAACTGCTGCTGGCGGCGTCTTCAGACGATGCAGCGCCGAAGATCATCTCTCAGGCCGACATCGCGGCGGGCCCGAGCCAGGGATGCGCCTTCGCCGGCCGTTGCTCGTTCGCTGTTGCCGATTGCTGGAAAGCCGAACCGCCCCTCAGCCAAGCTGGCGACGAGCACCTGATCGCATGTTGGCGGCTCGACCAAGGTTCATGAAGGACGGATCATCATTCTGAAGATCCGTCGCGCTCGCGAGGAAGGCGCGATGGAGCTGATCCCCGTCGCAAAGTGCCAAGAGACCGGGAGCTGCGGCCGTTCGAGGCGCGGATAGCAGGAAGCTTGGCGATCAAGCATCCACCGTAGTCACAGGCAAGCTCGCATGGTATTTCGTCTGAGGCTCGCTCCTTACAAGCCAATGTCTACAAGTTTGATAGACATTTGCTAAGAAGCCGGTCATACTGCCCGCTTCAAGTGCCTGACTTTTCGCCGTCCATGTTCGCAGGATCAGGAGATGACGATGACGCAGACATTTCTGGAAGCCGTTCCGAGCTGTATCAGGATCGTGATCGGCGCCCTTTTCCCGCCCATGGAGCTTTCACGTTATGCGCCCGACCAGGCGCAGGCGGACGACGCATCTGACTCCGAGGCGAAATTTCGCCGCTCAGGACGGGATGAAGCCTTCTATTGGGGCATCGGCACTTGCGGCTATTGGGTAGGCGCCCGTCGCATCCGGCCATAGACCAATCATCGAAATGCGGGGGTTACCTGGCAGCATTGGCTGGCTGCCGCGATCCAGGAGGAGACCGATGACCACACGCCTTTTACCCGCACTGCATGAGGGCCATGCTCCGATTCATTTGCACGGAGCCTTCGACGATGCCTTGGAAGCTTACCAAACCTGGATTCCGGGAACGGACGAGCCGCACGTGGAATTTGAGGACCAGATGGTGCCGATCAGTTCGGTCTTCGGCCGCATGCGGACCTGCACCGATATTCTTCCTTGGCGCATCGAGGGCGATGTCCTAGAGGTTGTCGGCAATGCACTGGTTTTCGGCGGCGAAAAGGCGATCACTTACGCCGATGCCGCTCTGGTCCTTCGCGCTTTGTGCGTGAAGCGGCTCCGGAGCGGCGACGTCGGCAACTAACAGGCGACGCTGCATAGGTTCCCGTCAAAGCCGGAGGAGCCGGGCACAAGGCAGCTCGGCTCCGTATCATTCAGCCGGTATGCGTCGCGATCTGCCCTGATAGCCTCTATTTGCTCAGTCGGTCATGCGCGGCGATGGCCATAGCTCTGCATGGTGCGGATAGACTGGTGCTGCGAGAGAGGATTGAACTCTCGACCTCTCCCTTACCAAGGGAGTGCTCTACCACTGAGCTACCGCAGCCGCCGATGGCGGGGCTTCTGCCATATCGAACCGGCAAGCGCAAGGCCAAGACAAAGACGGGTTGAAAGGCCGCACCGGGCGATCGTTGCGGACATGGCCGTGCCACAATGTTGGCTATCCCTTTATATGCACCGGCGGGTCGCCGGCCGGGGGCAGAACGATGAACGGCAAGACAGTTTCTCCGAACAAGGATGGATCACCGAAGAAGGATGGTTCAGCGAAAAAGGCCGGAACGGGCCGCAAGGACCGGCTGGCCGAGCAGTTGCGCGCCAACCTGCAGAAGCGCAAGGCGCAATCGCGCTCACGAAGAGCCGGCGACGCCGACAAGCGGCCGGAGGGGCTGCAAGCGGTGATGAAAAAAGATTAACGCGAATCGGCTATGTTGGTCGCCGGTACTTTGGCCAAGTCGGCGTGGGCCAAAGTGGGGAGTAGCCTGTTTCTTGAACCAAGCCGGCCAATGGTCTAGATGGCCGCAACAGACTCAACCGATTTAAACCGGCCTTGGCGCCGAGGGGACGCTCTTCATGGATCGCATCAGAATTGTCGGCGGCAACAAGCTTGCCGGAAGCATTCCGATCTCGGGCGCGAAAAACGCTGCGCTGCCGCTGATGATCGCCGCGCTTTTGACCGATGACACGCTGACGCTGGAAAACGTGCCGCATCTGGCCGATGTCGAGCAGCTGATCCGCATCCTCGGCAATCACGGCGTCGACTATTCGGTCAATGGCCGCCGCGAAAAGCAGCAGGAAGGCTATTCGCGCACCATCACTTTCTCGGCCCGCAACATCGTCGACACGACGGCGCCTTACGAGCTGGTGTCGAAGATGCGGGCGTCGTTCTGGGTGATCGGACCGCTGCTGGCCCGCATGGGCGAGGCCAAGGTGTCGCTGCCCGGCGGCTGCGCCATCGGCACACGGCCGGTTGACCTCTTCCTCGAAGGCCTGCAGGCGCTGGGCGCCGATATCGACGTCGACACCGGCTACGTCATCGCCAAGACCAGGAACGGCCGGCTTGTCGGCAACCGTTATGTGTTCCCGAAAGTTTCGGTCGGCGCCACCCATGTGCTGATGATGGCGGCCTCGCTGGCCAAGGGCGAGACGGTGCTCGAAAACGCCGCGCGCGAGCCGGAGATTGTCAATCTCGCCGAATGCCTCAACGCCATGGGCGCGAAGATCTCGGGCGCCGGCACGGCGACCATCACCATCGACGGCGTCGAGGCGCTGTCGGGTGCTCGCGTCAGGGTGATCCCCGACCGCATCGAGACCGGCACCTATGCGATGGCGGTGGCGATGACCGGCGGCGACGTCGTGCTGGAAGGCGCGCGGCCCGACCTGTTGCAGACGGCGCTCGACATCATTTCGCAGACCGGCGCCGAGATCACGCAGACTAATTCCGGCATCCGCGTCAGGCGCAACGGCGCCGGCATTTCGCCGGTCGATGTGACGACGGCGCCCTTCCCGGCTTTCCCGACCGATCTGCAGGCGCAGTTCATGGGCCTGATGACGATGGCCAAGGGCAAGTCGCGCATCACCGAGACGATCTTCGAAAACCGCTTCATGCACGTCCAGGAACTCGCCCGGCTCGGCGCCCACATCACGCTGTCCGGCCAGACGGCGATCGTCGACGGCGTAGCGAAGCTGAAGGGCGCGCCGGTCATGGCGACCGATCTTCGCGCCTCGGTGTCGCTGGTCATTGCCGGCCTTGCTGCCGAAGGCGAAACCACGGTCAACCGCGTCTACCATCTCGACCGCGGCTTCGAGCGGCTGGAGGAAAAGCTGTCTGGCTGCGGCGCGGAAATCGAGCGCATTTCGGGGTGACCATAGCAGGCTCAGGTCGGCACTGCCCCTCATCTGCCTGCCGGCATCTTCTCCCCGTATAGGGACGGGGAGAAGGGACGCCTCGCGAAGGATTTCGCCAATCTCCAGCGTTGCGGGAGGGTGCCGAGGTTGCGGCCAGCCCCTTCTCCCCGTCCCTATACGGGGAGAAGGTCCCGGCAGGGGGATGAGGGGCAGCGCTGACCGGGGCGATTGCCTGCACAAGACCTCCGGCGCGGTTGCACGAGCAGGAAAGACCGCCTAACAGAAGGTCGAATAATCAACTCGCAGGTGCGAATTCCGCATGAATGGCCTCAAGCTTGTCGCGCTCGACGATCAGGATCTGAGCATCATCTCGGCGTATGTCCAGGATGCCGTCATGAAGGTCAGCGATCTCGAGTACCTGCCTTCGGTAAAGCGCTTCGTGCTGACCATGAACCGCTTCGTCTGGGAGGCGAAATCCGGCTTCTTCCGCCAGCACAATGAGCGGCGGCAGGCCGTGCTGCATTTCGACCGGGTGCTCGGCGCCAAGACCAGCGGCATTGCCCGCGACAAGCCGGACGAGGTGCTGTCGCTGCTGGCGATCAGCTTTCTCGCGCTCGACAAACCGGCCGGCATCGTCGAGCTGATCTTTTCGGGCGGCGGCGCGATCATGCTCGATGTCGAATGCATCGAGGCGCGGCTTGCCGATGTCGGCGGCGCCTGGGAAGCGACGTCGCGCCCGGTCCACAGGGTCTGATGTAATGGCTATCACGCTTCGCCAGTCCGACGCCGATTTCGAGCAGCGCTTTGCCGCGTTCCTGCTGACCAAGCGGGAAGTCTCGGCCGATGTCGACGCCGTGGTGCGCGAGATCATCGCCAAGGTGCGCGCCGAGGGCGACGCGGCGCTGGTCGGGTACACGCAGAAATTCGGCGGCGGCGACCTGGCCAGGCTCGGCATCGCCGTCTCCAGGGACGACATTGCCAAGGCTTACGAGGCCGCCGATCCGCAGACGGTCGAGGCGCTGAAATTCGCGCGCGAGCGCATCCGCTCCCACCACCAGCGGCAGCTGCCGCAGGACGACCGCTACACCGATGCCGCCGGCGTCGAGCTCGGATCGCGCTGGACTGCAATCGAGGCCGTCGGGCTCTACGTGCCGGGCGGCACGGCGAGCTATCCGAGTTCGGTGCTGATGAACGCGGTGCCGGCCAAGGTCGCCGGCGTCGAGCGCATCGCCATGGTGGTACCGGCCTCTGGCGGCGAGGTGCCGCCGCTGGTGCTGGTGGCAGCCGACCTTGCCGGTGTCTCCGAAATCTACCGCGTTGGTGGCGCCCAGGCGATCGCGGCCCTTGCCTATGGTACCGAAACGATAAAGCCCGTCGCCAAGATCGTCGGCCCTGGCAATGCCTATGTCGCGGCGGCCAAGCGCCAGGTGTTCGGCACGGTCGGCATCGACATGATCGCCGGGCCGTCGGAAGTGCTGGTTGTCGCCGACGGCAGCAACGATCCGGACTGGATCGCCGCCGACCTCCTCGCCCAGGCCGAACACGATGTGTCGGCGCAGTCGATCTTGATCACCGACGACCGTGCCTTTGGCGCAGCGGTAGAACAGGCGGTGGGGCGGCAGTTGCAGAACCTGCCGCGCGGAGAAACGGCGGCGGCGAGCTGGCGCGATTTCGGCGCCGTCATCCTGGTGCCGACGATCGAGGCAGCACTGACGCTGGTCGACCGCATCGCGGCCGAACATGTCGAGCTTGCCATCGACGACCCAGAGGCGTTCCTGGCGCGGATGCGCAATGCCGGTGCGGTGTTTCTCGGCCGCCACACGCCGGAAGCCATCGGCGACTATGTCGCCGGCTCCAATCACGTGCTGCCGACGGCGCGCTCGGCGCGCTTTTCGTCCGGGCTTTCGGTGCTCGATTTCGTCAAGCGCACTTCGATCCTGAAGCTCGGGCCGGAGCAGTTGCGGGCACTGGCGCCGGCGGCGATCACGCTCGCCAAGGCGGAAGGCCTCGATGCGCATGGACGCTCCGTCGCCATCCGGCTGAACATGTAGAAATGTCCGACTACGACCAAACCCGCGCCAGGCTGATCGATGTCGAGCTCGACGAGACGATCGGCCGCTCGACGCCCGATGTCGAGCATGAGCGGGCGGTGGCGATCTTCGACCTGATCGAGGAGAACCGCTTCCAGCCGGTCAATGACGACGGCGCCGGGCCATACCGGCTGAAACTGTCGCTGGCCGAGTCCCGGCTGGTGTTCGCGGTGACGCGCGAGGACGGCGCAGCCGTGGTCACCCACATCCTGTCGCTGACGCCGCTTCGGCGCATCGTCAAGGACTACTACATGATCTGCGAAAGCTATTACGATGCCATCCGCACCGCGACGCCAAGCCATATCGAGGCGATAGACATGGGCCGGCGCGGCCTGCACAATGAAGGCTCGCAGAGGCTGATGGACCGGCTTGCCGGCAAGATCGAGATTGACTTCGACACGGCGCGCCGGCTGTTCACGCTGGTTTGCGTGCTGCACTGGCGAGGCTGAAACTGGCCGCCCCGCTGCCCCGCCAGATCCTGCCCCGCTCGATCCTGTTTGTCTGCGGCATGAACGCCGTGCGCTCGCCGATGGCCGAATTGCTGGCGCGCAAGGTGCTCCCGCCTACCACCTTCGTCGCCTCGGCGGGAGTGCGCGGCGGCGAACGCGATCCGTTCGTCGATGCCGTGCTGGCCGAAGAAGGGCTGTCGCTCGGCGAACGGCACCCGAGAACGATGGATGACCTCGAGGACGATTATTTCGACCTGATCGTCACGCTGGCGCCGGAAGCCCACCACATCGCGCTCGAACTCACCCGCTCGCTGGCCGTCGAGGTCGAATATTGGCCGATGCCCGACCCGACCGGCGTCAGCGGCACGCGCGAGCAGATCATGGCCGCCTACCGCGACGTGCGCGAGCGGCTGAAGGCGCGGATCGGCCGCCGTTTCCTCGGCAACGGGGCTGAAAACGCCGCGGATTAAGCATGTTCACAAGCGGGCGTTTATCATATAGGTTCCGCGCAACTTTCCGGCCGGGGCGCTGGAAGTACCCATCCAAGCAAAGGTATCGAATGCCGAAGGAAGAAGTCCTCGAGTTTCCGGGTGTCGTGACGGAACTGCTGCCCAACGCGATGTTCAGGGTCAAGCTCGAAAACGAACATGAAATCATCGCCCATACGGCCGGCCGCATGCGCAAGAACCGCATCCGCGTTTTGACCGGCGACAAGGTCCTGGTCGAGATGACGCCCTACGACCTGACCAAGGGCCGCATCACCTACCGCTTCAAGTAAGTTCAAGGACCCGGCCGGGATCGCGATGGGCATTTTGCAGAAGCTCGTGCTTGCCTCGGGTTCGCCACGCCGGATCGAGCTGCTGCAGCAGGCCGGCATCGAGCCGGACCGTGTGCTGCCGGCTGATGTCGACGAGACGCCGCTGCGCGCCGAGCACCCGCGCTCGCTGGCCAAGCGCCTGGCGACGCAGAAGGCCGAGAAAGCGCTGGCCTCGCTGAAAACCGAGACGGAATACGCGCCGAGCTTCGTGCTGGCGGCCGACACGGTGGTTGCCGTCGGGCGACGCATCCTGCCCAAGGCCGAGACGCTCGACGACGCCGCCAACTGCCTTGGGCTTTTGTCCGGCCGTTCGCACCGCGTCTATTCCGGCATCTGCCTGATCACACCTGGCGGCAAGCAGCGCTTGCGGCTGGTCGAGACCAGGGTGCGCTTCAAGCGGCTGCCGCGCGAGGAGATCGAGGCCTACATCGCATCCGGAGAATGGCGCGGCAAGGCCGGCGGCTATGGCGTCCAGGGGCTTGCCGGCGCCTTCGTCGTCAAGCTTGTCGGCTCCTACACCAACGTCGTCGGCCTGCCACTCTACGAGACGGTAGCGCTTTTGAGCGGCGAAGGGTTTAAGGTGCACGCCAACTGGCTGTCGGGTGCGCGGATATGAGCCCGGACGACAAGGTCACGACGTTGCGGCCCAAGCGGCCCTGCCCCGAATGCGGCAAGCCATCGGCGCGCGAAACCTACCCGTTCTGCTCGACGCGCTGCAAGGACATCGACCTCAACCGCTGGCTGAAGGGGGTCTACGTCATCCCGGGCCGCGACGACGAGGACGAGAACGACGACCAGAAATAGCGCCGTCCACCTGCGGTTTTCCACAGGCTTGGGACGGTTTCGCAGCCGCGATCGTGACTAATGATCGGCCTTGCGGACTGCCTGTCGTTTCCCGCCTGCGATCAATGTCCAGAACCTGTTCCATCCCGGCACTGTCGGACGGAACAGGTTCTGGCGTTTTGTCTGAGCATGATCTTTTCCGAAAACCGGATTCCACTTTCGGGATCATGCTCTAAGCGCTGGACAGTCCGGATTCCCGTGCTATAACCCACGCGCTTTCAAGGGGTGCCGACGGCGCTTTCATGAACCCGGTGTGCAGATTGCCGCCCACCGGAGCAGGCCCAGATAGCTCAGTTGGTAGAGCAGCGGACTGAAAATCCGCGTGTCGGTGGTTCGAATCCGCCTCTGGGCACCATCCCCTTCCTAAGGTGTTGATACAGCTGAAAAACCAGCAAAATGAAATGGTTAGGGCTAGCCGAGTGCTACACACGGGTGTTACACATGGTCCTAGCTATGAGCCGTCCAACAAAACATCGTAAGACAGGCGTTTACTGGTTCCGAAAGCGGCTGCCAGCCGACATCGTTTTGTTGACCGGCCGCCGAGAAGTCAACAAGACACTCGGAACCAAAGACCCCGAAGAGGCAAAGCGAAAATACGCAGAGGTTCTTGCGGGGTTTGAACACGAATGGGCGCAGCTTCGGCTTGGAGATCGGTCATTAAATGGAAGTAGCTTGGGTCGTCCTGCCGCTGCAGGCCTGGATGTGCTCGCACCGCGCCTCATCACGGATCGGGAGGCGCACGTTTTAGCCGCGGCCGTGCACGATGAGTGGCTTGCAAAATTCTGCGACAATCCGAGTGAACAGCTCCACTGGCACACCGAACTGTACGAGGGCATGTGGAAAAAGTACCCGTTGCCGTCAACCGATCCCGTTGCTGGGGTGGAAGGCATTGCTGATCCCATCCTGGGGACAATGCCAATCGAGAATGTCTTTTGGAAATCAATGAGAGCCGGATGCGTAAGCAGGGCGAAAGACATCCTCGATAAGAACGGCTTCAGCGACGATCCCTGGAGCATTCACAAAACTGCCCGTGCCGTAGGAGCCGCGTTGCAGCGAGCCAGCTTGACACTGCAAAGGCTTGAACACGGGGAGTTTGAACCAGCAGTGCAGTCCGGGTGGATTCATCGTTCGGCAAATTCTCAGCCAACTGACGGTCAGTCGCCTAAGACGGCGGCTGCAAAGGAGAGCTCCGACACGACCTTGACTGGGCTCGTGGGCGGCTGGTGGAAGGAGAGCAAAGCAGCCGGCAGAAAACCGAGCACTTATGAAAGCTACAGAGACGCGTTTGCCTATCTTGCTCGGTTTCTGAAACACGACGATGCATCGAAGGTTACGGCCAAGGATGTCATTGCCTTCAAAGATCACCGACTGAGCACACCTTCGCCGAAAACCGGAAAGATGATTTCCGCCAAAACGGTTAAGGATAGCAATCTCTCGGCTCTGAAAGTGGTCTTCGGCTGGGGGGTCGCCAATGGACTCGTCGCTCATAATCCAGCTGTCGGTGTGACCTTAAAGGTCGGAAAACCTGCTCGCCATAGATCGAAGGGCTTTTCTGATGAAGAGGCCAAAACGATCCTTTCTGGCGCGCTATCTCATCAGCGAGGGCAGGAAAATCCGAAGACATTTGCGGCAAAGCGTTGGATACCGTTGTTGTGTGCATTTACCGGAGCTCGCGTGGGCGAACTGGCCCAGTTGAGAAAGCAGGATGTATCTTTGCGCGGCGACGTCTGGGTAATTCGCATCACTCCTGAAGCCGGAACGGTCAAAACCAATGAAGCCCGCGAGGTACCCCTTCATCAGCAGGTGATCGACCTTGGATTCCCAGTCTTTGTAGAAGGCGCTGACAGCGGTCACCTCTTTCTGAATGTCGACCCATCAGAAAATAACCGGGGAGCTTTACGCGGTCTAAAAAATCGGCTCGCAGAGTTCGCGCGCGCCTTTGTATCAGATCCGGATGTGGCACCGAATCATGGCTGGCGGCATCGCTTCAAAACAGTTGGAATGGAAGCTGGAATTCCACCCCGCATTCTGGATGCGATTCAAGGTCAGGCCGCTAGGACGGTTGCCGATACTTATGGGGAAGTAACGCTGAGGACAATGGCTGGCGAGATCGCGAAATTGCCCTCCTATTCATTAGAACCTCAATGACCGGTGGCTGTGGTTTGCTCAGGAGGTCGCATGATCCCCCTCGTGTTCGAATACCGCTCCCCTTGCACCTTCGGCGTGGGCTGGCGTGGCTTCAGTCCTCGACCCCATCTTCGCGGCCTTCGGCTCCGAGCCGTCATCAGCTACCAAGAAACTCAGCACTCAGACTGCCTTGATGGGCTTCCAACCACGCCTTGGAAGCCTCGAAGTCTGAGACGACCGTCCGGAGGAAATCCCAGAACGCAGGACCATGCGAGCGATGCCGGAGGTGGGCAAGTTCATGGGCAACGACATACTCCAGCACCTTCCTCGGCGCGAAAACCAGATGCCAATTAATGAGGATGTTACCCTCGGGGCCACACGATCCCCAGCCGTTTGCGAAATCAGCCACGCGGATCGAGCGCGGTGAAAGCCCGAACCGGGTCTTGTAGCCTGCGGCGATCTCCGTCACGTCACGCCGAACGCGCCGCTTCAGCCACAGTTTGAGTTCGCTTGCGACGAGTTGGTCGGCGTCATCGTCTACCCATGACGGAAGATCGACGATAAAGCCGTTGTGGTAAGTAAGCTCGATCCGCTCGCCATCGCTGCGTCGGACGGTCAGCCGCATCCGGCGGCCCCGGAAGGGTATCTTCGAACCGGTGATGAAGCGCGGTACGGCATGCCGGTCGGCGGTGATCCGCTCCATCTCGCGGACGGTGTTGAACACCCATTGCCGCTTACGTTTGAGAAACGAGTTGATCGCCGCATCGTCGTCGGTGGAAAGCACCAACACCTCGACGCAGCTGGGCGTCACGGTGATGCGGCGCTCGGACGCCGTGGCGGAGCGGCGAAGCTCATAGGGGATTTCGGCGCGGCCAATGCGTAGCGACGGCATCAATGGCCTCCGACATACGCGTGGACGGCGAACTCTTCCACCGCCTCCCGGATGGCCTTGCTTTCGCCAATGCCATGCTCGGAGAGGATGCGCCGAACCTGCTGGCGCAGACTGCGCAGGTATTCGGGCATGAAGGTGAAGGCTGGCTGGCTCGCTTGCGCCCCGGCATAGATCGCTCCAATCCCAATGGCGGCATCTTGTAGTGTGCCGTGGCCGGTGTCCGGGGCCAGTGCTTCCATGATGCGCAGGATCGAGAAGGCGCGCTCGTCCATGCCCAGTTCGGCATGTGCGCCCTTTTCGGCATTGATGCCACCGGTTAGGTCTTCGAACTCGCTCAGCCCCTCGGCGGCAGCGATCTGCCCCTCCTCGAAGCGACGAATGATTTCCAGTACACGCTCGGAGAAACGGCCATATTGCGCAGGGTTCTTGTCAACCAATTCGCGCGTGACACGGCGAAGCTCGGCGGATTTTCGGACGAATGCTTCCTGCAACTCTCCGTCCGTCTTCCCCTCGGTCGAAAAATCGTCGGCGAAGTGCGGATCGGTGATCGAGCGCAGCCGGATCGTCGTCGAAAGGCCGGTCGCATGGACATGCGCTTCCAGCATGTCCCTGATCTTGCCGGTGTAATAACGATGGTCGAGGCTCTCGTCCTTGGCGATCACCTGCGTGGCAAGCCGGAGGAAGGCAGCGGCCCATTTTACTTCGTCCGTGAAATCGAGGATCGCCGGATCGGGTGAGAGGTCGCCGTAGACGCGAATGAAATTGCGAGCGAGCCTCTGAAAGTCGAACCATTCGTCCTCACGGCCAGCCGTCACGAGCTTGCCGACGGCATAGGCCGCCGCCTTCTCATCCATGCCCTCCAGCCCCATTCCGCGCTTCTGCAAACGATAGCGGGCGTGCGCTTCCTTCAAATCGTTGCGCAGGATGGCGATGTCGCGCAGCGCATTCTCGACATCCTCGGAGCGATAGGATTTCAGCGCCTCGTCGAGATGATTAGTGACGCCGATGTAGTCGACAATCCGGCCATGCGGCTTGGTGATCTCGATCCCGTCGGGGCGCATTAGCGAACAGGTGCGATTGGTTCGCGCAATTGCCTGCAAGAGGCCATGCTCCTTGAGCGGCTTGTCGAGATACATCACCGCCTCAATAGGCGCGTCGAAGCCGGTCAGCAGCTTGTCGCAGACAATCAGGAAGGTGGGCTCCTGCCCGAACGCCTTGAACGCCTTCTTCGCTTCCTTCTCGGCGACGTCATCCAGATACTGCAGTTCAAGCTCGCCGCGCAGAGCTGCGACGTCCGCGTCTTCCGAAGGTTTGTTGTCCTCTTGGCTCTTGGAATAGACGCAGGCTATCATTGCATCGGCCTTGGCTCGGGCGGCGTCGGCGTCCACTCCGCCTTTTACCATATCGGCAGCGATCACGCTCGCAAGCGTGGTGCGGTAGAGGATCACCGCCTCCCGGTCCACGGCGACGATCTGCGCCTTGAAGCCGTCGGGTGCGCAGACCTGCTTGAAATGCTCCCAGATGTCCAAGGCGATCAGCTGGACACGCTCGGGGTGCTTGGCGATGGTGGCGAGCGTCAGCCCCTTACGCTTCAGTTGTTCGCGCTTGTCGTCAGGCAGATCGACGAACCAGCGGTCGAACAATATATCGATCTCGGCCTCATTGATCGCCCAGTCGGTTTTTCGACCCTCGTAGAGGATCGGGACGGTCGCGCCGTCGGCCACGGCATCATCAATGCCATATTTATCAAGATAGCCCTCGCCCTCGATGCTGAAGCGGGCATAGGTGTCCTTGTCGGTACTTTTGATCGGCGTGCCGGTGAAGCCATAAAAGCGGGCGTCGGGCAGCGTAGCCTGAAGATAAGCACCAAGATCTTTTTCCTGCGTGCGGTGGCACTCATCGACCAGCACGATCCAGTTTTCGGAGTTGGGGATCGGATCGCGGGAGCCTGCGAATTTGAAGATGGTCGATAATAGGATTTGCCCGTTGCCGCCGCGTGCCACGGCTTCGCGAAGCTCAGTGACCGATCCCGCCTGTTTCGGATTAGGCAGGCCGCAGGCGATAAAGGTGCTGCTGATCTGTGTGTCGAGGTCGATCCGGTCGGTCAGCACGAGAATGTTGGGATTGGCAAGCGTCGGCGCGTCCAGCGTCAAATGGGTCTTCAGCTTCAGCGCGAGGAACACCATCGTCAGGCTCTTTCCTGACCCTTGCGTGTGCCAGATCAGCCCCTTGCGGTGGACGCCATCGGCGACCCGCTGCACGGCCTTGTTGACCGCTCGGAACTGCTGATAGCGGCAGACCTTCTTGATCTTCCGCCCCGTCTCAGGGTCGGTCTCGAACACGATGAAATGGGCGAGCAAGTCGAGCAGCCGGGACGGCTCGGCAAGGCACCACAAATCCTTGGCGAGATCGTCCGCGAACTCAGTTCGCATACGCGGCCATGCATCGGGCCACGGTGCATAGAACGATGAGGAAGCGCCGGTCGCGCCGTAGAGTGTGACGATGCCGTCGGTGACGATGTTGAAGGCGTTGGACGCGAACAATCGGGGGATGTCGCGTTCATACTGCTTGATTTGCTCGAACGCTTCTCCGGCCTTTGCAGTGGACTTCAGCGGCGACTTGGCCTCGATCACGACCAGCGGGATACCATTCACAAACAGCACGATGTCTGCGACGCGCGGGCGTTGGGCGGCGACGCGGAATTGGCGCACGACGTGGAAACGGTTGTTCGCAGAAACCTTGAAGTCGATCAACGCGATGGGCTGGTCACGGTTCCTGCCGACGAGGCGGCGCGAATAGCCGCCGCGCAGCTTCCTCTGCCAGTCTTCATTGTCCGACAGAGTGGCGAGGTCGTTGTAGATCGCCTCGGCGTCTTCCAGCCCCATGCCGTTGAGCGCCTGCAATGCTTCTACCAGCACCGGCTTCAGGATGACGCGGTTCTCTTCCTGCCGCATTGCCAATGCCGCCTCGGGCGCAAGCGGCTGATATCCCGCCGCCGCCAGCCCATTGAGCGCGGGCTTTTCGGCGAGGCGGTATTCGCTCATGCGAGCGCCCGGACGCGACCGGAGAGAAGGTCATATGACAACGATTTTCGCATCTTCTGGTGTGATTGAAGCACCTTCCAAGCTGATAGCGCGATTTCTTCGACGGACGACAAGATTTTAATGGCGTCATCCTGCCGCTGCATATCGGGAACATGAAGCAACAGTTCAGCCAGTCTGCCTTTTGAAATATTCTTCATTGAACCGCTGGTCCCGCTCGCAATATCAACGATCTGCTCTCGAAATTTCGCTGTCTTCATGTAGTAGCCAAGCCAACGGCACCTCGCGGCGGAGTTAGTTTTCAGAAGCCAAAGGCGGTCCGGAAGAAAGAGGTTGGGGTGATTGTGCGCGACGAAAGCATTCGCTCCGACAAGGTCAATCGTGTTCATCCGGCTTATAATTATCGAGTTCGCTGTAGGCTGCACACGAACCCTCGCGCGCTCGTTGTCGAGAACGGCTTTGTGTTCTTTGGGATCAAAAACGCCCGCAGAGACGCAGCTTGTCTTGAGTATTCCGAACTCTCCTCCATTCATCGGGCGCCCCTCCGAGTTCACGCTGACGCCGGCGTCGAGCGAGGCGATCAAGTCTCCCAAGCGCTTTTCTTCGCCGTCAAGCTCGGCATCAGCAACCAACAGCTTTTCGGCAAATAGTAGGAGTGTGCGTTGAGCCTGCTCGAACGCTTCGCTGGCTATCGCAAAAGCCTCACCCACCGACCTAAGTACCTCCGCGATCCGCCTTTGCTCGGACAGAGGAGGCAAATTCAACGCTCTTTGCTCAATTGCCCCTTTCGTGACGTGGATCATTGTTGATCCATTTCCCTCACTGGATTTTATTTTATCCACATCCCATTCAAGAAAATAATATAGGTATTCCTTATCTATGTGCTGCGGGTCAATAACAATCTTCCAAATGTGATAGTGGTATATAACCTTACCGCCGTTCCAAATTTTAGGAGCGAACGACGCGGACCAAGCGTAAAGGAGATCACCATTGTCGCAATATTTATCACCATCGAGTTCTAGGTCAGAATAATACCAACTGTCATTTGTGAAGAAATTTCCTACTCTTAGAACTGGATATTTCCCATCCCGCTGAAGCTCTTCTTTCTTATACGCGCGCCCATTGATGAACTGGCACACGTCGATCAACGTCTTTTCTCTCCACCCCTCAGGAAGCATAGCCAAGCCTCTTGAGGTGCCCAAACATGACCGCTTCGGCCTCGTTGCGCTTGGCGATCAGGTCTTGCAGCCTGGCGACCTCCTCAGCAACATCAACCGCTTCGGCATCACTGCCGGTCTGTATGTACCGACTGATATTGAGGTTGAAGCCCTTGGAGGCGATCTCGTCGACCGGCACGACGCGTGCCAACTTGTCCATGTCGGCAAAGCGATGGACCGCGTCGGCGAGTATACTCACGTGATCGTCGGTCAGGAAGTTCTGCGCCTTTCCGGGCTGGTAGGTGGCGTCGCCATTGACAATCAGCACCTTGCCGCGCCGGTGGTCCGTCTTGTTCTTCCGGACGATCAGGATCGCGGCCGGAATTCCGGCGCCATAAAACAAGTTGGGCGCGAGGCCGACGACAGCCTCGATCACGTCGGCCTTGAGCATTCCCTCACGGATGCGGCCTTCGGCCCCGCCCCGGAACAGCACTCCGTGCGGCACGACGACCGCGAGCATCCCGCCGTCCTTGAGGCTCGCCAGCATGTGCTGGACGAACGCTAGGTCGCCATAGCCCTTGGGCGGGCAGCCATATGCATCGCGCCCGAATGGATCGCCATTTGCCCAGACATCATAGCCCCACACCTTCTCGGAAAAGGGCGGGTTGGCGAGTACCCGGTCATAGGCACCGACGCCCTCGACGAACTCTCGGGCCTTGGGATCGTACCGCTTGGGCGAGAGGATCGTGTCGCCCTTGGCAATGAAGGCGTCGTCTACGTCGTGAAGGAACAGGTTGATCTGGGCGATGCCCCATGTGCCGAAGTTCTTTTCCTGCCCGTAGAGCGACAGGCTGCGGGCATCCTCGTCCCGATCCTTCAGATATTGGACCGCCTCCAGCAACATGCCGCCTGACCCGCAGGTGGGATCATAGATCGACATGCCGGGGCGAGGCTCGACGATCTCGACCATGAGCCGGACGATCTGGCGCGGGGTGTAGAACTCGCCGCCCTTCTTGCCGGCACCCTCGGCAAACATTTTGATGAGGTAGAGATAGGCGTCGCCGAGCATGTCGGCGGGCACGTCGGCATTGCGAAGGCGATGCTTCTCGAAATGGGCAAGCAGTTTTTCGAGCAACGCGTCTGAGAAGCGGTCTTGATTGGCGAAGTCGACATCGCCGAACACGCCCCGCAGGCGCAGGTTCGCATCTTCGATAGCGGCGAACGCGTTGTTCAGCCGCTGACCGATCTGGGTTGATTGCTTACGCACCGCGTCCCAGCGATGCTCGGTGGGAATGTGAAAGCGATGCTCGTCCGGGTCAGCGGCCTCCTCGCGGTCGCCAGTCTCGGCAAGGAGCTTTTCATACTCCTCGGCCCAAACGTCACAGAGACGTTTGTAGAAAAGGAGGCCGAAGATGTATTGCTTATAGTCTCCGGCATCGACAGTGCCGCGCAAAATGTCCGCTGCCTGCCAAAGATGGCGTTCGAGGTTCTGCTGGGAAAGGGTGGGCATGAATTGGTGGTACGCTTTCAAATATTCGCCAGCCTGACGGCGACCTCCTCTCTCATAGCCACAGGGTTCCATTTGGTCCAGAGTCTGCCTCAATGTGGGGCCCCACAGGCCACCCCACCCCACCTGCCCACGAACCCGGCCGGCCGGGCCGGCATCCTTTCGCCCAGCTCTCCGCGTAGCGGTGGACGGCGTCATAGCCACCCTCGTAGCCGAGACTGCAAAGCTCTTCGTAAATCCGGATCAGTGTCAGTTGCTCGCGCGCCGCCTTGCCACGGTTGCCATTCAAAACCCGTCAAGCTGATCCTGCCACGGACCGATCTTCGGCTTGGGCCGCCGCTCGCTTTCGTAGGAGAACGATGTCTCATTGGACCTGAGAATCTTGCGGACGGTGTTCCGCGACACATGCAGTTCGCGGCAATCCCTACGACAACGCAAAGGCGGAAAGTTTGATGAAGACGCTCAAAGTCGACGCCGTCTATCCGATGGCGTTCGAGACGTTCGCCGATGTCATCGAACACCTTCCGCATTTCTTTGAGGAGGTCTACAACCGGCGACGGCTTCACTCAGCACTTGGCTATCTCAGTCCAATGCAATTCGAGGATAAACACACCCGGCAAACGATCAAATCAGCAGCCTGACTCTGTCCCGCCCGAGGGCCCACTCCATTATGGGGTCAATTTTGCACGCCGATTCACACATTTCGGTGGCCTGTGTCCCTTGATCGAACGGTTCGGTCGGGCATTCCCACGGGACGGACGCACCGAGCGGCCCTATGCGGCCTCACTAGTTCTGGCCGGCCATCGGGTGATCCATGTTGAATGTTAGTGCATGCTTGGTCTCGGCGCTACAGCCGGGGTGGCCGGCGAAGCTGGTCCGGGTTGCGGTCGCTCCGTGGCTTTTGTTCGTTGCTGCAAAGTGAGCAGCAAACACCGCGGATAACGCCGTCTCCCCTGTAGGGGCGATTTTGTGGCTTAGCCTGCCAATTCGACAGGTTGGCCCGTCACGTCTCTCACTACGACGAACGGCGTTCCACTTCTGGCGTGCGCACCAGTGATGCCGGCAACTCGGTCGGCATACCGCTTAACACCACGATTTGTAGGAGAAGCCCGTTCCAACCAAGAACCGTCGATCTGCTGGTCCAAGAAGCGGGAGGCGCGCGAGAACGCAGCAACGTCATTTTCGAGATTATTCTTACTCCGACAGGCCCGAATTGCTGCGCCCGCATTCTTTGCGATTACGTCGCAGCAGATGCCGATGACGATGGCGGATCGGATGTTTGTCTGAAGGTCAGCGACCGGGATGCTCGATACCGGATTATGTGCCGCACGGTGCCTCGCATTTGCCAAGGCGATGAAATTGTCGCGCATACTAAGCACTGCGCCCCCGAGGGTCGCGGCAAGGAGGTTCATTTTCCCCCAAGCGTCTTTGACCCCGAAAATCCCAAAAGCCTGTTTGATGTCCTCGTGCCCGATGTTTGATCCCTTTGGACTAAAACCTAGCGCCGTGTAGGAGGGAGGGACCGCGTTGTACTGGGTGACGAGCGCCAGCGTTTGATCCACGTAATTGAGCCGGTCTGGCGAGGCTCTGATGAACGAAAGCCGGTTGGACATGCCAACCACTGAGTCAACCACAATGAAGTCCCTGATGTTGTCGGGCATGTCGGCAAACGCCATACTCGCCTTGCTCACATCCTCCACTAGCAAGTGTTCGAATACGGCACCGACGTACTTCTCAAGCATCGAGAATGCGGAGACGGCCAGACCGTGCCGAAGGACGCGGGCACTCAGATTTGCTGGGTCGGCCAGAGGCAAATTATCTTGAAGGAGCGGTTCTGAACTGACCCTCAGCATCTGCTCGAGCGTGCTAAAGAACTCCCGCCGAAACTGCGCCATGGTTAGGTGCCCTCGAGCAGCTCTTTCATGCGGCTGACTCGATACCGAATACGTTGAGGAGTGTTAGTGCCAGTTCGGACTGACTTATCAAAATCCAGCTCCCCGAAGAGAGCCCGCGTCTTCTCGAGGACTTCTGCCTGTTTGCTCGCGGCCTTCGCGGCGACCTCCGCCGTCACCTGAGAGGCAGAGATCATCTGCGCATCGTACATACCGGCGAGGGTTTGATCGCGCCACCCTTGCCCTTCAGGTCGTCGGAACGCGAAGTCGCCCCATACGCTTTGGCACCTCGCTATCGCAAGGTTGAATACCGTCCCGTGATTTTCCACCGCTTGGCCGCTGTCCAACTGGTGTCGGCGCATAAACTCGTCCATCTCCTTGATCAAGCTGCCGCTGAAGGTGTCCATTCGCTCCGACAGCGTCAGGAAACGCAGCACGTACTCCGCATCGTCCATCTCGCGATAAGCGGCCGATTTCGAGCCATCAATCTTAAGTTGCTTCCGCAGAAAGACGCTTTCAGACAGCGCGTATATTCTGTCGTTCAGAGGGCCCCTAAAAGCCACGTTTCGTATCTCTTGAGCATTCAAAGCCTCGCCGCCGCGGTTGAGCCGTAGAAACACCTCATATTTCAACATTGGATCGGTTTGCTTGAGCAACGTTACAACCCGCAGATACGGCCGCAGCTTGAAAGAGTTGACAATCTCCGAAGGCAAAGCGTCGAATCGCATGCCTTCGGCTTCTGTTAGACGGTCCAGATTGCGAAGGCTTAGTCTGCCGAAGATGAAGTCTGATATCGCGCGGAGGCGCTGTTTGCCGTCGATGGCCGTGTAGGTTCCGGCAAGCTCCTCTGCGAGATAGACGGGAGGCACGGGCACATTGAGCAGAAACGATTCAATCAAAGCGGACTGTTTGTCTGGTGACCACCGCTCTCGCCTCTGGAAACCGGGCTGCAGGTCGATTGCCTTGTCCTCGACCATTTGTGCGAGGGTTGCCAGAGGCAGATCTGCTGTCTGAACAACAAGTTTTGATTGAGCGTCGCGGAAGCTCGATACCAGCTTCTCCATTGGCAACATGAGGGTCCCCGCTCTGTCACTGAGTTATCCAGAAGTTCTCCCTCTTCCTACACTCTTTTAATTGCTCTCGCATATAGAGATCATTTCGGCCTTGCCTGCCGTGGTCGCTCAGCTCACCGATTGTCGATTCGACCGCTTGTGCTGCTAATAACCCTTAAACGCCATTCATGGCTGGGCCGATGTCGATTCCTTTCACTAAGGACGTGGTTTTATCCAGACCTACCTTGGGCAAGAGAAAGGCGGCGTCTGCATTGGGTCAGGTGGCGACGATGCTTACGCCGACCTGAATGTCTGGGCTTGAATATCCGCACACTGATGCTGCCTATCCTCGGCCCAACACAAAACGCTCCTGGTCTGGCGCTGAGCGTCGGCAAATGGCGCAAAGCGCTGATCATCGCACGTCAGGGTATGCCCTGACGTGACGTAACGCGCCGCCGCCACGCCTATGTAACATCTGGGTTGACATCGGCTATTTGTGACAAGGTAGCCTCGGGCTTAAAACCCTGAGGTGACACCATGAGCCGGATTGGCTACGCCCGCGTCAGTACGATTGACCAAGATCTCGATACGCAAATCGCCAAGTTGAAGGCCGAAGGCTGCGGCATCATTCGGTCCGAAAAGGTCTCTGGGGCGAGCCGCGATGGTCGAGCGGAACTTGCGACGATCATCGACTTTCTTCGGCCAGGAGACGAGCTGGTGGTCACCCGGCTTGACCGGCTCGGCCGCGACACCCGCGACGTTCTCAACTTGATCCATGAGTGCGAGCAGAGGGGGGCTTTCGTCACCGTCCTGGACCCGCATGTATCTACCCGCGGCGAGATGGGGCACATCGTGCTGACGGTGCTCGGGATGGTGGCGCAGATGGAGCGCCGCTTCATCAAGGAGCGGCAGCGTGAAGGGATTCAAAAGGCGAAATCGGCGGGGACCTACAGAGGGGGCAAGGCGCGTATCGACCATAGCCGAGTTGTAGAGATGCATAGAAAACAGGAAGGCATTTCGGAGATCGCCAAGGCACTCGGGTGCTCGAGGATGCAGGTATATCGCATTCTTAACGGCCAGTACCGCTCGGAGTCTATTGTGGCGAGGTAGGCGACGACTCGGTCCTACCAAGTAGGCCAGCGCTGGTACCGTTCGATGATGATATCCAGTTCTAGATGTTGACGACGCCAAAGCCAAAGCCGATTGGATTGCCGCCGAGCAAGCGTGGTTACCGCGCACTTGGCGGCAAAGGCTTTGCGAGAGAAGGCCGACAAGGCAGTCCACCCGGATAAAGGCGTGCGAAAGCGCCAGTGCGGTTGGATGGATGAAGCTTGCGGAAGATTTGCTTAGCGATACGATCTGGCAGGTGGGAGGCTGGCTTATGAACATTAAGCGCGGGCTGGTCAGGGTATGGATTGTACTATCCGCAGCATATGTGGTTGGCGTCTGCTATGTTTACGGGCCTGCGGTCAAGGAAGGTTTCGACAGAGAGAACCAATTCGAGACATTCGACGTAAGCCGCTACACCGTACCCGTCCTGTGTTCTGGGGCGCGCGGTCAGGAAGGGCCGGATTTCGAGCGCGAACACGTCATCACTCCGGATGTCGGGTACCTGTGCGGCCTATCGCAGAAACTACCCAGAATTCAGTGACATCTCCGACGTGAAGATGGTCCGGCGGGCATACGGTTCGCTTAACCTATCAATGCTGACGGTCCAACCTTGGCGTAATGTCCGGTACGTAACCGGCGTTGCGATATCCGGCCCACTCGTCGCACTGCTGATCGGATCGCTGATCTATTGGGCGGCATCCGGCTTTGGTGGACCTAAACCGGCCGCCCCCTCACGCGAGTCTCAGCGCTGACCCCATACCTTTTCGAGCAGGCGAGCCGCACAACTTGACTGCCTCAGCCCTCTATGGCCTTGGTTCGGACGCTCTGCTTGTGGGTCAGCACCAAGTGTGGTTACTTCCGGCCGGGTCCAACCGGGAGGGTGTCAAATGGATATCAGCAAGCTCAGTGACAACGGCCTGAAGGCTTTTCACAAGTCGGTCCGGACAGTCGCCGCAGCCGACGCCGCAAACCCGCAAAAGAACGACCCGTACTACGGGGTAGCCGAATATCCCGATTGGGCACAGCACCGCGACGAAATCGAGGCTGAGCTGAAGAGCCGCGGAATCCCGTTCAACCCTGTTCAATGGTAGGAAAAACTCTTCCTCTGCCTTGCCTCATGCTGGCGCATAGAGTCTGGCGACAGGAGCACCTGACCCGATTCCGAAGGGACGTATTTTGGCAGCCGACATCACAGAACATGAATTTCACGACGTTCTTGAACATCTTGCCCAACGCCCTTTTTCCACAATGCAGTTCATCAAAAAGCTGGGCCAGCGTTATCCAAGCAAGTGGAGAGCGATTGAGGCAGAGTATGGGGCGGGCGGTGTCGGGGCGAAAACCTACTTCAGCGCGTATTCTCGAATAGCTCACACCTTAGCGAGATTTGCCCGGGCGAACATCGTAGAGAAATTAGATTATCGACCGGCTCCGAGAGGATGGGGTAGTCCGGTCATCCGCTACTGGACTGATCAAATTGGATCGGCGGGTCAGCTTTTCCCCGATCAAGTTGGGGACGAAGACGGGTTTTGGGAGGGCGCGCGAACGAAGGTCTTCGTAAATGCGTACGAACGAAATCCTGAGGCAAGAGCGAAATGCTTAAGACTGTTCGGGCTGGCTTGCATGGCCTGTGGAGAGGATTTCTCGAAGAAATACGGCATCCATGGCAGGGGGTTCATCCACGTCCACCACCTTACCCCTCTGAAGAAGATCGGCCGGGCTTATCAGGTGAACCCAGCTAAGGACCTGCGGCCGGTGTGTGCCAACTGTCACGCCATGATCCACCGTCGCGAACCCATGCTTACAATCGAACAGCTAAGGGCATTGGTCCAAGCCGCGGTAGAACGTTGAGGGCACCGACATGGCAGTAATTCGACCGCTTCTCAGACTACGGGTTGCGGCCGTTGGGCTGCTGCAGACCAAAGCGCGGACACGCTGCCTGTCAATCTCGCATTAGTGATACCAAGTCTGCCTGAGCCGTATGAGCATATAGGAGTGCTCAATGCTGTAGCAGACGCGCTTGACCACGCTGCTGTCCAGTTCGCCGGTGCACTGAAACAGCTAAGTCCATCGGCGCGCGATTTTCACGTCCGCTGACTCGCGGAAAATGGCGCAAACTCAAAGAAAAACTCAGCCCGCGCGCTGCGGGCGGAACGTGTGACGCGGGTTGCGCCAATCGATCCCGTCGAGCATGTAGGCGAGCTGCGCCGGTGATATGGAAACCGTGCCGTCCGCCGGCGACGGCCATAGAAACCGGCCCTTCTCGAGCCGTTTTGCATACAGCGACATGCCGAGCCCATCATGCCAGATAATCTTGATCAGATTGCCGCTGCGGCCGCGGAAGACATAAATATCGCCGGCATGCGGGTCCCGGCCCAGCGTCTCCTGAACCTGCAGAGCGAGGCCTTGCATTCCGCGACGCATATCGGTCCGGCCGACCGCCAACCAGATCCGCACCTGGCTCGGAACCGGGATCATGAAACGCCCAGCGCCTTCACCATCGCCACCAGCCAGGAGATATTGATGGCCATTCGTTGTCATCCAACGGGCGCGAGCGAGATGCGTTCTCCCAAGCCCTGAATGCCCGCTTCGGCTCCTTCTCAGGATCATGCGCAAGACGATGCGGGCGACTTCACGACAGTCAGTAGGGATGGGCGCAATTCTCGCGCCACATAGAGTGTATTAGCACCTTCTACTATGGTGCGAACACCTACCTTTCCCAAAGATGAGGCGCAGTTAAAAGTGAAGCTGTGGGGGCAAAAAAGTAAACACATTTGGGAGGAACATCGTCATGCGTAAATATGTTTTGCTCGTCGGTACTCTACTTATTTGTGGCGGACCGACCTTCGCTCAACCGCATAAATGTATCGAAGCGAAGGATGCTGGGTACAACCAAATATCGGCCTACTACGATCCACGAATTGACCAAGTGAACGAAGCCATTAAGCAAATAGTAGCGAAGGGTGGCGACCCCAATTCCGTCGCAATCAAGGTCGGTGAAAAATTCTACACCCTCCCCGAAATTAGCGCGAAATTGGCACGGGATAAACAAATCGGCGCTGCGGCGGTGGACAAGCTTATCACCGACTGTGAGCAGCAGGTAAAGCCGTATCAAGACGTGATCAACGCCTTCGTCGACGTCCAGACACTCGGCATAGCCAAACTGCTACCCGGCAAAATGGGCTTTGTGGACGCTTCGGATATCCTCGCCGGCTATCCTCTGGGAGGGCCGGATGCCTTAATCCCGAAAGCACGCGATGACATCCTCAATGCCATTGGAATAGGAGGCAAGAACAACGATCTCGGGAAGATCATCAAGGATCCACTCCGGCCGCTTAAGTGTATATTTGGCTGCTGAGAGGCTCGTCGGAAAATAGAAGCCCCGCCGGCTGGAGCCCGCGGGGCGAGGGTCAGTCTTGGGTGTGAGTGCCGGCGGGGGTCATCGTGGTCCAGCCGTTGAGGATGGCGCGGATCACTCTTCCGTTGCCGTCATCTGCTGATGGAACAGGCAAACCAGTCGCCTTGAAGTAGGATACCACCGGCAAGTCAGATAGGCGGCCGCGCAGTGCCGCCTCTGGCGCTCGGCGAGACTGGTAGCGGATCATCTTGCGATCAGCGCCCACAAAGGAACAGGCCCGCCGCTCCGACAAGCCCATCGTGGCCTGCAGATGCGCGACGGCTTCGCGCTTGGCGGCGGGCCCTACCATTTTTTTGAAAGAAGCTCGCGCAGTGCCGACGCTTCCAGCATCTGGTCGGCGAGCAGCTTCTTCAGCTTCGCGTTCTCGTCTTCTAAGGCTTTCAGCCGTTTGGCATCGGAGACGTCCATCCCGCCATACTTCGCCTTCCAGTTATACAGCGTCGCCTCGGAGATCCCATGCTTACGCGCCAGGTCGCCCGCCTTTGCCCCCGCCTCATGCTCACGCAGAACCGCGATGATCTGCTCTTCCGTAAACCGCTTTCTCTTCATCAGTCCGTCCTTCAATCGAGGCCGGACTCTAATCTCAGATGGAGGAAATTACCCGTGGCAGGTCACGACAATTGGAATGATGAAACCTCCTCATTCATAGTGGATTCTGGACATTGGATTTCATGTGAACATACAAATTTCCAGGGGCTTCAGACCCAAGCCTTTGGCCCAGGAAGATATCCGAGCTGCACCGCGCCAGGATTCCTGGTGAGGACTTCGGCGAGATAGCCGAGTGGCTCGACGCCATTGAGTTTGCAGGTTTCGACCAGCGACGCAATGACTGCCCAGTGTTCGGCACCGCCGTCCGAGCCAGCGAAGAGCGCGCCATCAGGCCACAGACAATTACCCGAAAGAACAGCCTCTTCGCGGGCAGCGACGGCGGCGGACGGACATGGGCCACCATCGCCACGCTGCTGACCACCGCCAAGATGAACCAGGTCGATCCGCACGCCTGGCTCACCCAGACCCTCGAGCGCATCGCCAATGGCTGGCCAAACAGCGCTATCGAGGCGCTCATGCCTTGGAACTACCATCGCTGAACGGCATCAGCTACCCGCTTACGAGTTTCAAGCTCTCGATTGGTCATGTTTATGATTGGCAACAGCGCCGATACGTTGAGCGTATGTATTGCGTGCGCCCTCGGCTTGCCGCATCTTAGCGCACGGGCTTTGGGGGGCTAGACGTGCTGATGCTTGTGTCGGTTTGGCTCTCGGCCACCTCAATCACCCATTCGGTGAGCGCTCCGCCAAATGAACAGATCGCCCAGTCCTGGGGCTGTAGTCCGCGACTGACGTGCGGAAAGATTCGCTCGTGTGAAGAGGCTATGTGGTATCTCCAGAATTGCCCGTGGGGAGGCAATCTCGACCGCGACGGCGACGGAGCACCCTGCGAAAACCTGTGCGGCAGCAATAATTGAGTCCGCACGAACCAGTATCCAATGTCTCGCCAATCAATTGCTGAAGGGCTTGAAAGTGCCGCAGACCGCATATCGGATATGTGACGCGCAGATTGCCAACTCGTACTGCGCCGCACGCCTTTGATGCTCAGAAACGTCAGGGCGTGCCTCTGGAGCCCGCGACCACAGATGCAGTCGATTCCATCGCCGCCGAAATGAAAACTAGCAGGCCGGACCTTATTCAGATCATTTTGCGAGAATCGCTGGAGACCAACGCCTACTTGCCGGTCAGGACAATTGACGAGGAAAGCGAAACCGACGGAAGCGCGTACGCGTCATCTTCAGTAATTACCGGTAGCGTGCTTTAATCCAATTTGCCACAGACATATACCTTACGAGCCTCGGCGGAACCCTCTAGGCTACCGACGTTCTGAGGATTGTAGTTTCCACGCTTAGCAGGCTGCACATAACGTTGTGCAAAGCCGTCAACGCCCAAGCCGCGATATTGGATAACGTGCTCTAATTCGTGAGCCCAAGTGCAGACATCGTCCGCGTCTTTTTGGCTGTCAAATACTATCACGTTGTCGAGCGTTACGGCTGCCGCACCGGAATCGAAAGCAAATCGCTGAACGTCGAGAGTGCCACGGCTGCCGACACGAAATCGAACGCTGTCCAGCACGGCCTTCGGATAAAAAAGACTCACTTTGTCACGAACGTTTTTTGGCAGTCCTTGCACACCGGCGCGCACTGCTGACTTCTTGCTTTCGTGAATCGCAAATTCCAGAGGTTCGGCTTGAACTATTTCCGTTGACTTCAGGCGCTCACAGTCGGCTTTACGCAAGACCTTCCTTGCCTCGCAGATCGGATCATTCCCGTGCTGAATGCAGTGGCCTGTGAATGGAGCTCGCAGTAAGCATGCACGGCAACTTCCAGTTTGACGACACTCACGATGCTTACCTACCCCGCCGGAGAGTTTCGCAAAAAAATAGTTTTCGGGAAGCGTACCCAGTTCGACATCCAGACCGACCAAACTGTCGATTGAGCTGAATTGTTCCCGCCCGCCGCGAACGCGCGCGCACAAGTATTCCGTTTTACCGCTTTTACGAACAGTGCTGACCTTAAAGCCTGGAGTACCTTTCCATGCGCACAATGTGGAGTTACCAACACAATATTTTATCTTACCGCCCCCCGGCGTTGCATTGGGTCCTAAAGAGCAATCGCCGGATTTGCAGTCTGTGTCCGTCTTGCACGCCTGTCCGTTTCCGCTGACAGCGGCAGCTTCAGTGGACTGCGCGACAATCGAGCCCCACACGAATAAAACGCAATAGAAAAAAGCCTTTACGTGCCCGCGCACGCGTTCAGAGACCTGCATTTTGACGGTTAGTGATGTGGTGAATTGGGTATTTTGCTTGGCAGCCATTTAGACGTCCTCCCCTGTTACAGGCACGTTAGCATAAATTAGCTGATACTAACATTCACTTTTCGCTCCTAGGGCCGCCAATTGCTCATTCGTCCCTCCAGACCACCCGTCGCTCCCATCTGATCTCGACAAGGCGGCGGAAACGGATGGTCTCCAGTTCCTGCCCGACGGGATGGAACAGTTCCGCTCTCATGGAATCCTTGCGCCCGCATTTCTCGCAACGGACCTTTGCCCGGACCTGATCAATGGTGACGTTGCCAATCACTTCCCGGAGCTCCAGCGGCTTATAGAAGCGTCTGATATTCCAGAGGCCACAGCTAAGTCGGCCCACCTGCCCGGCATTGTGAGCATGCATCAGCGTCCATGGCGCGCCTCTAGGCCACTTTTCGGGTTGTTCTGGCATGCCTAGAAATGAGAAAGGTTGAAGCTGATCGCGGTTTTGCCGAGCTTGAACGGCACTAGTTCAAGCTCCAACTGTTTGGCCGCCTCTTTGGTTTTCTGCGCAATGGTTTTCTTCGGTGGGGTTGCCATCAACGATTCTCTCCGATTCGAATACGCAACGTAACACGACCGGAGCGTTCTTGTTATGATCTGCTAAAATATCTCCAAGCTGAATTCCGCCCATTCCCCTACCGCTGGCTGTATTTGTCTTTGATCCTGGCTAGCCTGTCAGCCTCTTTTCGGGCGTATTCACGCTCAAGTTCCTCTTTGCGCCGTTTTGCCGTTGATTGTTCAATGTGAAGCCAGAGAAGAAACCCGCCGAAGAGCACCGCCCCGATGATGGTTGACATCGAAATGAACACGTAAAGTCTCCTAGGGCTGGGTAGCGCCCCAGCGTGAAATTAGGGGTATTTGCTTCCTGCAAGCTGTCTGGCACGGCCTTCGGCAGTTGCCGATTTGCGCGTGAGCGGGTTACACCTGATCACCGTTTGCCCGGTAGCATCAGAATACACCATGCAGGATTTATTTGGTGTGTCTGGGATACAGGCATTAACGTTGATTTTTATCCACTTGCCCCCTCCGCTGAACGCGGCATAGCTGGGGTAGTTCTTGCAAGTTCCCTTGCTCGAATAAGGAACATTCGCTTGGCTAGTGCATGCGGTTGCGCTAGCGGCAATGGCTACAACGATTGCTATGCGGATCATGTTTCCCCCAAACACCTCGCGGATAGGTAGCATCGCGAGACCTTTAGGGGAAATCGGGTTTGTCAAATATATAATCGCCCAAGATGGCAACAGGGACGGCTTCAGAACGAGACTGTGGATGGCCGCCTAAATCATGCTGATGCTCGATGGGTCGAGATCCAGCCGCTTAGAGGGAATCAGATCGGCGGGCCTGCCCACGATATTTGCTGGACCAACGCTGCGTTGCTGGGCGAGTCCTTCGATACGTCGCGGACTAAAAAATTCTTTGCGTAGTCGAAGTTCTCCTTCGCCTCTTTCGGAAGCCAGCCTAAGACACTTTCTATTGCTGCCTGCACTAGCGACACGCGGGCTTCCTGAACGGAGAACGCGGCAAGCGGATTTGGCCCCTTATAATGCTGTGCAAACCGGAATATGCGCTCGAAAAGCACCTCCGGACTTTCAATAAGCTTTCGCTCCTTCAATGTGTGGAGAGGGATGTAGATCACGCCCCTAAAATCCACGATAAACCCGCTAATCGGTTTTCGGTTTGCGGTCACGAGTAGCAGGTCTACGCCTCCGCTATACCGCCACGTTGTTTGCTCCGAGATCACTTCGCAGGCCCTTACAAATGCGGAATCGTCATAACTCCATTCAACTGGGCCTGGCGCAATTCCGTCCCGCCTCCAACCTGCGAGGATAAAATGGATGTGCTCCCCCGACCTCGCGTTGAAATAGCTCAAAGACGGAACAATGCCTTTGTCCGCGATTTCTTGCCCCTTCCGCATGAATAAAATTCCGAGCATCTCGCTGGACGCTTCGCTCGGCATCCGCCCAGCAAGCATTTCAAACTCAGAATATGAAAAGAATTGTCCACCCTCCACGGCGATTCTCCTTCCTATTGTGCGCTAGGCGACCCTATTTGATATCGACCGCGCGCTCGTGATCAAGTAGCTGCTCGGCGGCTCCCTCGACGTGGCTGACCCCGAAGCGGAAGCCAGGACGGTCAGTCCTAACGTAGACGGGAGGGTTGAACCTATTGAGAGCCATCAGGGTGCTATCCGCGGCCATTGCTGGCAACGAACAGGTCCGAGGCGGCAGCCACACCGTCACACCTTGGCCTTCCGCCAACCGGCCCACCATGCCTCCCACTGCGAGCAGAACCAACGCTCGCCTCGGGCCGGGTTCACGCGCGTCGCCAGATAATATTCTTGGCCGGGCATGTGATAGATACGCTCGCCGCGCTCGTTAATGTTCCCCTTGATGTCGCAGCCTACTTTGCGCGCGGCGACCTTGCTCGAAGAACCTCCAGAGGAATGAAGGAGCGGGAGCTGGTGCTGATCGCCCGTCGCAACATAGGCGACGGACGTAAAGCTAAGTAGTGCAAGAACCGTCACAAGGCGAGTGGCTCGTTGCGAGAGCCGCCATGGCCTTCGCCGTCCTGTCCGTCCGGGATGAACTGCTTTGCCCATCGCCCTCTCCCACGAGGGAGAATGCGTCCGTTAGGAGCGGAAGTCTAGAAGTTGTTAGCGACGGATGCTTAAGCCTTAGCGTTCCGTTTTACTGGTGCTTTCTTGGGCGGCGTTTTCGTAGTTGCCTTGCGACCAATAGATTTCGCAAGGGCCGGCCGCTGAGCCGCGTAGCTTGGAGCTCGCCAAACCCCACTTGGCCCTGTACTGGTCAGGTGTCATCCCCAGCAGACCTAGGTGGCGCTTCATGGACTTGAATTTGCGCCCATTCCCCAGCTCACAATGTAGTCGGGAAATACCGACTTCTTGGGATTTGCCGCTGGCGCGAGTTGGCGGCGGTGCCACGACCGGCAGGACTAAACCTGACAACCCGGAATTGACGCTGGCGATCAAATCCGGAAGACCGGCCACAGGAGGCGAATTGTTCTGAACATAGGCCGCGACAATGCCTGCAGTCAGGTCCAACAGATCGGCGTTCGTCTTCTCAATTGCTTCGTCCATCAGCCTCAATCTCCTCATTGTTCTTTAGAGTTCCTATTCGGGCAATCCAGGTAGCGCAATTGGGAACAACGATTATTCATTTTCCGGTTGCTACGCAGCCGATGGCGCTTATGACGAAGGTTCAAGGTACCCGCCATGACCGAGCCTTTTGCCGCTCGGGGCCAATGCCGACTTTCGTCGTCAGCGCTGCCGAAAGCCTGGTTTTGCCGGGCGCGCCGCGCCCCGAACCGCTACCAAGTGGCTGGCGCGCGCTGGCGGCCCCTGTGCGGCCCGAAAAACAGCTATTTGAAGGCCGCGCCGGGGTCGCTTCGGCAGTTAAAACTGTTTTTAGGCCCGCCGGGCACGGCTCGCTTGTGGCAAACGCGGATTTCCGCCCACGAGCATCATGCACCGATGATCAAGTCTCGCATCCGCTGAAACTGCTCCTTTTCGATGACCCCGTCATCGAGCAACTTCTTCAGCCGCTCCAGTTTCTCAATAGGGTCATGGTGCGCCGGTGCGGGAGAGAAAGGTGGCGGCAACATCGATGGATTTTCCAGCCGCACCCGCTGAACGTCGTTGGCAAGAACGTTCAATCCAGATTCGCCCCCATTAGTGCCATTTGGATCGTCGGCAATATGGACCGCTTTGAACGCCCAGATAAGGCAGCCCAGCCAGACGATACCCGTCCCTGCAAGTGCCGTGCACAGCACCAGGATCAACCATCGGTTTGGATGCCCGCGGAGAAACGCAATGATCGCTGGCAGTTCGTAGATTATCGCAACGAGAAGCAGAAAGATTCCCATTATCGCGTAGCCAGCAGTAGCATCGTCATTAGCTGCATAAGCAGAAGTCGACAGCAGAACGACCGGCGTCGCCAGAGCCCACATCCGCCACCCTCTGAGCAGCGTCGGTCTCATTGTGTTGACAACGCCCCTGCGCCCATCGCGTAAACGACGACGCTCACCAACCATATCCAAAGTGGCGTCAGCGGTGTCGCGGCGACATACCAACGGCGGAGGAAATAGCCGACGGGCATCAACAGCATGAAGGGCAAAAGCCATCGGTGTTGCGGGTTGCGTTCGGCAGCGTTGATTGTGCTGGCGTCTTTATAGGCGAGCACGAAACTGCCAATTCCGAACCACAGCGTGGCACCTCGGGCTTGGGAACTTCCCCCATAGGGATCAATTCCAACCGAGGCGAGGATAATATCCACCGCCAAGAAAATCAGTGGCGAGCATGCCAACCACATGGCCCATTTTTCGGTGAGGGTATTCGAACAGACAATGGCTGCCTGACCGCTTGCGACAGGCGGCGCTACCGCCGCGACAGGGTGTGGTTGTGAGTTTGCACCCTGCGGAAGGGGTGGGGGCGTAGTTGGGGCAGGCATCTGCAGCTGCGTCTCGAACGCGTGCTTCCAAGCTTGGCCGAAGCTCGCGGTCCATACTCGGGTGCTCGGATCAATTAGGCGATTCGCAAGCATCACGTTGAGGTCGACCTCGGCGACCGGCCCACGATGTGTCCCATCCTGCTCGTAATACCACTCTGCCATTGCTACCCGCCTCCCTGTCGTTTTCGATTTACATACTATAGTTGATAAACTCAACGCTCGAATTCCTCGATTGGTGGTCGCATGGAGATGCGAAAACTGGTCGGGGAGAACTTTGCGCGGTTACGTGCGGCCAGCGGCCTGACGCAGGAGCAGGTGGCCGAGCGGTCAAACCTCAGCCAGCAGTATTTGAGTGACCTCGAAAGGGGTAAGAGAAACCCGACGATTGAGACCTTGCAGGCCATCGCTCGTGCGCTCGGGGTCAGTCATCTCGATCTCGTCAAACCGACAGATCAAGAGATTCGACCGCCTGATGCTGTACCTCCCGGGTCATCGACAACAGGATAGCCGTCACCAGTTCGGACTCAGGATCATTGCCTTCAAAGATGCCAAGCAGGTAGGTTGCCTTGTCATGGCGCTCGGTATCGTTCGCGGCAGGATGGTGGCACAGCGCAAGTAGCAACTGCTCCTCAAGATCAGTCGCTGCATCCAGGCGGCTGAGTTCGTCGACGGTCGCCGGTCGACCAATAGCCACAGCGTCAGTTTCGCGAGAGATTTTGCGCAGGCCTGCGTAAGCGGCGCAGTGAGCGCAAATAGTTCTGATCAACTCAGGCGAAACATCATCGGAGCCAAGGTGAGCTACGTCGCCGTCTGGCCGGTCCGATGCATCAGTAACCGAAGGCATTCCAGGCGCAATCGCAAGGGCGGGCAAAGCGGCCAGCAGAGTCCGGCGGGAAAGGGCTCGCCCCAGCATCAGTATTCCTCGCCGAGCATGATGGTCAGAACGCGAGTGGTGACCGACGGGTCGGCTGGATCATCTGACCCAAAGGACATCGCCAGATCGTAGTAGTCGACTCTCCAAATCACGATGATACCTCCGACCTCCAGCACAGCGCAGTCGTGTTCGCCGTGCGGGTCGTTGTCGGCATCGAAAGCCTCGAAGGCAGCCACCGCCGCCAAGATCCCAGCAATGACGGTCGCGTTCATCGCGGCAATTCCGGCCGTCATCACGAAGCGCCCGCCATGACCTGTCCTGCGCAAACTGTCGTTCAGTTGCGCGATGCGCTGCTGGCGACTACCAAGCGCACATTTATCAGCCAAGCTGCATTCCAAACCCATTTGCGAATCCTTCATCCAGGCCGCCACAGCGACCGTTTTCAAACGATGAATTTTTTTGAGAGGGTGGGCGGCTGCCTGAGCTGCGCGCCCGAGGCCAAGCAGGCGTCAGTCGGTATGCTCGGGATGAAGCAGGGCAATGTGGATCAGGCGGCGTGTGAATACCGGCATGTCGAGCCAGTCACGCCAACGAAGGGTGTAGACGCCCTCAGGGCTGATCTTTACGACCTGCGCCTCGAACCAGCCTTCATAGGCACCTTCGGTAGCGAGGACCAAGCTGCCAACCTCGATCTTGGTCCAATCGGTCGGCCGCGATGGTTCGGGGCGCTTGGGACCGCTTTCGGGCGCGCCGGTGGCGTTGGCGTTCTTGGACTTGGCAGCAGGCGGCCGGTCGTCGGCGACGCGAACTGGGAATTTGTATCCGGCAGGAAGGTGCGTCGCGATAGCCTCATAGAGATCGCGCTTTACAAACGGCACGAAGGCACGGCCACTTTCGAATACCTTTCCCCGCGGCAAACGCCCGGCCAGCTGCCTCAGATCGTCAGCATCGACTGGCAAGGCAGCCATGCCCATCATGCCAGCCGCCTTTTCGGCTAAGCCGGTATCATTGTCACCGAACCATGAGGCGTGGGCTTTGCCGCCGTCATCGAGGCCCAGAACAATGACGGCAGGCGAGGCGGATGCCGACGAGGCGGCAGAAGGTACTCCATTGGTCATTCAGGTCTCCATAAAGATAAAGGCCCCGAATTGGGGCCTCAGTGGTTGAATTTTCAGATGATGGTCGGCAGTGTCGGCGCAAAGCCAAAGGCGGCAAAAGCCGCGCCCGAAACGCTATCGTTAAATCAGCCATTACCCGCCTTTTTTACTCGGCTCGATGGCGAAAACCGCTCATCTGAACAATCGCACTATATCGGGCGGCATGCCTTTTGTCAAGCAATTCCCGTTTGATATCAAAGAGTTACCCTTTTGAAGCACTTGGAAATAACACCGCAGCCCTCCATTGAGACCTGCTGGTTTGGAGGCTGACTACGCGCCTTCGCCAGCGAATTTCGATGGTTTGCGCGCTGAATTCACCTCTCGACGGGTTCTTGGTGGGGAACCTGCGGCCGCACGGTGCTCACATGCGGGCGGCATTCCCGTCAACCCGTGCTTTGGAGCTCCCAAATGGCCTCCCGCGATCAGCTATGATACCAGCGGAGATACGCTTTTCAAATCGCGGCGGCAGCGAATAGGAGGGCTGAAGTGACGTCGCGCGCACCTGCCTCGGCCCAGACTCTATCATCCACCATTCTATGCTAAGCTGCCGAAATCAGGGGGATCTTATTATGCGCACAATCGGCGAAAGACGCACTCCAAGCACTGCTATGGGCAGAGTCCTCAGACCGTATTCCCGAGACTGGAAAGGGCCAGTTCCGAGGCAGACCATTAACTGGGCCGGTTATAGCAAGATCGGCAAGAGGTTTACTTCAGTAAGTGGCGGCTGGCAGGTGCCATCAATAACTCATAACCCGAAAACTCCTTCCGTCCAGTCCTGCTCGTGCTGGATAGGAATTGGCGGAAATGAAGATGATCCGACCCTTATCCAAGTAGGAACCGAACAGGTCGCGTCGCCTGACAATTCTAAGTTCTATGCTGCTTGGTATGGAACTCTACAAATGAGCTACCGAGTCCTAATACCACAAAATGTATTGGGCATCGACGAGGGAGATAGCATTTGGGCCTCGGTCAGTTGTCCTTCGAATTCCTTACCATTCACAACCCAGACATGGGTACTTAAGATCGTCAACGTCACTAAGGGCTTCGAATGGTCGCATTCTTTGAATTATACGTCGAGCCTTGCGACTGCAGATTGGATGTTCGAGGCTAACAAAGTTGACGATGTGTTGTCGGCATTGCCCAAATTCAAGGAAGTCGTGTTTGATCGATCTAAGGTGAACGGTCAGAATGCCGGATTTGTGCGAGCATCTGATGGGATTGAGCTGATAGATACCGAATCTAAAATTGTTCTTGCTAACCCATCAAACGCTTCTGGTGGCAATTTCCGAGTAGGGCCGGGAGGTAGCCTGCCAGCTTCTCCGAGCAATTATTTGTTTAAGATGATAGATGGCGGTGACTACTCGTGTGCCAGAGAAAGCAAAATCAACGATAAGGTGGTCGTCGTCGGCGCAAACTGGCGGGGGGACAGAATACTCGGGTTGCGAGTGGAGGTGGATGATAGGCCTGCTGTGTTAAAGCCTTACAGTGTGGACGCCCGTGAAACTCAATTTTGCGGAATTAACGCCGCAGGTGATGTCATCGGATATGCCGTCATACCATTCCCACTGCCAATGAGGATTGTTCCGTTCATCTATAAGGATGATAATTTTAGCGATATTTCGAACGTTGTTGGATTGGATATGGCACCTGTATCCTGGAACGACGGTGGTGTTATTGTTGGCAATACGATGTCATACCCTGGATACGCCTGCATTTACCGACCGGGCTCCGGATTGGAATATCTACCTCAGTATTCGTCCATAAGGGATATAAACAACAACGGTGTTTTCATCGCGAGTAAAGCTCTCGATCAGCGAGTAATTAGCTTAAAGGTTGTCAATGGTGTTGAGACGGAAATAAACTTTCCAGGTGCCACAAGAACATTGGCGTGGGGCATAAACGACTTGGAGGACATTGTGGGAGGTTATTACGCTGACGGCGGGTCAGGCGGATTCCTGCTCAAGAATGGGGTTTATGAACCTGTAGATTATCCTTACGGCGAAACCTCATTTGTCCAGGGCATAAACAATTTGGGACAGATGGTAGGACTGACCAATGTGCCGATGGGCAAAGGGACGACGGTGTTTCTCGCGTTCAAACCTCAACGGGAGAATTGATTGTCGCCTCGAACATGTTAGTGCCGGAAGACATACGTCAGCTGGCTTTTCTCTTGCGAAACGTCGCCGCGGTCTTTGCCACGCACCCGACTAAGGGCAGCGCTCCAGTCTTCTCAAAGTCAAGCGCGTACATTTTCTGGCCGACCAAATAACCTGCGGTCACTGTGCCATCATTGTGGGAGCCATAGTCTTTGCCGAGCTTCGCCTTGATGAGAGGGTCGACCGCTTCGAGCGGAGGCCGACCCTTCGCTGCGGCATCCAACATCCTGTTGACGTTTTCAGGATTGTTGATGACGACCTCCATGGCCCGATACGTCGGATCGCCGTGGGCAAGAGATTGGTCCTTCTGATACGGCAATCCTGTGGCTTTCAACATGTCGATTATAGCCTCTGCTTCGGGTCCGCCCTTCTTGAGGCAGTTCTTGTAGATCTGGTCGCGCTCTTCGAGCGTTTTGGCTTTCAGCCTCTCAATCGTGTACATGTTTTCCCCTCAGGCTTTGGCTTCGTATTCTTTAGGATCAACCAGCTTGCGTAGCTGAACGCCGATGTTCATGCGCTGCTGACCCGGGTTGAGGTTGTCATAGCGCTTCTCGATGCCGTACTTTTTAGCTACCGCGTAAAGCCGATCTAGGAGCAGGTCCCCGTTTTCGTCTCGCACCTGCTTGTTGAGCCATACGTTGAACGCGCTGTTTTTGGTGTTCTTCACCCAAGCCTCACGCTGTTCTCTCGTGATTTTCATGGCCCGAGGATCGCTTCCCATGGGACGATAGGTAGTCCCGCTGGTGAAGAGGCTTGGCCGGGTTATGCGCAGCGCAGAGCGGTCGGGCATATATCCGAGCGCTTCCATGACTTGCCTGACCATGTGACCGATCATCTGCTTGGTCCGGTCGTCCGCTACATCTTCGCCAAACTCGGCAACAAGGCCTGCCGCCAACGGCTCCACGGCCGCTCGCTCCAGCAAAGTAGCTGTTTCCATTCTGATTTGATTGTCGTGCTCTTTCAAATAGGACCAGATCGCTCGACCAAGGTCGGTCTCAGCAAGATCGCGAAAATTCTTTGGCCGGTAGACTAGGTATCTCAATTGATCGGGCATCATATCCTCGCCGTGCGACACCTGTCATATATGCATCTGTAGATCGCAGATGTCAATAGTACATGTCCGAATCGCACGCTCACCAGTGCTCGTGTCGGCTTTATGCCCCGAGAACCCGAGGCATAAGTTTCGACAGCAGCTTGGCATTGATTACGTAGTACCGACCGCGACGGTACCCCGCCTGTGAAACGATACGTGTAAGCTCTCCTTCGGACCGCGATAGACAGCCTGAACCACTCAAGGCTGGAAGAAGGATCGAATTCACGAACTTGACCGGCAACAGTTCAACCAGTTCCTCGCGCCTGACAAACAGGGTTTCCTCGCCCTTTTCTTCTCGGCGGAAACCAAGCTTAGATGGGATTACGGCGGGCATTCCTACACGGACTAACGGCAGCACGGTTTCGTCTTCGACCATCTGGAACAGTTGATGCCAAAGCGCTTTCTGTGGCTTGTCGGCCAGGAAAAAGATTGTTTCCCAATAAAGGGCCGACATTCCATCAAACACGTCTTCAACACTGCAAGGAAGGAGCCGAGCTTTGATGGCGACATAACCAACGGCCGCCATTAATGCAAAGCGCTTGGCAATTCGCTGGTGAGGGGTCTGCGATCCTGTGAGACCCACCCGCAGCAGAAATTCGCGTTCTTGCTTCGCGACAACTCCTGCGAGCTTTTCCTTGTCGATGTGAACGAGTTGCTCGATCCAACGTGGCAACACAGTGCCATATTGGGTCGATAGAAGCTGCTCCAGTTGCGTCACAAGGTCCGATGATGGTGTGAAAATTTGCTTGGCGAAAATGCCACCATCATCGCCCTTTGGAATAGGGATCGTAAGTGTGCGCACCGCATCCCCACCTTCGAACGTCATGGAGGCTTCTTCAAAAAGCTCTTTAAGGGGATGCTCCGCCGACACGAACGTGATCAAGAATTGGGGGTCCGGTCGTGGGGCTTCGGTGCTTCTCTTTCTTGATTGGCCAGACGCCCCACTGAAGACCACCGTGCGCAATTTTTGCATGGCATCCTTCATATTCGTGTCAGCCTTAATGTCGGCGAAGCCGAGGCATGTTCCACCGGCCGCGGGGAGCAAGTTCAACGTAGAGCCCATAGTGTCGCCGAAACCGGCCAGATCGTTTTCTTCGCTCGCCTTTGTGAGGAGAGAGTGGGCAACCTGTATGGTCAATGTCTTTCCCGTCGAGCTTTCACCGCAGAGGGCAACGGAAAAACCACCGCCGCGACCGATCCTAGATGCCAACGGTGCCGCAAGCCCCAGCAAGATGCCAAGCATGACGAAGTCAGATGCTGCGATGAGCGGGGCTATCCCTGCCACGTAAGCCGACCATGTGCCTGCTTTCAGGCGCTTTGACGCTGCGGGGTCGCCGGGGCTAAAGACATGCTCAGGGGAGCGCGCTTTGCCCGTAAGAGTGCCAAACCGCGTAACGAAATCATTCTGGTGCCACCCAGCTTGGCTGGTCACGCGACCAGTTGTTTTCGGTAGGGCTTGCTGAAGATCCCGGAAGAGTTCACGGCAATCATCCGGCAACGCCGCTCCTCGATTTGCGAAAAAGACTTTCGCCTTATGGGGTTCGAATAGTAAGCCGCGATTAATCCGTGCCTCCTCGGTTCCCCCGTTTTGCAGGCGGTAACGCACCACCAAATGTCGGACACTGTTGTCGTCAACCTCTTCCTTGAGGAGTTGGAAGGCGTTATCGGCAATACCGGTGCCGCTAATGTTCGGCATGTTTTTTTTCGCTCTAGAAATCATCGGTTTTCTCCGTGTGCACGGGTGCACGGGGCGTTCAAAAAGCTGGCTGATCGCGTGATGGCGCTTGAACATGGGACGGCGTTCAACTGCCCCAGTGTTGAAGGTTTTCAGTGTGAAGGTGCGACGATGACATCACGATCTTGGCCTTCCCGGCACTCGCCGTGACCGTCTAAGTGCCGATTTGCGCAAACTCGGAGAATTGGCGCGCGGCGGCGGCGTCGACAAATTGGCGATAAGCCGAAACGGGCCATTGTCACAGCGTATACCCAGCAGGATGAGGCGTTGCTGCCACCCGTGCACCCCGAGATTACCGATCAGTTCGCGCCGTTCGGCCGCGTTTAGCGGCTGCATCGCGCCTCGATCTGCTTCTTGTATTTTCGACCGCTTAAGGAGGGACTGCTTAAACGCGTAGGATGCGAGTTCGAAGAAGTCGGCATCCGTAGGCGGGACGGATATGATGTCGAGCGGTACGATGTCGTCGGATGGTGGAATAGTCGCTTTTACAGCTGTTTCGATCTCAACCTCGGAAGCGCCTGAAATCATTAGGTGGAGGTGGAAAGGCTTGCCGGCGGGAACGTTGGCTACTGTGTTATACACGGTCTCAATCGAGCCAAAGATGACGAGACCGGGCAGGTTCATACGTCGGAATTTGGTCTTCAGATTGTAAATGTATGGATGGTCGCTCAAAGGCCCGAAAGGGCGGTCGTCGCCGGGCTCAACCTTCCAGCCCGCGACGCGAATGGTGACGAAATGCCACGACAGCAGGTGAAGGCGCTCAGCTTCGAGGAAGTCGAGCAGGTTCGCCCGGAGCTGACGGATGCAACGAGGGCACAGACCGCCACGGCATCGTACAGCTTCCGAGCAGTTGCGCATCGGGAGGTGATCGTAGCCTAACCACCGCAGGCCGTTAGACGTGTTGAGTTGTTCCTTTTCGACGAGGCCGTCAGAGTCAAAGTTCGGGAGATGGGTGCGCCAAGCCGACGGTCTCATGACCGTGACCTCGCAGGATACTCCGAAGTCGAACCGAACGCGCGGCAGTCAAGGAATTCCTCGATCTCCACAGAGAGGTAACCGACCCGTGACCCGATTTTTACGAATTTTAGCCCAGAGGAGCCACTGCAGCGCCAGTTTGCCGAAGTTTTAGCGCTGACACCAAGCAGCTCGGCAGCCTGTTTGGCAGAATAGATGAGGTCTGGGGGTGGATGGCCACGCCGCCCCTCCGAGCTCTGAGACTTGTGAGATTGATCCAACTGAATCGACACTGCGCAACTTCCTTCTGTGCTCAAGGAAGGGCAGACGCCTGTCGATGCTGCAGTCGCGCACGAACGATAGCTCCTGGCCCCGCCTCGGCGGGTTTCTGTTTTCCAGAATCCAGGTCGCCATCTTGCGTTGAGCGAATTTGCTCAAGAAAGGCGTGTCAAACGCCTCCGCGTGGACCCAGTGGCCATGAGTTGTTCAAAGTGCTCGATACACTGCCTGAGCAGCGCAGAAGCTTGTTATAACATATTCCGTCATGAGTAAAGTGGTTCGAGACACACTGAATACGTATCGAAGCAGGTCACATCGTGGTCTCGACTTTTGCACCACATCGGTGCTACACATGCTCGCAAAGTCGGTTAGCTTTACCATTGATTTTGCTGTCTTTTTTCGGCGCTCTGCCCATTCCGCCTCTGGGCACCATCACTTTCCTGTATGAATTCAAGCTGTTGGTGAGGACTGGAGCCACGACGGAACCAGTTTCCATGTCGCGCCATGTTGCAACTGGGTTCCCTTGATTTCCAAGCGTTTCCTGCGACTATCGGCAGGTCCGCGCGACATGAAGCGCGATATAGCCTTTGGGGGCGAGGCATGGCTAAATGGGTGCTATCCATAGGAAAGCGCGTCATGAAGACGGCTGTCGCTGTGATAGCGCCCCTGGCTTTATCAGGCTGTGACGGTGTATTCGGCAGCCGCACGCAGGAGACCCACTGCTTCTCTGTTATCCCTGGCAATGGAAACCAGCCCTATGCATCCGTGATGCTCGACAATTGCACAGGCCGCACTTGGCTTCTGGTCAAGAGCCGTATGAGCAATAAGCCTGAAGACGGATACACCTACCAATGGTTTAACGTCGAGCGCTACGACACCCTCCACCCATCCTTGGTTGGTGGGTAAGCGCGAAGGGGGCGGCGAAGCTTGTCATTTCGCCGTGCCTCCCGTTACATTCGTTCGGCACAATGAGCCTCATGAGACACAGTTCGGTGACGATGACCGCTGACGTCTATGGCACCTGTTCCCTCGTGGCGATGACGCCGAGGAAATGGCCGCCGCTGAAAGAGCATTTTTGGCATGAACCGTTTCACCATCGATTTCGACGCCGATACCTGGATGATGCCCCTGAGAAAGGAACTAGGAGACCTTCTGCCTAACGACATCGAGGCGGTCCTACGGAGTGCTGCGCCGAAATTCGTAGAAGATGCTCGAGATATCCTATACCGCGCTTCATCCGATCCCGAGACCCTCATTGATAGATCGATCGATTGGGTCAAAGGGAGTGACGTATTAGCGTTCCACGGAACGCGCCTCACGGACATTGAAGCCAATAAGTTGTGGCAATCAGGCCTTCGGGCGCTAGACATTCAAGACCGGATCGACTGGATTTTTCGAACTGTCCCGGATCTCGCAGATGCATTGGCGCAACATGAGGCCATTAAACTAGCTCACAGCCACAGTATGGGGAATCGTGGCGGTCAGGTTCATCTTGCCATCTCCAGGCAATTTACCCAGCTCGGCTACGACTATCATCGTGAAGGGTCAGAATTTGACCGGCGCCTCCTCCAATTCGCTGGCTTGGATCACCTTCTGCCACAGCTAACACAACGTGGCCGGTCATGGCTTGTGAGCATCCGACTGTCGGGAGGCCAAGCGTTGGATGGTATGCATCCCTTCTTTCCTATCGAATACACCCGAGAAAACGACCGATATCCGAACTTGGTGAGGGAACTATTGGAAGAGTTGGCCTGGCAGATGCACCGCCCTGGCAGTCCTCGACGGCCGATTGACTCATGCTTCATGTTACGGGCATCGCTACCTGGATCTTCGGTCGAAGCAGTCGAGCCGATTTGATTGAAGTCAAATCATCGAGCGCGACATCAACATGGGACGCTGAAAGCCTTGGGATGCAAGGGGTCTGTTCGGACTGAAAATCCGCGTGTCGGTGGTTCGAATCCTGTCGGGTGCGCCAAATCTCAAATGTACGGCTCGGAGACATGGGTAACAGTTTGTACCTAAGACATGGGTGACAACCTCGCGCCGATCGGATTGTCGATGGCGTGCAAGAATTATCGGGACCATGGCGCCAGCGGCTCCTGCTCGGCCAAATGTCAATGGAGAGCATCTTCGGCATCTTGCATCCCGCTCTGGCCATAACCGCTCTACAGACCGAGGGCGCAGCCGTCCTTGCGCGGTTCAGAACCGCCCAGCAGGGTCCCGTTTGCCCAATCGATGCGAATGGCCTGCGCACCGCCGATCGGGTCCGTGGCGGGAATGATTTCGAAACCGCGTCGGCTAAGTTCAGCTACGGTTTCGCCAGCGAGCCCGTGTTCGGCCTGGACGTTCATGGTGCCGCTGACGGGGGCGACCCGCGGCAGATCAATCGCCTCCTGCAGATCCATCCCGAAATCGAGCACCTTCGTCAGCAGGTGCGCGTGGCCCATTGCCTGGTAGTAGCCGCCCATAACGCCGAAAGGCATTTCTGCCCGGCCGTCTCTCGCAAGCATCCCGGGTATGATAGTATGCAAAGGTCGCTTGTTCGGCGCCACTGCATTGGGGTGCCTGGGGTCAAGCGAAAAGCTTTGCCCGCGATTGTGCAAGACGACACCGGAGCGTGGCGAGACCAGACCCGAGCCAAAGCTGTCGAAGACCGAGTTGATGAAACTGACCGCATTGCGGTCCTTATCGACAACGGAAATATAGACCGTGTCGCTGTGCAGCGGCATATCGAACGCCGGCAGGTCCGCGCGGGCGCGCTTTAGGTCAATCATGCCGGCCAGACGATCGGCCCAGGCATTCGACAACATGTCGGCCACCGGGACCTCGGAAGTGTCGGGATCGGCGACGAGCAGGTCACGCGCGGCGTAAGCGAGGCGTGTTGCTTCGATTTCCAGGTGAAGCCGGTCCGCGGATTGCGGGTCGCCGTGCGCTTCGAAGCGCGAGAGGATGTTTAGAATGAGCAGCGCGATCACACCCTGGCCATTCGGCGGACATTCGAACACATCGCAGCCTCGGAACGCCGTGCTGATCGGGGTCACGTATTCGCCTGTTGCCGAGGCGAAATCTTCAAGTGTGTGCAATCCGCCGAGCCCACGAAGATAGGCGACCATGTCGTCGGCCACAGGGCCAGTATAGAAGGCCTCTCGTCCCTTCTTGGCGATCAGCCGCAGCGTTGCAGCCAACTCAGGCTGGCGATGCACTTCGCCAACACGTGGCGCGCGGCCGTTTGGCAGGAAAATCCGTTTCGCGGCTACATCGGAGGCCAGAAGTTCTTCTTCCAACGCCCAGTCACGATGGACCCGCGGTGAAATGGCGTAGCCTTCCTCGGCGAAACGTATAGCGGGGGCCAGGATTTGATCGAAGGGCATATGTCCATGATCAGCATGCAATCTGGTCCAGGCATCGATGGCTCCCGGGATGGTGACGGAGCCGGGAGAATTGCGGGCCACCTCGGCCATGCCACGTTCGAGGAACCAGTCAATTGTCAGGGCGGCGGGTGTCCTGCCCGATCCGTTGTAGGCGATGACCTCGCCGGATCCGTTTCGCGACAGAAGAGCGAAGCAGTCGCCTCCAATGCCGGTCGAGGCTGGCTCGACGACACATTGCACCGCGCAGGCTGCGATGGCGGCATCCATGGCGTTGCCGCCGGCCGCCATGATCTCCACCGCCGTCAGGGTCGCCGACGGATGAGAGGTGGCGGCCATGGCCTCGCGTGAAACGACGACCGAGCGCGTTGGTTTCTCAAAATTTCGCATGCTATGCCCTTCTGATCGTGCTCAAGAGGCGGCGTCGCTCATCGTCGAGGGGCGGTGCCGCAGATGCCGCGACATCCAGTATTCGAGTGCCGCCAAGGCACGGATGATCGCGAAGTTCAAAGTGAGATAAATGGCGCCCGCGCAGATGAAGACTTCAAAGGCGCGGTAGGTCTGGGAGATCAATCCCTGGGCAATTCCAGTCACCTCCATCAAGGTCACGATGGAAGCCAGAGACGTGCCCTTGATCATCAGGATGATTTCATTGCCGTAACTCGGCAGCGCCTGGCGAAAGGCCAGCGGCAGGATAACGTGCCGATAGGTCAAATAGGTGGACAGGCCGACAGACCGGGCCGCCTCGACAAGGCCGCGTGGCACCGATTGAATCGCGCCGCGGAGGATTTCGCTGCCATAGGCGGTGGTGTTGAGGGTCAGCGCGATGATTGCGCACCAGTAGGGTTCGCGGAAAACGGCCCATAATCCAATTGCCGACAGTTGGTGCCGGAACTGACCAAGGCCATAATAGGTCAGAAAAATCTGCACCAGCAGAGGCGTGCCCCTAAACACGGCAACGAAGCCACGGATCGGCAAGACGACGAAGGGCGATTCCGATTGCTGGGCAAGCGCCAATGTGACGGCAAGAATGAAGCCGGCAACGATGGAAGTCAGGGCCAGTTCCATCGTGAGCGGCAGGCCGGCGAGTAGCTTCGGCAGGATCTCAAGGAAAAAACTGAAATCTATCATGCCGACCGGACGCGTCACGGCGCCTTCCGTTCCAGACGGTAAAAGGCGTGGCCCGTGACGGAAGCGATAGCCAGATAGAGCAAGGCTGCAGCAATGTAGAAGATGAACGGTTCACGGGTCGAACCTGCAGCGATCTGCGCCTGGCGCATCAGTTCAACGAGGCCGATTACCGATATCAGCGACGAGTCCTTCAGAACCAACTGCCACACATTGCCGAGACCTGGCAGCGCGTATCTCAGGAGCTGGGGAAAAATAACCTGTCGCAGCCGCTGCAGCCGGTTGAGACCAAGCGCGCAAGCGGCATCGTGCTGTCCCTGGTCGATGGCGACGTAAGCCCCTCGATAGACCTCGGCTTGATAGGCGCCCGAGATGATCGCGATAGCCAAGGTTCCGGTGGCAAAGGCCGGAACGCCGACGAATCCGGACCCGCCCAGGCTATGACCAAGCGAGGTCAGGGCGACGCTACCTCCATAGTAAAGCAGATAAATGGTCAGAAGGTCGGGCACGCCCCTGAAAACCGTGCAATAGCCAAGGGCCAAGAACCTCAATATTTTGGAGTTGCGGAGACGCCCGGCCGCTGCCAGCCCGCCAAATACAGCGCCAAGCGCAAAGCCCAGCACAGACAGGAGCACTGTGACCGAGGCCGCCATGAGAAGAGCAGCCCCCCAACCTCCGTGCTGGAAACCAAGCAGCCGGAATGCGTCAACCATTGATACCCCCGGCATTGATACCCCCGGCATTGATGCCCCGGCAGGACGAACGGCTCAGCTCCGGAACGTGGTCAGGAATGGCCGTTCGCCGGCAAGCGCTTACTTGACTGGAGTAACGTCGCTCTTGAGCCATTTAAGCGACAGGGTTTTGATCTTGCCGTCGGCGGTCGCGGCGTCGATGGCGCCGTTGAGCATGTCTTTCAGCTTGGTGTCCTCTTTGCGGATGCCGGCCCCGGAGCCAAGACCGAAGAGGCCCCCGACAAATCCTGGTCCTGCAAGCGTATAGTCGCTGAACTCCGGCTTGCTCAGCGTGGCGGCCAGCGCTGTCTGTTGCGCGAAGAGCGCGTCGATGCGACCCGCGGCAAGATCGAGATCGTGTTGCTCGGTGGTCTTGTATTCGCGAATCTCGGCGACGTCCGAGAAGTATTTTTTCAGGAATTCCAGGTTCGCCGTTGCAGCCTGAACTCCAATGATCTTTCCCTTCAGCAATGGCTTGAGCTTGTCGATTGCCGCCTGCGAAGTGGCTTCATTGTCCAGCTTGAACCGCTCGTTGGAAATGCCGAGCTTGCCCAGTTCGCTATCCTTGGCGACCGCGAAACCTGAGGGGTCAACCGCATATGGCTGGGTAAAATCAATGACCTTCAGACGTTTTTCAGTGATGAACATGCTCGCCATGATCACGTCGAACTTGCCGACGGTCAGCGCGGGGATCATGCCGTCCCAGTCCTGTGCGACGATCTTGCACTCGATCTTCATTCGCCCGCACAGATCATTGGCGAGATCGACTTCGAAGCCGTCCAGCTTGCCGTCGGCTGTTGTGAAATTCCAGGGCGCGTAGGCTCCTTCGGTGGCAATGGTAATTGCCTTTGGTGTTTCTTGTGCAACGGCGGCCTGGACCAGGCCGAACAGGACCGACGCAATGGCTGCGATGCGGCTAATTTTCATGTCATTCTCCTCTTTTTTGCCGGTACGGCAGTTCCCTTTCGTCGTGCCGGATTATCTTTCGGCTTCAACGAGTATTCCCTAGCGGCGGCCGGGACTTGCGAAGTTGGCCAGAAGCGGCGCTGTCTCGACGATATGATCCCGCATGACGATCTCAGCCTTGCCGGCGTCACCTGACCGCAGCACGTCGATCAGGATCTCGTGCTCGGCACGCGCGCTGGCGGGCTTGTCGACATAGTCGAACCAGATGCGCAGGTAGGGTTCGATCACGACGTGCAGGCTGGCAATCTGCCGGACGAGTTTGGGTCGGTTGCTCAGTTGGCAAATCTGCAAATGGAAGGCCTGATGGCGCACGACCCAGTCGCTGCTGCCGGTCTGGCTGGCGCGCTCCATGCGGTCCAGCTGGCGTTCCAGTTCTTCAAGCACTTCGGCATCGATGTGCGGCATGGCAAGCCTCACCGCCAGCCCTTCGAGCACCGAGCGTATTTCAAAGGTTTCGTAGATCTCATCGAGGGTAAGCCCGGCGACGATGCAGCCACGGTTCGGGCGAATGACCACAAGACCTTCCGCGGCCAGTTGGCGGAATGCTTCGCGAACCGGCATGCGGCTCATGCCGATTTCCGTCGCGATCTCTTCCGGGATCAGCCGGTCCCCGGCCCGGTAACGCCCCATCCTCAGGGCCCGCTGAATGTGGCGATAAGCCTCCTCCTCGGCGGTCGTGATGCCCAACGGCTCGATTGCGTCAGCTGCCATGTCCCTGGTCCGATCAGAGCGTATCTGTGTATCCACTTATCCAGTTATCGAAACCTGTGTCAAGCACCGATGCTTGGGCGCTTTAGAATTTCTCTTGTGAGAATAAGCACTTGGCAGGGGAAATCGGGCTAAGCACACCGTGATCGGCTAAGCCGCTGATCGGCCTACTTTTCAACGTCCGGCAAAAGGCCCGCCGCTCCATTTGCGAAGCGGCGAGGCCCCATATTCGGGGACGATTGCCGGGATTTCCCGGCATTGCCTGCAGTGCAATTCAGGTGCCAGATTTGTTGATCCAAAACGGGTCACCGCACCGGAGGCGCCAACGCGGACCTTCCGCGATCACGCTACTGCCGCGCTTTGCCGTTCCTGCTATGTTATTTTGCGGCGGACGTAATTTTTCCGCCTGGCCGGCGCCCCATCAGGCAACTTACCCCAACGCGCCCCCCAGTGGCGCCGGCCAATTTCCCCTTATTGGAGCACGGGCGCGCCGATTCCGTTATGCGCTTTCGAGCTATGGCAATCCGCCGGCGAGCCGCCTTGTCCAGCCTGCAACCATCAGTCCGCACGCGATTCCCGCGCAGTCGGCGACCCAGTCGAATAGATCCGGGTCGCGCCCTATCAGTCGCACGGCCTGAAGCCCCTCGATCGCTGCGCCCGTGAGAACGAGGAGTACGATCAGCTTCGCCTTGCGTTCCGGCCAGCCGAAACTTCCGAGAGCCGCCAGGACGACGAAGGCGGCGGCGTGATTGAGCTTGTCGTGATCAAACGTGAAAGCCAGGCCAAGGCCCCGCAGGAGTTGCTCCGGCAAAAGGGCGAACAGCAGAACGCCGGCAAACGCGGCCGGAAAAGCAACCCTTGCCACGATCTGATAAGAATCCAGGCGCGACAAGGATAGAATGGCCTTTCATCCGAAATCTGCAGGGAATACCGCCGGCCGCCATAGTCGCGAGCGAGCGCGGTGTCCAATTTCCGCCGTCGGGGCGTCCGATGCATCGTCAGAATGAATGAATGCCGCGGGTCAGCCGCTGGGCAGACCGAACTGCTGGGAGGGCTCTGCAATGGTGCGGCTTCCGCGATCACGCAATTACCTGCTGCGCCGGCGCGGCTACAATCTGGCTGCGGCGGACCTGATTTCCGCTTGGCCGGCGCTGCGTCAGGGCACCTTACCCCATGCCACACGAAGCGGCGCCGGCCAGAATTTCATCGATTGCGTGATGACCGACCCGCGTCAAAAAGCCCGCCGCCCTGTCGGACGACGGGCTCCGTTGCCTGGGCGCCAGGGCGCCGCGGTAGCGACAGATGCTACTAATGCTCCCGCAGGCCTCCAATATGCTGCTGCCGAACGGCGTTGCGCATCGGCTAAACAAACGAAGCCCGCGCCTCTGGCGGAGGGCGCGGGCCGATCGGGTTGCACCCGATCTGCAGCAGAAACCTGGGAGGTTCCCGCTGCTTAAGATAACAATTAGAGATTTCTAATGTTCCGCGCCAGGGGAAGATGCCGCTGCACCAGAAATCTGATGCTCGGCGCGATGATGATCGAGCCGTCAGTTCGTGCGCAAGTCGATCCGGAAAATCCGCTCGTCGAAGTGCCGCGTTTCAACGGCAAAGGTCAAAGCCACTTCAAGGACCAGACCGCCACGGTCGTCCCGGACCTTGACTGCAATCCTGCGATGAGGAAGGCCATCCCTGGCCATCTCGGCCAATGTGCGAAGGGCTTCTTTCCTGACCAGCGGGAGATCGTCATATAACGTTCCCTGATCGTCGGAATAGACAATTCCGTCTTCATCGGAATCGAAGAAGTAGCGGGGCATTGCGCTTGGCCGAAGCGGCGGCATCCGGGCACGTTGTCGATAGCTGGCCGGATCTCGGCCGATCGCGATCAGTGCCTTTCCACCGTTGGCTTCGCCGCCAGCTCACTTGCGCTCGCGCAATGCCTTCACCGCCTGCGAGAGGATCATCCGGTCGCCGCCGGTCCTTTTGATCAGCTTGCTCACCTGGCTGGGCGAAACACCATTTTCCCGCGCGAAATATTCGACCTCATAATATTCATCCGCCGAAACGCGATTGCGGTCGCTGAAGTCTCGCTTGCTCTTGTCATCGGCCATTTCCGCTCTCCTCGCCCCTTCTCTTCGCTTCAGGGGGTCAACTTTGGTGCACGCAGCAATTTGAGGGTTCGCCCGCCACAAAGTGACGCGCGAATCCTTATCGGCGCAGGAAGGGACAGTGCTGCGCAGATGCCGGGTTCGATCGGAATGGAAACAGCCAGGACCGGTGCGAGCAACCGTCGACCTTTTCCATAGAATCCTCCCGGAACGTGCAGCCAGCAACGGCCACGCGCCGCCACGGTTCCGGGTCACGCGGCAAACCCACCCTTTGCGCGCAAGGATCAGACTTAGGTCCTGCGGCAACACGTCGGTTGGTCCCTGCCGGGCGGGACCGAAGCCCCGTCGACGGAACGTTTTCAGCTGCCTTCCGTTCGGGTGAGCCTTGGCGTGAAGAGCGGACCGAGTTCGCAAAGGAGACGACCATGAGAATGCATCTTTCCACCGCGGTGGCGGGATTTTTGCTGCTGGCAGGCATCGGCGCCGCTGCGGCGCAAGACGTTGTCATCGAACCGCAGCAGGAAACGATCATCAAGGAGTATGTGAAAAAGCAGCCGCTGGCCTCGGTGAAAATCCCTGGGGTGGAGCTCAATATCGGCTCGACGCTCCCCGATACCGTCGAGCTTCATGAAGTCCCCAACGTCAAATACCGCTATGTCGTCGTCGACAACCGCACCGTCGTCGTCGACCCAGGCACGCGCAAGATCGTCAAGATCATCGAGTGACGTGAAAGCTCGGGCAGTCGTGGGCCCCCCCCCCGGGAGTTGGGGGGGGGGGGGGGGGGGGGGTTGG
>NZ_JAMYLG010000032.1:0-57944 GCF_040317865.1 Mesorhizobium sp. M1365
CTTGTTTGAGATCTCAACGAACTCATTCTGGCACATCCGATGCCGTCGGGCGCCGTCCACCCCATCATGCCGTGACATTAGCCGAGGGGTGCAGCGGAGCAGGATGCTGCACCGCTGCAGCGCTCTGATGTAGCGGCATGGATCCTGGGATCTGCGCCGCGTCGCTTCGCTCCTTGCTTCGCCCCAGGATGACGAAACGACGGGCGCCTCGGCCAATCTCCAAAGTGTACGATCCGCCGGCGCAAAAACCGTCCAAATGTCAACCTTCCGCGCCCGGGAACCTAATGCACCGCAGCGTACATGATCTTCTCCTCCGTCGCCTCGGCAGGCGAGAACTCCTCGACGATGCGGCCTTGCCGGCAGACCAGGATGCGGTCGGACAGGTTCATGATCTCCGGCAGGTAGGACGAGATGACGACGACGGCGAGGCCCTCGTCGGCCAGCCGGTTGATGATCTGGTGGATCTCGGCGATGGCGCCGACATCGACGCCGCGCGTCGGCTCGTCGAAGATGACGATGCGCGGCTTTTGCACCAGCCCCTTGCCGATCACCACCTTCTGCTGGTTGCCTCCGGAAAGCTCGACCACGCGCGCATTATCGTTGATCGCCTTGACGTTCAGCGTCCTGGTCCATTCGGCAGACAGCGCCCGCATCTCCTGCGCGTTGATTACCCAGCTCTTTTCCCGCCCCGCCGCTAAAAAGCCGCCGAACAGGTTCTCGGCGACGTCCATCGTCTCGAAAATCCCCTCGCTCTTGCGATCTTCGGTGACATAGACGATGCCGTCCGCCACCGCCTCGCTCGGCACGAGATAGCGCACCGGCCGGTCGTCCAGCTCGATGGTGCCGCCGCGCAGGAAATCGCGCTTGTAGATGCCGGAGACGATCTTGAATGTCTCGGTGCGGCCCGAGCCGATCAGCCCGAACACGCCGGTGATCTGGCCCTCGAAGATCGAGAAGGAATTGTTGCGCACGACATTGCTCATCGAGATGTCCTGCACCGACAGCACCTTCTTGCCGGCCTTGCGCAGCCTGGTCTCGTCGCGCTGGCTGTAGAGCTGCCCCGACAGCGTGCGCCCGACCATCGCAGCGACGATCCTGTCGCGATCGAAGGCGGCGGTATCGTCGGTGATCACCAGCTCGCCGTCGCGCAGGATGGTGATGCGGTCGGCGATATCAAGCGCCTCCTCGAGCGCATGGCTGATGAAGACGATCGACACGCCCCTTGCCTTGAGCCGGCGGATCAGCGCGAAGAAGTGCCGCTTTTCCTCTGGCGTCAGCGTCGCCGTCGGCTCGTCGAAGATGATGATCTCGGCATTGTGGTGGACGGCGCGCGCGATCTCGACCATCTGCCGCTTGGCCGCGCCCAGCGTCGCCACCATGGCATTGGGGTCGACGGGAAAATTCAGCGACTGCAGGAACTGCTGCGCCGAGATGTAGGTGCCGCGCAGCCGGTTGAGAAAGCTCTCCGTGCCGAGATAGAGGTTCTGCGCCACCGTCATCGACGGCACCAGGCTGGTTTCCTGGAACACCATGGCGATGCCGGCTTCAAGTGCCGCATGCGGCGAGGCGTAGGCGATCTCCTGACCCTTGTGGAACATCTTTCCCGATGTCGCGTCGACAACGCCGGCGATGATCTTGGTCAGCGTCGATTTTCCGGCACCGTTCTCGCCGAGCAGCGCGTGGATCTCGCCCTTGCGCAGTTCGAAGCTGACATTCTTCACCGCGGGCACGCCGCGATAGGTCTTGGTCACGTTCTCCAGGCGGACGATCGGTTCCATCAGCGATGCCCTCCTGAAGTCAGGTCGATGGCCAGCAGGCAATCGCCGCCTTTCGAGGCAATGAACAGGCGACCGTCTGTCTCCGCCACGCTGCAGATGCCGTGGCGCGTGCCGTTGGCGCGGCTGTGCAGGCTGAATTGCGGCCGCATCTCCCGATCGAGCCTGACCACCAGCCCGTAGGAGCGGCTCGGCGACCACGGCTTGTGGATGCCCATAGTGCGGATGCCGCCGCATTGCAGCGGCTCGAGGAAGCTGCGGTTGGAGGCGAGTGCCGGCGCGATCCAGTGTTGCGGAGACACTTGCGCCAGCATGTCGTTCCGATAGTGCGTTTCCTGCAGCACGAATTCGATCAGACGGTTGCGGGGCGCAAACAGCGCCAGCCAGGCACCGCCATCGGCGGCGGGCGATAGCCGCGCGGGATAGCCGGGCAGATGCGCCAGCACCGTCGAGCGGCTGCCTGTCGCGCCGTCGAAGCGGACGAGTTGGTGCCGCCAGCTCTCGCCGACCAGCACGTCCTTGCCGGTTGGATGCAGCCCATAGGGAAAGGCGATGTCACCGGCGAGCTTGCGGAATTCGCTGCCTGCCGGATCGCGCTTCCACAGCGAACCCGACGCACCCTTCTTCATCAGATCGGCGGCCCATTCCGACGGCACGTGTTCGGCCGAGCCATTGGCCAGCCAAAGCGTGCCATCTTCCGCGTAGGCGAGTGCTGTTATGCAGCGGATCTCGGCCGGCAGGGCGGCCTCCTTGCCTGCAATCAGCAGCCTGCCGCTTTCGAGCCCGACCGTCAGTTCGCTGGCGGGCGAGCGCGCGAGCGCTGTGGCCACGGCCGGAAATGTCTCGACCAGAACAGGCGCGCCACCGGCGGCGAGCGCGTAGAGGGCATTGCCGCTGGACGCCAGCAGCCGGCCGTCGGCGACCAGCAGATTGTCGGGCTCGGGCAGTTCGGCGAAGGCCGCAACATCGTCCAGCAGCGTGTTCGGCCTGAAGGCACCGTCGAGCGGCGGGATGGTAACCGCCTTGCCGCGGAAGATGTCGAGGATCGGGTCCAGCATCATGGCTTGGCACCCCAGTAGGAAGCGGGGCTGGTCCAGTTCGGGTCGGCGCCGGCAATCCTGTAGCGGCCGATCCGGTTGTTGAGGATGCCGCCGACGAACAGAAAACCCTTATGCTCGCGCATCGAAGTCACCATCGGATGCGCGGCGCCCGACAGGTCGCCCATCGCCTCGACGATGCCGCCGTTCTCGTTGAATTTTACCACACCGCCGGTGTTGATGTTGGGAAAAAGCCATTCGTCCTGCGGCAGCCGGCGCGTCATGCGCTTGCGCATGTCGGGATGGCGCAGCGACAGGTCGAAGCTCGGCGTGCGCATGCCGAGCCAGGCCATCCAGTAATTGCCGTCGGAGGCACGGTTGATGTTGTCGGGGTAGCCCGGCATGTCGCGGATGACGCATTCGGCAACGCCCGCCTTCGGCCCTTCCAGCCAGTAGCGGTGCACGCGGCAGGCCCAGCTTTCGGCGAAGAACAGCGACTTCCCGTCATGCGCCATGCACACGCCATTGGTGTAACGGTAGCCGTCGAGCAGCGTTCTCGTCGAGCCGTCCCTCGGGTCATAGACAAGCAGCCGCCCGGTGGCGCGGTTCTCGATCGAGTCCAGCGCCCAGTCGTGCGCGTCATAGCGCTTGGTGGAATCGGTGAAGTAGATGCGGCCGTCCGGCGCGATGTCGCAATCATTTGGGTCGCGCAGCCGCGCATCGTCGACGATCGAGGTCCAGGAGCGCGACGTTTCCGCCGAAAGCCGCTTCACCTCGCGCTGCGGCGAAACCGAATAAAGCCCCATCGCGCCGACGCAGCTGATCAGATTGCCTGTCTTGTCGAAGGCCAGGCCGAGTGGAAAGCCGCCAATATGCGCAAAGACCTCCGAGCGTTTGTAGTCCGGCGCGAAGAAGCGGACGATCTCGCCATGCCTGGTGCCGCAATAGAGATGGTCGTCGCGGTCGAGGATGACGTCTTCCGGCCCTTCCAGCTCGCCGAGCCCGATATGGTCAGCCCCAGACAGCCGGTTGTCGAGCTCGTAGGGGGTGCCCGAGCCCGGTGCGGCCGACTGCGTTGCGCCCATTTTCAGATAGACCGGTGCGACGTAGACCTCGTCCAGCACCTTGTGTCGGTTCTTCAGCCAGCGAATGTCGATGGTGACGGCGACGGCCAGCATGATGCCCAGCACCATCTGGTTGGTGCCGGTGCCATAGCCCAGCCGGATCAGCCCGTTGGTCATCGTCAGCACGATGATTGCGCCCATCAGCCCCTTGATCACCGAACCGCGGCCGCCGCCCAGGCTGACGCCGCCGACGACCGCCGCTGTCAGTGCCATGACCTCGAGGTTGAGGCCTGTGCCCGGCCCTGCCCCGCTCAGCCGGCAGGCAATGAGGAAGCCGCCTAGCGAGGCGCAGAAGCCGGAGAACACATAAGTCATGAACACGGTGCGGCGTACGCGGATGCCGGCATTGTGAGCCGATCGCCGCGACCCGCCCACCGCCTGCACATGCCAGCCGGGCCGCGAGCGCGTCAGCGCGACATGCGTAATAATCGCCAGGATAATCGCCGCCCACACCGCAACCGACAGGCCCCAGAAGGTGTCGTCGCCGATGAAGTCCAGCACATCCGATGTGGCATCGGAAAGCTGGACGTCGGCGGCATAGGTGGTGACCAGTATGTCGAACAGCGCCCGCCCGAAGATGAAGGTGACCAGTGTCGTCAGGAAAGCGCGCAGCCTGAAATAGCCGATCAGGTAACCGTTGATCGCGCCGAACAGCAGGCCGGTGGCGATCGAGGCGGCCAGCGCCAGCCACACCGATTGTTCGAGGATGAAGAAGACGAAGACGGCGGAAAAGCAGGACAGCGCGAAGATCGAGCCGACCGAAAGGTCGATGCCGCCGCCAAGCATGACCACCGTCATGCCGGTGACTACCAGCGAGAACTCGCCGAGCTGGCGGGTCGATTCCTGTAGCGACATCGGCTTGAAGAAGCCGGGAATGATCGAACCGAACACGCCGAGCGTCGCCACCAGCGCCAGGAAGGGAATGGCGTTGTCGGTCCAGCGTTTGCTCAATATCTCGCCGACGAGATGGTCGGGCACGAGATTGTAGCGCCAGGACTGGAGGCGTTCGCGAAAGGACATCGGTTGCTGCTATTCGAGAGAAAAGGGAAAAAGGGGCCGGGCTATCCGCAGAACAATCGCCTCAGGTTTGCGCTGCCCCTCACCCTTACCCTCTCCCCGTATAGAGACGGGGAGAGGGGGTCGCCAGCGTTGGAGCGTATCCCTTCTCACCGTCACTATACGGGGAGAAGGTGCCGGCAGGCGGATGAGGGGCAGCGCGAAGCTCAGGAAAGCCGGCCTACTTGGCCGCAGCTTGGGCTTGCAGTGCTTTCAAGTCCCAGCAGCTGTCCGGCTTGAGGTCGGCCTTGGTTGTCGCCTTCTCCAGCGTGTAGATGTAGGTGTGCGAGGTGCCGGCCGGCTGGCCACTCTGCAACAGGAACTTGATGACGGCGTTCATGTCACCCGACTGGCGGGCAAGGTCGGTCATCACCACCGCGCCATAGGTGCCGTCCTGCAGCTTGTCGCAGTCGGCGGTCTTTTCGCCACCGCCGGTGGTGACCAGAAAGACTTTGCCCTCGAGCTTGGCATCGCGGATCGCAGCCGATGCGCCGGTCGCGTCACCATCCCAGAAATCGATGATGGCGCAGATGTCGGGGTTCTGCTGCAGCATCGTCGTCGTCACGTTGCGCGAGGTCGTCGCATCCCAGTTGGAGTCCGGCTTGGCCACGACCTTGAAGTCGGGGTTCTTGTCCAGCACCTTCATGATGCCGGCATACTGGTAGAGGCTCGACGAGTTGGCCTGGTCGCCCTGCACCAGCCCGATCTTCTTGGAGGAGTTCGGCCCACAACCCTTGATCGCCGCTTCGGCTTCCAGCTGGCCGAGCCGATCCCAGTCGCTGCCGACAAAGGCATCGGCCGGGAAGTTCGCCGGATTGTCGACCAAAAGCACATAGGTGCCGGCCGCCTGCGCCTTCTTCATCAGCTTGGCATAGGAGTTGAGGTCCGGCGAGTGGATGATCAGCACGTCCGGCCTGGCGTCCGACGAGATTGCGTCGGTTATCGCCTGCGCGCCGGCATCGACCACCCAGTTCGGGTCACGCGTCTCGAACACGCCGCCCCAGGCCTCGACCTCCGTCTTCAGGTAATGCGCCCAGCCCTGTGCCAGGTCGAAGCCCATCGCCATCGGCACCAGCATCACACGCTTGCCCTTGAGCGCTTGCGAATAGGCGGCCGGACCCGGATCTTCTGCAGCGAAGCCCGGCGCCACGAAGGCGGAGATGGCAAGCGCTGCCGCGGCAGCCATAAATGTCCTGATGATTTTCATGTCACATCCTCTGGTTTGGTATGTCGTTCGCGGCCGGCCCCAACCGTTCGCGTCAGTCTAAATGTCGCCCTGCTGCGCGGTCTGCTCGTCGCGCGGATTGATGAACCCATCGACGATGATCGCCGCCAGCAGGATCGCGGCCTTGATCAGGTTCTGATAGAGCAGCGGAATGTCGATGATGGTCATGGCGTTGAGCAGGATGCCGATCAGCGCGGCACCCACCAGCACGTTGCGCACCCCGCCCCGCCCGCCAGACAGACCGATGCCGCCGATCACCGCCACCAGCACGATGTCGTAGAGCAGCGTGGAATTGACGATGCGGGTGTTGATTGAATGCAGGCTGGCCGCAGTGAGCAGGCCGGCAACCAGCGAGACCAGGGCCGACAGCACGTAGCGCAGCACCAGCATCGGGCGCACTGGAATGCCGATATTGCGCGCCGCGACCGGGTTGTCGCCGGCGAAATAGACGTAGCGGCCCCATTTGGTGTAGCGCAGGAACAGAAAGAAGGCGAAAGCCAGCCCGGCGAAGACAAACACCTCGACCGGGACGTCGAGGAAACGCAGCCCGCCCAGAAGCTCGACCCAATGGCCGGGCGGCACCGGCACGGCGTCCTGCGTGATCAATTGTGAACGCACATAGCCGAAGACGAAGGACGCGGTCGCCAGCGTCACGAAGATCGCCGGGACCTCGGCGTAGGCGACCAGGATTCCGTTCAACAGCCCGATGGCGAGAACACCGGCGAGCACATAGGCGAAGGCCAGCCCGTCGGGCATCCCCGAATTCAGCAGTTGCAGATACCACGCGACCGACATCGCCATGATCGCCACCGCCGACAGGTCGATGCCCCTGCCGATGATGACGACCGCCATGCCGAGCGCCAAGATGCCCAGCACCGAGACCGAGCGCACGATGGCAACGAGATTGTTCGAATTGATAAACCCGGGCAGTCCGATGGCGGCGGCAATGAACAGCACAACCGCGATGGCAAAGACAATGCCCTCCTGGTTAAGGCTTCTCCAGTTTCGCCAGCCGGTCGCGTTCATTGCCCGCTTTCACCCGCGATGGCTACGCCCTGCTCCCTCTGCGGCCATCGGAACGAAAGCTAATCGGCTCAAGACCAATTCGTCAAATGAATCCGCGCATTGCAGGCCGGCTTGCGAGGAAATTCCGCGCTTGGATGCACCGATTGGCGAGGCTGGCGCAATGCCGGGAACTCAAGCTGTTTTGCAATTGATCGCGCCGATCGAAGCGCCGGCAAAGGTTTGCTCCGGAACGAGCGAAGCAGGCATAATTTATGTCCGCGATTGCCGCTGGATTCCTGTGTCAAATCCGCAAAACATGGCCCGAGACCTCGGCGCCGGCAGCCTTCGGCAACGCCAGGAAGCGACACGAGGCGACGAGCCCGATTGCGCCGATCGCCACGAAGGCAAGTCGGAAGTCGACGAGATCGAGCGCCGCAGCGCCCCTGGCGATCTGCGACAGGTTGAGCAGTGCCGCGGCGACCGCTACGCCGAACAGCATCGCCATCTGCTGCAGCATGCTGGACAGCGTCGCCGCCGAGCTGCGCTGCGGTGAGGCCACATCGGCGAAGGCCAGTGTGTTGAGCGCGGTGAACTGCATCGAGCGCGAAAGGCCGGCGATCAGCATCAGCACCACCACCAACGCTTGCGGCGTCTGCGGCGAAAGCGCCGCGCAGGCCATGATCGATAAAGAGGCGATCACCCCGTTGACGATCAGCACCGAACGGAAGCCGAAGCGCCTCAGCATCGGCGTCGTCACCGCCTTCATGCCGAGATTGCCGAGGAAATAGGCCAGGATCATCATGCCCGCATCGACCGGGCTCAGGCCGAAGCCGACCTGGAACAAAAGCGGCAGCAGGAATGGAGTGGCGTTGATGGCGATGCGGAAGATCGTGCCGGCCGAAAGCGTCGAGATGGCAAAGGTCTGCACCTTGAAAGCTGTGAGGTCGAGCAGCGGATGGTTGGCGCGTTGCAGATGCCGCACCGCCAGCCAGCCGACCAAAATGCCCGTGCCGAGCAGTGCCACGGTCGGCAACACACCCTCTTCCGGATGCGCGATGCGCTCGAGGCCATAGAGCATCGCGGCGAGCCCCACCGAGGTCAGCAGGAAGCCCGGCCAGTCGAGCGGCTTGGCTCCGGCTTCGCGGTCGCCGGGAATGAAGCGGGCGACCAGTGCCAAACCGGCAACGCCAAGCGGGATGTTGATGAAGAAATTCCAGTGCCAGGAGAGATAAGTGGTGATGAAGCCGCCAAGCACCGGCCCGACCACCGGCGCAAACAGCGCCGGCCAGGTGATCAGCGCCGTGGCGTTGAGAAGCTCGGATTTCGGCGCGTTGCGCAATACCAGGATGCGGCCGACCGGCGTCATCAGCGCGCTGCCCAGGCCCTGAACCGCGCGTGCGGCGACGAACTCGGCCAAGTTCTGTGAGATGCCGCAAACGAGCGAGGCCAGCGTGAACAGGGCGATCGCCACGAGGAAGATGTTGCGCGCGCCAAAACGGTCGGCAAGCCAGCCGGACAGCGGCACGAACACCGCCATGGTCAGCATATAAACGGTGATGCCGATGCTCATCGCCACCGCCGGCACGCCGAAGGATTCTCCCATCTGCGGCAGCGAGGTCGAGATGATGGTCGAATCCAGAAGCTGCATGAAAAAGGCGACGGCGACGATCAGCGCCACCCGCCGAGCTTGCCGCGCCGCCGGCGCGGTTTCGGGCAAGGCTTTGTTTTCGGGAATGGCGGTCATGCACAGAACTGTCCGAAGGGGAATTTTCACCCGCTCCATCGGCAACCGCACAATTATCCGGCAAACCGATGACCCACCGGTTTCAACAGTATCTGGCCGGTGCCGTCCAGACCTGGTCCAACAAACTTTCGTGTGGCATCGCAGCCGGCCATGCGATGACCCGGCGCTGGCGCCGAACCGGCCTTTTACGATCCGCGATGACGCTTCGTGCCGCTGCCGGGGCGTCTCATGCGGCTTCGATCTTCTCCAGGAACAGGCTGAGCTGGTCCGGGTCCATGTGCACGACGTGCCTGTCTTCGGGATAGGCCAGGCTGTTCACATCGGCGACATATTCGGAGAAGGCAGCGATTCGTTCGGCCTGCAGGCGATCGTATTCGGCGGCGAAATTGCGATAGACCTTGGAATGGCGCGGCATGTGGCCACGGTTCTGGCCGAGGATGTCGTCGGCGAACAGATACTGCGCGTCACAGCCGGTGCCCGCTCCCATCGACAGCATGATCAGCGACGTGCGTTCCGAAATCGCCTTGGCCACCTCGACCGGCACCACCTCGATCTCGGCGCCGATCGCGCCGGCGGCCTCCAGTTGCTTCACCGCCTCGAACACCTGCATGGCGGTATCGGCGGTCTTGCCGACAGCCTTGAAGCCGCCCGTCCAGGTGGCGCGTGACGGGATGAGGCCGACATGGCCGATCACCGGAATGGCATCGTCGGCCATCCGCTTGATGGTGGCGTACCCGGCGCTGCAATAGACCGCATCGGCGCTGGCCTTGTAGAGCCGGAACGCCCAGCGGACGAAATCATCGGCGGTGCCGATTTCGAAGAAATTCTCGCCCGGCATGGTGAACAGGCTGGGTGCCGCATCGCGGTATTGCGGATTGAGTACCAGCTCCGGCGGCACCGAGACGATATCGACGCCGGCGCGTTCGGCGGCCTCGGCCTCGTCCATCGTCAGCACGCGCAGCATCGTCAGCTGCCGCTTGCCCTTCATGGCACGCAGGTCTGCGACGGTCGGTCTTTTCCGGCTCATGGATTTTGGTCCCCTTTGCTACGTGACAGAAGGCCGGTCAGGCGATCTGGATCATCACCTTGCCAGCTTCGACCTTGACTGGATAGGTCGCGAGATTGACGCAAACGGGAGCGCCCTTCGCCTGCCCGGTCTTATAATTGAAGCGGCCATTGTGCTTGGGGCATTCGATGATGTCGTCCATCACAAGCCCATCGGCCAGATGCGCCTTCTCATGCGTACAAAACCCATCGGTGGCGAAGAATTCATCGTCCGGCGAACGGTAGATCGCGAAGGTGCGGCCGCCATGGTCGAAGCGGATGACATCTTCCTCTTCGACATCGTCCACGGCGCACGCTTCGACCCAATCGGCCATCTCTATCTCTCCTGAAATTTCTGCGTTGCGCTTGTGCGCAGTACCTACTCAGCCGCTGCCGACATGTTCACTTCGTGGAATTCGCCACGATAGGGCCGTGCGGTTGGCGGCAGTTCGCGCTTGAGGAAATAATCCTCGTATTTGAGCTGCCTGAGCAGGACAGGCCAGACCTCGCGATAGGCATGCCATATCGACGGGTTCGGCTCCGGCAGATCGTGCTTGATCAATTCATGCAGCCTGGGCAGCGCGTGATAGGGCACCATCGGAAACATGTGGTGCTCGACGTGGTAGTTCATGTTCCAGTAGATGAACCGGCTGATCGGGTTCATGTACACGGTACGGGTGTTGAGCCGGTGATCGACGACGTTGTCGGCCAGACCGATGTGCTGCAGCAGGCCGGTCATCACCATGTGCCAGGTGCCGTAAAGGCGCGGCACGCCGATGAGCACCACCGGCACCCACGACTGCATGAAAAGGGCGAGTGCTATTGTGGCGATGTAGATGGCAATATGCCAGCGCGCCGCGATGACGGCCTTGTGCTGTTCCATCTCGGGAACGTAGCTTTTCTCGTCGGGCGTCAGCTTGCCGAACGCCTGGCGTACCAGTGCCGGAAGCGAATAGCGAAAATCGAGGATGCCGGTGAAAGCCAGCGCCGCACGCAAAAGGTCCGGCGGGCGCATCACGGCGATCTCGGCGTCGCGGCCGACGATGATGGTATCGGTGTGGTGACGGGCATGGCTCCAGCGCCAGGTCACCGGGTTGCGCATCAGCATGAAGCTGGCGATCTGGTAGACGACATCGTTCATCCAGCGCGTGCGGAAGGCAGTGCCATGGCCGCATTCGTGCCAGCGCGAGTCGCTGGACGAGCCGTAGAGCACGCCGTAGACGAAGAAGAACGGCACGCACCACCAGGTACCCCAGAAATAGATGGCGCCGGCGGCGGAGCCGAGGATGGCGACGATCCAGATGATCGTGTCGCGGATCGCCGGACCGTCTGAGCGCTGCATCAACTCCTTGATCGCCTTGCGGGGGACATCCGTGTGGTACCACTCCGCCGAGGCCAGTCCCGTCTCGATCGCCCTGCGCGTGCTTTCGCCGACCAGGCTGTAATCGCGCTTTACCGTGCCAGCCATTGTGACCTCCAATTCCCGATCGGCCGCGAACCCTCCCCGCTCCGGCCGGAACCAGCCTCCCAACTGGTGTCCCGTATCGTCTTCGCCATTATCACGACCTGCCTCCAAGAACAGGAAAACGGCCCGACGGCTGCGGATAATCCTGCTGCGGCTGCCTGGCGATTGCAGCGATCCGGCTTTCGGCGGCGGCGATCTCGCCGGCGCCGTCGAGGACCCGGAACGCCGCATCGTAGGAGCGGCTCTCGCCATGCTCCAGCCAGATCATCTCGCCGCGTTCGCGCGCCGCCAGATTGCCCAGCACATGATGCGTCGACGGCTCGATGCCCAGCGCGTACTGCCCGGCCTGGAAATTCTGCCATTCATAGGCGCAAGGCAACTGGTCCTTGCGCGTGACCACCTCGAAGCCAAGGCCGAGCCTGTCGTTGACCACCGCCACCGGGACTTCGCCGGTGCTGTCGGCGCCGAGTTCATGCTGCCAGACCTGTTCCTTGAATCCCGGTTGCGGCGCCGGCACCGTGCGGTAGCCGACCTTCTGCGCTTCATAGCGCTCGCCGGCATGCCCGGCCCAGACGACGTCGCGGATCGGCGCCAGGTAGCGCGATCCCTCGTCGAGCACCGGATGACTGACATTGATGTGGTAGAAATACATATGCGGCGTACGGTTGAAACCGTGATTGACGACACGGTCCGAAAGCCGGATCTCGTTGCCGCCGACATCGGCCTCGATCCGCCGCAGCAGGTGCAGATCCTCGCCGAATACAGTCGATTGCTGGACGATGCCTTCGGCCCACAACACGCAGCGGTCGCCGTCCCAGGTCTCGCCATAGCCGGTCAGCCGCGCTGGAATGGTGCTGACACGGCCGTGCAGCGAATGGCGTACCGTCTTCTTCGGCGGGTAGTTGTAGGTGTCGGCGGGTACCTCGTTCATGAACAATATATGGTCGAGGCCGCAGGTCAGCAGAAGGCCGGAAAACGACCGCGCCCACGCCAATCCCTCCTCGCCTTCATATTCGTGCAGGCCGGGATGGCGAAAACCGCTCGGCGAGTGCCAGCCGATCGCCTGGCCCCTGAAGTCGCAATCGGCGATATCGAGCGCCCGGTCGACCAGCGCGGTGAAGCGCAGGCCGGAGCCGGTGCGGAATTCGAGCATGCGGATGCCGCGCTCGACGCCGTCGCCAAGCGTCATCAGCCGCACGCCGGCGAACTGCGACAGCATGCCCGAGCGTTCCGAGACCTGCCGGCGCGACAGCGTCTTGCCGTAAAGCTCTACCATGTGACGGCCAGTTCTCTCACTTTGCTCCGGTCCTTCACTTCGCTCTCGTCTCCTTGAGCAGGGCCGATATGTCGGCACCGGTGATGATGCTTTCCACGGTCAGCAGATCGGTATCGGCGACCGTCTGCTCGGCGACGATCTCGCCGCGGCGCATGACGATGATGCGATCGGCGACCTGGAAGACGTGATGGATGTTGTGGGTGATCAAAAGCACCGAGTGACCGGCGTCGCGCACTTCCTTGACGAAGCGCAGCACGCCGTGCGTTTCCTCGACGCCGAGATTGTTGGTCGGCTCGTCGAGGATGATGACCTTGGCGGCAAATTGCATGGCACGCGAAATGGCGATCGATTGGCGCTCGCCGCCCGACAATGTGCTGACCAGCGCATCGGCGTCGAGTTTTTTCGAGATGCCGACGCGCTTCAATAGAGCCGACGCAGCATCGCGCAATCGAGCGAGATCGAGCGGCGCGAACACGCCGAGCCATTTGAGATTGACCGGCTCGCGGCCGAGGAAAAGATTGCGCGCGATGCTGAGGTCGGGCGCCAGCGAGGTGTCCTGGTGGATGGTCTCGATGCCGAGATCCATCGCGTCGCGCGTCGAGCGGATGGAGACCTTCTGGCCGCGCACATAGATCTCGCCGCGATCGACCGGAAACACGCCCGAGATCGCCTTGATCAGCGTCGATTTGCCGGCGCCGTTGTCACCGAGCAAGGCCACCACTTCGCCCTCGTTGAGCGCGAAGGACGCGTTCTTCAGGGCGCGGACGCTGCCGAAGGATTTTTGCAAATTCTGCAGCCGAAGCACTTCCATGATCAGCTCCTGGCGGCGTTCTTCTGCAGCAAAGCGTGCAGGATGAGCATGGCAAGGATGATGACGCCGACGAAGATGTTATAGGCGAGCCCAGGCACGCCGATCAGCACGATGCCGTTGCGGATGCTGCGCAGCATCAGCGCGCCGACGATGGTGCCTAAAATGGTGCCGCGTCCACCGGTCAGCGCGGTGCCGCCAACCACCACCATGGCGATCACTTCGAGCTCGTAGCCGGTGCCGGCCACCGGCGAGGCGGCAGAGATGCGGAAGGCGCTGATCATGCCGGCGAGACCGGCAAGCACCGAGGTCAGGATGAACAGCCAGATCTTGACCGCATCGGCCGGCACACCACGCGCCACGGCAGCGTTACGGTTCGAGCCGATAGCGCTGATCCAGTTGCCGAGCTTGGCGTAGTGCAGCACATAGATCGCCAGTAGCGACAGGCCGATGAACCACCACAGCGAGGTATAGAAACGGAACGTTCCGATATTGAAGCTGCCGGCCAGCAGCGTCACGAAGAAGCCTGGCTGGTTCCAGGATTTCAGCGGAAAGCCTTGGGTGATGTAAAGCGCTGCCCCGCGTACCACCAGTAGCATCGACAGCGTCACCAGGAAGGAGGAGATGCCGATCTTGGTGACGATCAGCCCGTTGATCGCACCGATCGCTATGCAGATCAGCAGGCCGGCCAGCAGCGCGACACCAATATCAAAGCCGCCGTTCTGCACCAGCAGCATGACCACGACCGGCGCCAGCCCGAACACGGCACCGACCGAAAGGTCGAACTCGCCCGCCGTCAGAAGCAGCGTCATGCCGAGGGCGATGATGCCGAGCTCGGGCAGGAACGCCATCATGTTGGAGATGTTGACCGGCGACAGGAAATTGGCGTCGGCGATCGCGAACACCGCCAGCAGGACAATCAGGATGACGAGCGAAGAGAACTGCGGCGAGCGCATCAGGCTCGACCTGCGTTTGGCACGCGGCATTTCCTCTTCTGCGGCAATTGTCATGACTGTTTCGACCATATCTCAGGGTGACGCCCGCCGCCTGCGCGGCGAGCGTCAGTTCCAATCACTTGTTGTAGAGTTTCAGGATCGGTTCGACGCTCGAGGCGTCGTAGAGACTGAACGTGTGGATGTCGTAGCCGATCGGTTCGCCAGCGGCGGCCAACCCGAGCAGCGCCACCGGCATGAAGCCCTGCGCTGACGGGAACTGCCAGGCAGCCGCGTTGATGAACCCAGACTTCACTGACTCGGCCGTTTCCTTCGAATTGCCCCAGCCGACGACCGGGATTTTGCCGGCCGGCACGCCGGCGCCGTCGAACACCCGCTTGACGCTGGCCGCGACGGAATCGCCGAGCGCGATGATCGCCGGCGGGTTGTTGGCGACTATGTAGTCGGTCATCTTGGCGATGATGCCGGCCGGATCGGTGCCGCAATCGACCACATCATATTTGATGCCGAGCGGATCGAAGACGCTGGCGATGCCTTCGGTCTCGAGCTGCTGGTAGCTGGCGCCCGGCACTTCGACCGGCAGGAACACTTTGTCGCCCTGCTTCACCATCTTGTGGTCGACCAGATATTTCGCCCAGATGACACCGGCTTCCTTAAGGTCGGCGCCGATATAGGCCTGCCGGCCGGTTGCCGGATCGTCGGTATTGAAGAACACGATCGGGATGCCGGCCGCCTTGGCTGCCTTGACCTCCTCGGTCCACAGGCCGGGCTGCGCCGAGGTGGTGGCGATGCCGTCCGGTTTGGCGGCAAGGGCCGAGTTGAAGGCCTCCTTCTGCGCCGCCATGTCGCCGCCGCTGAACGAGATCTTGCAGGTCACCTTGAGCTGGTCGCAGGCCTTGGTCGCGCCGGCATTCCAGTCGATCCAGAAGGCATCCGACGGGCCGCCATGCGACAGCAGGTAGAACGTCTTCTGGGCGTCCTGCGCCAGCGCCGGCGTACCCAGCGCCACACCGGCGAGAACGGTCGCCGCGGCAGCGATTTTCAACGCGAATTTCAACATTTCTCTTCCTCCCTTGTTTCGTAGCCGAACCGCGCCATCACAGTCCGTTGGCGCGGAATTTCCCGTCGAGGAATTTCTTGGCGCGCGGCACGTCGTCTTCCGAAAGATGCTCGATGATGACCGGGATGTTCGGGTGCTTTTCGGCCAGCCGCTTGAGATAGAGGTCGTAGTTCAGCGAACCGAGACCGGGCGCCGGCAGCTCGATCTCGCCGACGCCGCGGAAAGTGTGGCTCTCCAGCGCGTCCTCGTCGCCGATGTCGGCGTGCTTCTCCGACTTGTCGCCGCCGGAGCGTTTGACGTCCTTGGCGTGGGCTATCTTGATCTTGTCGGTCAGCGTGTCGAACACCTGGTTCAGGATCTGGTCCATCCTGTCGATGTTGTGCGTTTCGAAATAGTTGGTCGGGTCCATCAGCAGGCCGAGGCCTGGGTGGTCGACCTGCGCGAACATCCTCACCGTCTCCTCGACCGAGCCGACGACATTGTTGACATAGGTCTCGAGCAGGAAGACCGCGCCGTGGTCATAGGCGGTCTGGGCAAGGTCGGCGATGACCTTGCGGCATTCCTCAAAACCTTCCTCGGTCTTGTTCTTCGGGTGATGCACCCAGTCGGACTCGGTGTTGTAGGTACCGGTTTCCGAGATCACGTAAGGGGTGCCGAAATGGCGTGCGTTGCGGATGATCTCCTTCAAATAGCCGACGCGCCTCTCGCGCTCGCCCATATCCGGATGGATGATGTTGGTGTAGCCCGATACGCAGCAGATCGGCAGATTGTGGTCGCGGAACGTATCGCGGACAGTCTTGGCCTTGTCCTTGGTGATCTGTCCGGCGGAAAGGTCGATATCCCTGAAATGCAGGTCGAGCTGCACGGTGTTGAAATCGAGCGCACGGATCTTCTGCGCGGTCTCCTTGAGGCCATACGGGAAATAACCCGTGAAAATACCTGCCTGCATCATGGTGTGAAGTCCTCCCTGTAAGTGATTCAGTCAGTTGATATTTCGGAAAGTTTGACTGTCCGGCCCTTGTCGATCGAACGATAGCCGGCTTCGACCAGCGCCATAGTCTTGACGTTGTCGGCGACCGACAGCGCCGGCGGCTCGCCCGTCTTGACCGCGTGCTGGAGCTGCTCCATGACGCCGATGAAGGCATGCGGGAACCACATCGTGTCCCAGCTGGGTGTCACCCATTCACCACCGGTGGTCTCGGTCGAGGCGTAGGTCAGCGTCGAGGCAGCGCCAGTCGGCCAGCCGATGGTGCCCTTGGCGACGCCCTTCGTGCCGTCGACGCGCCAATTGATGTGCTGGTCGTCCTTGTAGCCCTCCTGGCGCGGACCGGACCAGACATCCTCAAGCGATACGGCGAGCACGCCCGACGGGAACTTTATCGTCGACACGGTGATGCCGTCCGAATGATCGAAGCGGGTGCGCGGGTCCTTGCGAGTCAGGGTGGTAATCTCGTCCGGATCGCCGAACAGAAAACGCAGTACGTCGAGATGGTGGACGCTCATATTGGCGAGCGTCAGCCGGTCATAGTCCTCGAGGAAGCTCTGCCAGTGCGGGATCGCATGCATGTCGATCTGGGCGAAAACGATGTCGCCGAGCGCGCCGCTGTCGATGATCTGCTTCAAGACGCGCATCGACTGGTCGTAACGCATGTTCTGGTTGACCGAGAGGATCTTGCCTGCCTTGGCCGCCTCGTCGCGAAGTTTGACGGCCTCTTCAAGGGACAGCGCCAATGGCTTCTGCGCCAGGATCGCCTTGATATGTGCCTGCTTCAGAGCATGGCGGATCAGCGCCGGCTGCTGGTCGGGCGGAAAGGCAAGGTCGATGATCTCGACGTTCTTGTCCTCGATGAGCTGTTCCGGCGTGTCGTGGACGGTTGGGATATCCCAGCGTTTGGCGACCTTCTCGGCGCTGGCCTTGGTCCGCGAGGCAATCGCCACCACGGGGAAACCGGCTTCCTTGTAGGCGGCAAGGTGACATTCGGCCATGATCATGCCGGCGCCGACGCAGCCGATCCTGTATTCCCTGGTGCGGACTTTAACGTCCGGCTCGAAGCCGTTGCCCACCATTTCTTGGCTTGCCATATGTTCCTCCCGAAGCTCGTTCCTTGCAGCCGCCGTCATCGTGCCAAGGCTCCCCCGCTCTGTCCGAAATAATGCACCCTGCCCGGCTCGCAGGATATCACCACCATCGCGTCCGGCCTGACGTCCGGCTGGCCGCGTAACAGCGCCCGCAGACGCGTCTTTCCGGCGGCGAGCGTCACCACGGTGTAGCCGCCGAGCGGCTCGACCTCGAACACTCGCGCCGGGCGGCCCGCGCCCTCCTCCGACCAGGCCTTAACCTTGATGTCTTCCGGCCTGAGCCCGATCTCGACGGCATCGGCCGGCGCAGCCTTGTCCGCGATGCGGATCGTGCCTTCCGCCGCCTCCACGCCTTCCGCGCCGTGCACCGACTTCAATATATTCATCATCGGCGACCCGAGCAGCCGCGCCACATAAGTGCTGGTCGGCCGGTCATAGATCTCGGCCGGCGCGCCGATCTGCCTGATCTTGCCGTTCTCCAGTATGGCCATGCGGTCGGCGATCGACATCGCCTCTTCCTGGTCGTGCGTGACATAGATCAGCGTCTTGCCAAGCTCGCGCTGGATGCGCTTGAGCTCGACGCGCGTCTCCTCGCGCAGCCGGGCGTCGAGCGCCGAAATCGGGTCATCCATCAGATAGGCGGCCGGGTCGCGCACCAGCGCGCGGGCAATCGCCACGCGCTGCCGCTCGCCGCCCGAAAGCTGCGCCGGCGGCTTGTGCAGGATATGGCCGATATGCAGCTTGGCCGCGACGTCGGCGACGCGCTTTTCGATCTCGGCTTCGGCGACCCGGCGTTCGACCAGCGGAAAGCGGATGTTGTCGCGCGCGCTCATATGCGGAAACAGCGCCAAATTCTGGAACACCATGGCGACGTTGCGCTCGGCCGGCGACACCGTGTTGACCGGCTTTCCGCCGATCAGGATCTCGCCCGCGTCCGGGGTTTCCAGCCCGAGCACCAGACGCAGTATCGTCGACTTGCCCGACAGCGGCGGCCCGAAGAAGCAGAAGAACTCGTTGTCGTCGACCGCGAATGACGCATCGTCGACGGCCAGCGTGTTGCCGTAGCGTTTTGTCACATTATGGAAAACGATATCGGCCATCTCAACCTGCTCTCAATGCAAGACCGGTGGCGGCGTCGAAGACGCGCACCGCCTCCGCCGCCGGCGCGACGACAGCTGTCTGCCCGATCGCCAGCCCGACATCATTGTCGAACACCGCCTTCACCGCAGTCTCGCCGTCGCCAAGGTGGATGATGGTGCGCGCGCCGATCCGCTCGACGAAACTCACCGGCATGGACAGGCCACGGCCACCTTCAGCCAGCGTCACCTGCTCCGGTCGAAAGCCATAAAACACCTCGCCGCGCATCCTGCGTACGGCATCGGCGATCTCGACCGGCAGCGGCGGTGTCACGCCGAGCGGGCCGAGATCGATGACCAGACCACGGTCGCTTTCCGCCGGCCTGCCCTTGAGCAGGTTCATGCCCGGCGCGCCGATAAAGCGGGCGACGAAGACATTGGCCGGATTGTTATAGACCTCGAGCGGCGTGCCGACCTGCTGCAGCACGCCGTGGTCCATCACCGCGATGCGGTCGGCCATGGTCATCGCTTCGAGCTGGTCGTGGGTGACGTAGACCATGGTCTGCCGGAACTGCCGCTGCAACTGCTTCAATTCGGTCCGCATCACCGCCCGGAAAGCGGCATCGACATTGGACAGCGGCTCGTCGAGCAGGAAGATCGCCGGCTCCATGATCGCCGAACGGCCGATCGCCACCCGCTGCAATATGTTGACCGACAGTCTGTCCGCCTTGCGGTCGAGCAGCGGCGTCAGTTGCAGCATCTCGGCAATGGCGCCGACACGGCGGCCGATCTCGGCCTTTGGTGCGCCGCGCATTTTCGGCCCGTAGGCGAGGTTCTGCCGCACGCTCATATGAGTGAAGATCGCATAGTTCTGGAAGACGAAGCCGACGCCGCGCCGCCCCATCGGCACGCCGGCCATGTCGCGCTCGCCAAACAGGATCTTGCCGCTGGTCGGCCCTTCCATGCCGGCGATCATGTTCATCGTCGTCGACTTGCCGCAGCCCGAGGGTCCGAGCAGCGCCATGAACTCGCCGTCGGCAATGGCCAGGTCCATCGTCTTCAGCGCGGTGAAGTCGCCGAATTTCTTGACCAGGTTCTGCAGGTGGATGGTGCTCATGCCGCCACCTCGCGTACCCGGGCCATGCGTTTCATGGCAAACACCGCAGCGATGGACAGCACGATCAGTATGGCCAGCGCGATTGCCGCCACATAGCCCCAGATCAGGTCCTGGGTGGTGAGCTTGTAGATGTAGACGGAGATGGTTTCGGTAGCGACGCCGGGACCGCCGCCGGTCATGATGTAAAGCGTGTCGAATATCTTGAAGTTCTCGATCACCCTGATCGCCAGCGCGATGACGATGATGGTCTTCATCTTCGGCAGCACGATGGTGATGAAGCGCTGCCTAGGGTTGGCACCGAGCAGCGTCGCCGCCTTGATCTGGTCCTCAGGCACGCCGACCAGGCCGGCAAGCAGGATCAGGAACATCAGCGGCGTCCACTGCCAGATATCGGCGACCATGACGGCGATGAGCGCCAGCGTCGGGTCCGACAGCCAGGCGATGGTGACGGGAAAGCCTGAGATCGCCGACAGGATGTCGTTGACCGGGCCGCCTGACTGAAACAGCATGAAGAACATGTAGCCGGCCACCGCCGGCACCACCATCATCGGCATCAAGAGGATCGAGTAGAAGATCCGCTTGCCGGGGAACTCGTCGGCAAACAGTGTCGCGAGCGCCAAGCCGAGCAGGAACTCCGCCGGCACGCAGACGATCATGACGATGGCCGTGCGCTTCAGCGCACTCCAGAAGCGCGCATCGGCGGCAAGGTCGGTGTAGTTGGCGAAACTGTTCCACATCGACCAGGCGTTCCACCAGCCGGTGCCCGACAGCGGCGACCAGTCGGTCAGGCTGATGTAGAGCTGCATCAGGAGCGGGAAGACGGCGATGAACAGCACCAGGATCTGCGCCGGCAGCGTCAGCCGGAAGCCGAGCTTTGCGCCCTCGTCCGGCAGCACCGACGCCGCTTTGGAGGCTTGCATGTCGCCCTCCGAAATCGTCGCAGTCACCGCGCTCATTGCTTGAGCGCCCCGAAGGTCAGCCCGCGCACCAGATGGCGCTGGATGGCGATGCCCATGATGACAGGCGGCACTGCGGCTATCAGGCCGAGGGCTGCCTTGGCGCCGTAGAGTTGGCCGGTCATCGAGGAGGACAGCGAGGCCATGTAGACAGGGACCGTCACCCATTCGCGCGTCGTCAGAAGCAGCGCAATCAGATAGTCCGACCAGTTGAGGATGAAGACGAACAGCGCGGCACTGGCCAGCGGCGCGCGCATCATCGGCAGCGTGATGCGGATGAAGACGCGCCACCGCGAACAGCCCTCGACCAGTGCCGCCTCCTCGATCTCGCGCGGCATGTCGTCGAAGAAGGTCTTCATCAGCCAGAAGGCGAAAGGCAGCGTGACGATGCCGTAGATCAACGACAGCCCCCACCAGCTGTCGGTGAAATTGAGGAAGGCCCACATGATCATCACCGGGGTCATGACCGCCATCGGCGGAAACAGGCGAAGCTGGATCAGCACCAGCGGCAGGTTCTGGCCCGAGCCGAAGCGCGACAGCCCGTAGGCCGCCGCGGTGCCCGCCGACATGGCGATTGCCGTACCGAATGTGGCCGACAGCAGCGACGACAGGATCGGCTTCAAAGCTGTGCGGTCGAGGGCGACGATCAGATTGTTGGTCGATTCACCGAAGACGAAGCGGAAATTGCTGAGTGTCGGGTTCTTCGGCCACCATGTCAGGTCGGCGCCGGTCGCCGACCATTCGGCGATCGGCTTGAACGCCATCGACACCATCCACAGGATCGGCACCAGCGTCACCGCCATCGCCGCAAGGATCGCGGCATAGCGGAATATCTCGAAAGGAACTGAACGCTTCATCTTGCGGCTTTGCTGGGCCCTTCGTTGCCGAGGGGAAGAGCGACCGCTCCTCCCCTTCTTGGTAGGATCCTGGAAGGATCAGGCGATCGGATCGAGGACGGTCGGCCAGGCCTCCTTGTTGGTCTTGATGGCTTCGAGAAGCTTCTCCTCGCCGGTGCGGCGGGCAATCTTCTTCCACTCGGCCTCGGTGTCGGCCATCGCCTGCTCGGCTGTCTTGGCCTTGGTCAGCGCGGCGACGAGGTTCTCGTCCAGCGCGTTGTGGAAGGCGGTAGCGCCGGGATAGTTGATGGTGGGCACGGTGCGGGCGACCGTCTCTCGCACCACGTCCATGTGGTAGGCGTGATAGGTCTGGCGAACCAGCGGATCCGAGAAATCCGATAGCCGGAACGGATCGAAGTAGCCGCCCGGATTGGCAGTCATCCAGGCGTAGATGCGGCTTGAGCCCAGCCACTGCAGGAACAGGTAGCAGGCCTCCGGATTCTTGGCTTGCGAGGACACCGACGCCGACAGATTGAGCCACAGCACCGACCGGCTGACCAGCTTGCCGTCGATTTCGCGGCCGGGCGGCAGCATCGAGCCGATCTTGCCGGTGACAGCTGAATCCTTGTTGCCGGCATTGTCGAGGAATTTCGGCAGATTGGAGAAGGCGCAGGTCATGGCCGCGCCGCCCTTGGCGAAATTGCCGTACTGCTCCGGCCAGCCCCAGGAGATCGCATCCGGCGAATGGTGCGAAAGCGACGCGATGTACTCGCTGGTCGCCGCGATACCTTGCTCCGAATTGATCAGCGGCTTGCCGGTATCGTCGAACAAGAACTGATTGGGCGAAGCCATTGAGACATAACGCTGATACCAGTTGGTGTAGCCCCAGCCCTGGTTGCGCAGATCGGTCGAGCCGAACAGGCCCTTGTCCGGGCGCTGGAAGAAAGCCGCGATCTCGTCATGCTGCTTCCAGGTCTTCGGCGCCGCCAGTTCATAGCCGTATTTGTCGGAGAAAGCCTTCTTCTCGGCTGCGTCGCCGAACAGATCGGTGCGGTAGACCCAGGTCTGGAAATCGCCATCCAGCGACACGCCGTAGGTCGAGCCGCGATACTGGTTGAGCAGCGAGACGCCCTTGGCGCCGTCGACATAGCCGCGCTCGGGATCGTCCCATTCCGGCTTGTATTGCGCGACGAAGTCGTCGAGCTTGAGGATGCCGCCGGTTTCGGCGAGGTCGCCAAGACGGTTCCATTCGACCGCGTAGATGTCATACGCCCCACCCTTGGTGGAGATGTCCTGCATCGTCTTGGTGAATTCCTGGCCGTTTGGCACACCGACGATTTCCAACGGAATGCCGGTTTCCTTCTCCCAGAGATCCTTGATCGACGGCGCGCCGGCCGGAAACGGCTGGGTCAACTGGCCGATCGAGCCGTCGGACAGGCCAAGTACGATCTTGGCCGGCGCCTTACCGGCGCCCTTCATCGCCTTGGCCGCCTCGATGGCGCGGCCCTCCGGCGTATCGGCACCATATTGATAGCGCTCCGAACCGTCGAAACCCGTCGGGCCACCGATCATGCCGGGCGCCAGGGCATCGGCCGCATAGGCACGGCTCGGGCGAATGAATTTCGGTGCAATACCTGCGGCGGCAACAAGGACTGCCGCCTTTCCACCGGACGCCAGCAAACGGCGCCGCGACACGCGGATCAAATTCGACATTGGAACTCCTCCCTCAGGGCCTTGTTTCCTCCACGGCCCTTATGATGGATATTGACGGCACTATACGAAGCCTGTCAACATCATAAATAATCAAAATACATCATAACATCTCACGGGAGGGGAAGAATGGCGTTTGTAAAGGCTCTCATACTGAAGCCGGTGCTTGAATTTGAGGGAGCCCGGCTGCCCACCTCCCCGCTTTGGTCTGCTTGGGCACTCTGGTGTAGCGCAACGGCTTGCGCATCGGCCAAGGCCGGTTACATCATTTCCCATCAGAATCGCGGACGGCGATGAAGCCGCTCTCCGACGGTGGACCCATGAAATGCGTGATCTCGATGCGCCCCTGGCGCGTTTTGGAATGAGGTGATCGACAGTGCGGTCCACCCTGACAGACATAGCCCGGGAGGCCGGCGTTTCGGCCGCCACGGTCGACCGTGTGCTCAACAACCGCGCCGGGGTCAGGGCGCGCACCCGTGAGGTCGTGCTCGAAACGGCACAGCGGCTTGGCTATATCGCTGAAAATTCGAATAATCCGAGCTCGCTCAACGCGGTTACTGGCGAGGTCATACGGCTGGATTTCGCCCTGCCCGCCGGCACCAATTCCTTCATCAAGATGCTGCACCGCCAGATCGAGGCGCAGGCGCAGGCGCGGCCCGACCTCGACGTCCGTGTCGCTACTATCGAAGGCTTCAATCCGGACCGGCTTGCGCGTCTGCTGCAGGAACTGCACGGGCAGACGCAGGGCGTCGGTGTGATCGCGCTCGACCATCCGACGGTCCGCGAGGCGATCCGCTCGCTTTCGGCCAGCGGCGTCAAGGTCGTCACCATCGCTTCCGACATCCTGCATGTGCCGAGGGTTGCCTATATCGGCATCGACAACCGCGCCGCCGGCCGGCTCGCCGGCTATCTGCTCAACCGCTTCATGGGTGCCGGGCGTCCGGGCAAGGTCGCGCTGTTCGCAGGTTCGCTCTCCTATCGCGGCCACGAGGAGCGCGAGATGGGCTTCCGCCACATACTGACGGAAGAATCGCCCAATCTGCAGATCGTCGAGATGCGCGAAATGCTCGACGACCGGGAAAAAGCCTATTCGGAGGCCTCCGCCCTGCTCGACCGGCACCCGGACCTGGCCGCCATCTACAATGTCGGCGCCGGCAACACCGGCATCGCCCGCGCCCTCAAGGAGCGCGGGCGTGCGCTGTCGACGGTCTTTCTCGGCCATGAGGTGACGGAAGGCACCAAGGAGCTTCTGCTCGACGGCACGCTGGACGCGGTCATCGACCAGAACCCGCGCGTAGAGGCCCGCGAGGCGCTCAACACCTTGACCCATGCGGTCAGGGGCTTGCCTTACGAACTGCACCAGCCACGGCTGCAAGTGATCTTCAGGGAAAGCATCCCGGAGATCTGAACCAGGTGAAGAAGCACGGGTGCGTCACAAATTCATAATCGCTCGGGCGAGATTTTGGCGGCCAGATCAAGGGTCCGACCGAGAATCTTCGATCAGGCTCAGACCTGCAAAATTAAATTGACTATTATCATCATGTTTTAATAAGTATCCCTGCCCGGCCCGTGTGTCGAGGCTTCTCCATCATGCCAGCCAGGGCCAACGGCCGCCGCCAGCAATCTTTGCTTTTCCCGGGGCTGCACGCATGAAACAGACAAGCAACAAGACCTTGATGGCGAGCACCGCGCTCGCCTTCGCGCTCGGCCTGTGTGCCGCGCCGCTGGCCGCCGCGCAGAAGCCGGAGAAGAACGGCGCCGCCGCCAAGGCCGACCGGCCGGTCAAGGTCGCCCAGCAGGCTAGAACTGGGCAGAACGAGCCGACCGTGCTCGACCTGATCACCATCTCGGCGACGATGATCAAGACGGCGATTATCGAATCGATGGCCGCCATCAGCGCCGTCGATCAGGAAGAGCTCGAACGCATCCAGCCTGACACCGCCGCCGACATGTTCCGCACCACGCCCGGCGTTGCCGCTTCGATGAACGGCGACGATCCGGCAACCGCCATCAACATTCGCGGCCTCGAACAATATGGCCGCGTGGTGGTGACGCTCGACGGCGCCCGCCAGGATTACTGGCGCGTCGGCCACGGCTCGGGCTCGTTCTATGTCGAGCCGGAACTAATCAAGGAAGCGACCGTCATTCGCGGCCCGGTCTCGAACGCCTATGGCTCGGGCGGCATCGGCGGCGTTGTCTCCTTCGAAACCAGGGATGCCGGCGATTTCCTCAAGCAGGAGGAGCGCTGGGCGCTGAGCGAGAAGCTGGGCAATGAGGATAATGGCGACGGCTTCACCACCAGCACCACCGGCGCCTACCGTTTCAGCGACGACGCCGACATCATCGGCAACCTCATTTATCGCGACCGCGACAGCTACACCGATGGCAATGGCGACGCCGTGCCATGGACCGGCGAGAGCATCACCAGCGGCTATATGAAGGCGACCCTGCGGCCGGCCGACGGCCACGAGCTCAAGCTCGGCGCGATCCTGCAGCGCTACAATGACCAGATCACCGGATCGAGCGGCTCGACCTCGCCAACACTGAGCCGCTACGACACCGACACGACCAACCAGACCTACACGGCTGCTTATATGTGGAGGCCGGACGACAACGAACTGATCGACCTCAGTGTCAACGCATACCACAACCGCACGCGCGCCGAGCAGACGCAGGTCTGGCCGGCAACGGCGATCGGCAACTTCCGCTATTACGACGTCGCCACGACCGGCTTCAACCTGAAGAACTCCTCGCGTTTCGACGCCTGGGAGTTGGCACATACCCTCACCTACGGTCTCGACTACTACTATCTGGAGGCCACGTCGGAGGCCGCGCATTTCGGTTCGGGCGAGCAGCAGGGTTATGGCGGCTTCCTGCAATGGCAGGGCGACTACAGCGACTGGCTGCAGCTCATCGCCGCCATGCGCTATGACGGCTACCAGCTCGACGGCAAAACGAAGACCGTGCCGCCGGCGGAAGCCTCGATTTCGGGCGATCGCTGGTCGCCTCGCCTCACCGTCGGCGTGACGCCGTTGGATGGCTTCCAGCTCTACGGCACCTATTCGGAAGGCTACCGGGCACCAGGCCTGCAGGACGTCTATCGCGGCGGCGGCGCGCATGGCGGCGGCGACAGCTACCAGCCTAACCTGCTTCTGCAGCCCGAAACGGCGAAGAACTGGGAAGCCGGGATCAATCTGAGATATGACGATGTGCTGGCCGCAGGCGACCTGTTTCGTGCCAAGGTCAACGTCTTCCACACCGCCGTCGAAGACTATATCGACGTCGACCTCACCGTTTTGCCGCGGATGGCGATCAACATCGGCGACGCGCGGCTGAAGGGCATCGAGGCCGAAGCCGTCTACGACTATGGCTGGGGGTTCGCGAACCTCGCCGGCGCCCTGATCGACGCCAAGGTCGTCAGCGGCGTCTATTCCGGCCAGACGCTGAACAACACGCCGCTCGACCGCTTCTCGGCGACCGTCGGCTTCCGCATGCTGGAAGACCAGCTCACCGTCGGTGCGCAATATCTCAGCGTCGGCAAGATCACCCGGACAAGCCGCACCAATCCCGACGCGCCGGTCGTGGTCGATGACGGCTTCGACCTGGTCAACGTCTTTGCCAACTGGCGCATCAACGACTACGCCAAGCTCGATTTCAGCGTCGATAACGTCTTCAACACCGCCTACACCGACCCGCAAAGCGCCTGGTCGACGACGGCGGCGACGGAACAGGGCAAGGGCCGCACCTTCAAGGTGGCGCTCACAGGCAGGATCGGAGGTTGAGAATGAGGGAAGCTTCAGTGAGCGGACTGGCCTGCGAAGCGCGCTTGAACCTGCGCAACCTGCCGCATTACATCGACCGCATCAGCGACAGGCTGCAGAGCTTCGATGCCGATGCCTCGCGGGAGGGGCAGCGGCTCGACTTCCGCTTCGCCTTCGGCGACGCGTCCCTTGACATGGAGCGGCTGGTGATGCGGGCCAACGCCGCCGACCGCGATGGGCTGGCCCGCATCAAGGACCTGCTGGCCACCGCCGTAGAGGTATATGCCAAGGAAGAAAGTCCCGAGATCGTCTGGACCGGCGATCTCGCCGAAGAAACCCGCCTCGCGCAGTTCCGTGAGATGGTCGTCACCCAAGTCGGCGACCTGACGCGGCATATGCGCCGCATCCGCTTCGCCGGCGAGGATCTCTCTCGTTTTGCGAAATTCGGCGGCATGCATATCCGCATGCTGTTTCCGACCAGGGACGTCCCCGATCCGCTCTGGCCCGTGCTCGGCAGCAATGGCCTCCCGGCATGGCCCTCGGACGACAGGCGCCCGGCAGCGCGCGTCTACACCATCCGGGCCCTCGACGTCGAAATGGGCATCATCGAGGTCGACTTCCTCATCCACCCCGGCGACAGCGTCGGCGCCCGCTGGGCCATGCAGGCGGCGCCCGGCATGAAGATCGGCATGATGGGGCCGGTCGGCCGTCGGGTGCGACCGGCGTCCTGGTATCTCATGGGCGCCGACGAAACCGGCCTGCCGGCGCTGGCTCGCATGCTGGAGACGCTGCCCGCCGAGACCAAAGGCGTGGCCTTCATAGAGATCGCCGACGATGGCGAACGGCAGGTCGTCGACAACGCAACCGGAATAGAGGTGCACTGGCTGCCGAGAAATGGGGTGCCAGCCGGGCTCGACGACAGGCTGGCGCGCGCCATCCGGTCAGTCGCATGGCCGACCGGTTCGGCATTCGGCTGGTTTGCGGCCGAAGCGGCAGCCGCCACGACGGTGCGCGAACACTGGCGCGGCACGCTGGCGCTCGGCCGCAACGAAACACTGGCGGCAGCCTACTGGCGGCGGGGCGCGGCGGGACTGATGGCCGGCTAGAGCTTGCTCACCATCGCTTGCGCATCTTCGCCCAGACCGATTGCGATCCGGTCGCCGGAGACAATGCCTGACACGTCGCAGACAACCAGCGGCATGCTGATTTCGTAGAGGAATTCGGCAACGATGGCGCCGACGGCAAGGATCGGGTCCGGCCGCTCCAGGATAATGCCGGCCGGCGCCGTGCCTCTGCGGATCGCTTCGGCCAGAACCGAAGACGAGGACGACGACCCTCGCCCGCTCGGCATCACCAGGATCTTGCGGGCGATATTGCCGCCCAGGTCCGGATGCGAATGGTCGATGATGTCGCCCGTTTCGACGTCGATCCCGCCCCAGAAGCTGAGCGCCTGCGAAAGCACCAGCGCTGGGCCTTGTGCCGAGCCGGAAAGGTGGAATGTACCGGTTCTGGCCGGCGTCTTCATGGCGCGCCTCGCACGACGCGGCCGGCCGCAGCGGAGCGGACGCAGTCTTCCATGTCACCGAAGGCCACCGAGACACCGATATTGCCAGGTGCGTAATGCGCCCATTTGCCCGAATTGGTCATCACCACGCCATCGAGACGCTCGAGGATCGACGTGACATAGGTGCAGGTGTCGGTGACCGGGACAAGGCCGAAGGCTTCCATGCCGGCCAGTGCGCCTTCGTCCTGCAGCCGCGTCAGCGTCGCGCGCCCTGTGTTGACATAGATCGGGACACCTTTGCCTGGACCGACTTCGCGCAGCAGCGGCAACAGGCGCATCCACTCTTCATGGGAGAAATGCGGCGTGCCTAACGACACGGCTGCGAGCTGCACGCCGTCGGGAACGCTCGACAGCCTGGCCAGCGCATGGTGGATGTCAGCGCGAGAGATCCGGATTTTTTCCTCCGGCGCCAGGCCGTGCAACGCCTCATCCGGCGTCTTCGCCTCCGGCGTGATGCCGACGGCATGAAACAGCGCCACGGCACCCGTCGTTGCCGCCGCCGCCCCCAGCGCCTTCAATTGGTCCTCGTCGCGCGGCTGCGGCAGGCCCGATATGACAGGGATGCGGTCGCCAGCCCTTTGCCCGATGATCAGCCCGACGCCGACAAACAGAGCGTCGCTTGGCTCGAAAGCAGCGTCAGTCAGCTCGAACAGGACCTGGCCTCGTCGATTTTCACTCAGATGCAGCCCCCATGCCGGCGCGCGCCCGGTAATTGCGCAGCACAAATCGATAAAATCGCCATAGCGGTTGGTCCGCGCGCCGATCACCGAATTGGCAAAGACGATGGCGTTGGATTCACCCCAGGCGATCTGCTCGCCGAACCTTGGCCGGAACCGGGTCTGATAGGGTGCGCAGGTGAAGGTCGCCTGGCAGCCGAGTTCCAGATGCGCCTTCATCAGGCGTCGCGCCGGCGTTTCTTGCGACACCGGCATCTTCACCAATCCGGAATGGATGAGGTCGAACGAACCGACATTCAGCGTCGTCGGCACCCGAACGCGGCCGCCGCCCTCGATCAGCCTTTCGACGAAATCGAGGCTGGCCTGGCCGTGATAGAGGCAGCCGTCTATATGGGCACCGGCAATGTCCAGCAACTTGCGCGCGCCGACCGCCTTCGAAAAGGCAACCAGGATCGTCATGGCGGCAGCCGCTGCCGAGCCTTGCTCGCCATGCAGCATCGACTGGTCGCCGGCCGTCAATTCCAGCGTCATCGGCAATATTCCCGAGCCCGCACTATGCCGATCAAGCACTCCCTGATTACGGAGCGTCTGGCAAGACAGAGCTTTGGATCTCTTCTACTTCGCAGCCGTCAGCAGACCAGACGTTCACAGCTCATCGCGAAGCAAGAGAGACGCGAAGCACGGTCGCAGAGCGGGCGATCCGCGGCGGAAACGGCGCTATTCCTTCGGCGCTATTCCTTCTGGGACGGTCCGTCGGCCGCGCTGCGGTCACCATCTGCAGAATGCGGCAGAATGCCGAAATCGCGCGACTTGGTCCCATGCGCCGCCGTCAGGAAACCATCGGCTGTGAGACCTCGCCTCAAAAGCTCACGTACCGCGGCCGACCGGCTCGGCATGTGCTTGTCGAAGCGCCAGTTCTCCAACGCCGCCAGTTCATCGACGGTCAGCATGATCTGCAATCGTTCCGGGCGTTCCAGTTCGGACATCTCGGCCTCCTGTCACACCAGCCTAAATGCAGCTGAGTTAGTGTGTTCCTAATTTTCTGTAGAATTAGGTACGTGAGCAGAATGCGTCAAGGCCTTCGGATCAGCGAGTCATGCAGAAGTCAGATGAAGCGGATCAAGCGTCAGATAGGCAATCAACAAAATATGCTAACTATTTGACATAAAACGAGTTTTTAAGGAATTTCGCTTGCCGATCGCGAATCCTGGGCGCATCGTGGAACATGAGGGACAAACCGCTCCTGAAGGGAAGGTTTTCCATGCGCTACGGATTTTCGGTTCGCCTGCACGAAGACGTCAGTTCCCGAGTTCGGGCTGTATTGCGGTCCGGGATTGCCATCAATCTGACTGCTGTCGCCGAAGCCGCGCGACTGCAGAACCTCGCCGAGAATGTTGCGCGCGAAGACATCGAATGGCTCGTCATGCAAGCAGCCCAGCTCTACGGGGCGGCCATCGAGTTCGACGGCTACGCGGAAACCGATCTGGCGGAGCTTGCGTGCCCTCAGCTGATGCAAAGCAGCCCCGCCGCGGGCTGGGATTCCCTGGAAGACGAAGCGTCCGCTTCGCCGGATCCTGGCCGTCAAACACACTGAGCGCGTGCTCGTGTGAGCCCCCGCCATGCTGACGCCACGTGCTCGGAAAAAAGCCCGCCGCAATGGCGGGCTTTGGACTGCTGGAGCTTTGGTGGACGAAGGCCTCTCGGCCTGGTCCGACATTCATCCGATGTATTCGCCTTAGCGGCGGGCGATCAGCAGGCACAATTGGCGCAGATCGCTGTCGTAAGTGCCTCCGCTGCTGAGCACGTCAACGCAGCGCTTCTTCATCCTGGCCAATTTGTCGCCCGACATGTCGGCAACGACCTGAGGCAAGCTGGGATTGCTGGGGTTGCTGGGATTGGAAGGGCTGCCCGGGTTGGACGGATTGCTCGGATTGGTACCACCGCCGATCCCGACACCGGCGCCGACATTGATGCCGCTGCCGATCCCGACCCCCGCGCCAGCCCTAACGCCGCTGCCGATACCTACCCCCGCGCCGGCAGCAATGCCACCGGAACCGCCGATCGTCGCGCCGGCACCGGCGTTGATGCCGCTTCTGCCCCCGACCGATGCGCCGGCGCCCGCCGCGATTCCGCTGGAACCGCCAACCGTCGCGCCGGCACCGGCGTTGATGCCGCTACTGCCGCCCAACGACGCACCGAGGCCTGCCTTGATGCCGCCGCTGCCGCCAACCGTCGCGCCGGCACCGGCGTTGATGCCGCCACGACCGCCAACCGTCGCGCCGAGGCCGGCTTTGATGCCGCCGATGCCGCCGATGGATGTTCCAACACCAACGGCAATTCCGTCCGCGGCATTCACGGGCATCGAGAGCATGAAAATAACTGCGCTGCCTGCCACCGCATCGGTGATTGTTTTGATTAAGGTGGTCATAACACTCTCCTTGCTGTAGTTGCGCTGAACAGCCCGCGACGTCGCCGGTTGCATACCTACTAATTTGCAAGAAGATGATCGGTTTCGTTGCCGATCAGCTCGCTGGCCTCATGGTATATTTTCAAATAACAGCCGCGTGAAATTTGTACTGAAATTTTCCGAAAGTTTTACTTTGGGATGGCCTCTACCAATTGAAGCGATGCGAGACTCAGCTGATGGCGCCGCAACAGACGAACGTTGCGACGGTCGGCGGCCAAAGAAGGCGAATTCCTAATCAGCAAACCACAACATCAAACCTACCTACGGTAATAGAACAAGGGGGGCCGAGAAGATCCGCGCTGCGCGGGTTTGCTTCACTGTGCTGCGTCATTTTTGCCGGAACCTTTCCATCACCCGGGTTGTTTTTTCTGTAGTCGCCACATGATGATAACCCAATGATGGAGATCAACATGCTTACGAAAATCGTGACAGCTTCCATACTTGCAGCCGGTCTGGCGACCGCGGCGATGGCCCAGAACGCCGGGTCGGACAACAATGCGCCTGGCAGCGAGAAGAGCATCGTCGTCCAGCCCAAGCCGAACGGTATTGACCCTGGCACGACCCGCAGCACGATGGGCACGACGGGTACCATGAACTCCAATGGGGATGAAAACTGCCCTGCAACCCCGCAAGGAGCTCAACCCGATGCATCCAACAAGCCTGCCGGGACGGTTTCACCGACTGTCAACGACAACAATTGCGGTAAGTAGTTAGCCGCGCCAATCGGGCTTGCCATCGCGGGCTTGCGGCAGCAGGACCGGTCAGGACTGATTTTGCTGCCGATCATGGAACGATGTATGGGCCGACCACCCGCGAGATCCAGCGTTGGAATCAAATCCGCTTGCGTTCACGCTTTACGTGGTCGCGCCTTGGATTTGCTTCCGTCCTTGCTGGCGGCCGGCTTAGGCTGGCGTGCTTTCGGCTTCGGTCGGCTGGCGGTCTCCGGCGCGGCGGTTTCTGCGTCGATTTCGGCGGTAGCCTGATCCCAATGCTGCTGATGCGCCCCGTCGGGCCTGCCTGCCTGTTCCCAGATCGCGTGTGCTCGCTGGCGAATCCGTTCCTGCCTGTCCGTCACTGATACCTCCGTCGGCTCGGTTGATGCGTAAGCAACCTTGTTCTAGCTGAAATTTCGACCGGCGTCTTGAGCGGCAGGCGACACCGTCATTGAACCTCTCTGTCACACAGGACGGCGACCCCGAGGAGCGCCGCCTTCTTGATGATCAGCCCTTCAAGGTCCGCGTCCGAGCGCTCGGTTCCGGTGCGTTCGCGCAACAGTGCTATCGCCGCCTTCATCGACAGCAGGCCATCGCCTCGTTCAGCAAGCAGTTTGTCGACGGCTGCGGCCACGTTGACCGGCTCGACATGCGGCAGCATGGGAATGGCTCCTTTCCTTGTTTCGAGACGACAGCGGCTCCATCCCGATCCCTCGGGATGGAGCTCTCATTTGATAATTTAGGCCATGACCTTCCAAATCCGGTTCGCGGTTTGGCAACGCCGATCACTCGATGACCTGCACGATCTTGCGGGTGTCTGGGTCGACGAGCACGGTGCGATTGCCGACGACGACGTATCTGTACCGCACGTCTGGAACATCGATCGGTTGCAGCTCGACCGTATCGGGCAACGTGGAACCGATATTGAGCTCCACCCCCAGAAGACTGATCGACGCCAGCGGGTGCTTGTGGACGTATTCGCGGATGACCGTCTGCTGTTTGGGCGTGACAATCACCTGGTCCGCGGTGGCCACGCCGACGCCGGCAAGCAACGCCAATCCCGCCGCAGCAGGAACAAGGTGGATTTTCATCGTCTACTCCTGTTGTTACGGGCCTCGCCCTTACAATTGCGACGCGGCATTCCGGTCGAAGCGGCGAACCCTCTAGGCAAACGCCCACGCCACCTTGTTGTTCCGTAAGTGGCGGCTAATCGAACAGCGGTGAAGTGCCCGCGCGATGCGGCGAATGGACTGCGAATGAGCTTGCGGTGGCCCGCGTCGCAAGACGCGGGCCGATCGGTTTCCCGATCAGCAGCGATACCGGAGGGGGGTGATATCTACTGCGTCTGAAATAACATTTAGGACAAGCTAATGTTCCTCAGCGAGTGCAACAAACCTGCCGGCGCGAGCGGCGCGAAGTTGCCGCTCGTCGCTGCTACTGCTTTGGCGGCTGTGGCGGCACCTCGCCGGGCTTGATCACCGGGGTCTTGCCCTCATCCGGCGGTGGCGCCGCCATGCCCTGATCGCCCGTTGGCGGCGGCTTCAGGACCCCACCGCATGGCTCGAGCGTATCGGACAAATTGTTGCCGGCCGGCTTCTGCTGTTGGCTGTTCTGGTCCGGCGGCTCGACTTTGCAGCGGTCGGATTGCGCCTGTTCGCCCGGCTGCGCGGCCGCCGGCACCGCCAGCAGCAGCGCACCTAACATGTACGGCAAGAAAATGAGCGGTCTCATGTCGAGCTCCTTTCGCGCCAGTATCTTCTGAATGTGAAGGCGGGCCGGCGCGATTGGTTCCGTCGTGCGGCAATGCGCGCGGACCGCAGCGGCCCGGAACCGGCTGCCAGACTTATGAGTTCAACCACTGAGCCAATTCGGGGCCGCTGACATTATGGAGAACCGGCGATGGAACCGCGCAGCAAAGAACGAACCGACGACGAGACGGAGAGCCCGACGATCCAGCAGCAGGACTGGGATGCCATCCGGAGCGGGAGAATCCTCCCTGACGGCGTGCCGCAAAACGGCGATATTCGCTATGACGTCGAGAAGAGCGGCGAACTGCCGGAGGAGGACGACGACAACGCTTACCAGGACAGCGACGAGGCCTTGCCGGACGATACGGATGAACGTGTCATTTCGCGCGATCTCGCACGCGAAGGTGGCCCTTTCGACGAGGAATGAGCCGCCGCCTGCTTTCAATTCGGGAGGTCGAAGAGCGGCTCCTGGCAGCGATAGACCAGACATTGACCGTCACGCGTCTTGATATACGCGGCGCGCGGCACCTGCGGCCAGTCGCATTCATTGCCGAATTGGCGGACGTAACGGTCGTAGGTGTTCTGGCCGGTGGTGAGCACGACAGAGCGATGCCTCTGGATCAGAAGCTGCGTCTGTTCGCATGTCATCGCGCGGCTGTCCGGCCGCGCGTCGGCCGTTGCGGCAAACAGAAGCGCCCCGGCTGTCAGGACTGCCGCTTGTGTCTGGACCTTGGCAAGCATGACACCATCTCCCATGCCTAACGCGCATCTTGGTCGGGCAGCGCCGGATCGAGCCGCCCTGTCGCGAAAGAAAGATCGTACAGAATGCGAGCAAAAATGCAAAAAGCCCGCCGCACCTTTCGGCGCGGCGGGCTCCAACTGAACGTCACTATTTCGGCGGGCTTGGGCGGCTTATTCCTCCTTCACCGGCCCGAACCGGCGCACGATAACCTCGAAGACGATGTCCGAGATCCACATCGCCGAGACGCCGATGAGGAACGCCGCGGCCAGCGTCGTGGTGTCGTCGTCCGGAGAAGGAATGGGCAGGCCGGCGGCGCGGAAATAATGCACGACCGGCAGCGTCAGATAGGCCGCCGCCAGCGCGCCGCAGATCGGCGAGGCCACCATTTCGCGGACCTTGTAGCGATGGCGCGACAAGGCCCGCAAAATGCCGCCGGACAGGCCGGCGACCAACACCGGCGCCTTGATGCCCAGGACGTCGAGCAATTCGTGCATCATGGCGTCCACCCGCACCATCTGGCGCCCTGCCCGTTGAAGGCGTTCATCTCGTCGAGCTCGGGCCGGCTCATGGCGGCAACGACCGGGGAGGATGGCCGGCGCGGCTGGTTGTGGTCGCACCAGACCTGGCGCGGATTGCCGGCCGGCGCGGTTGTCGTGCAGCCGGCGAGCACCACGCAGAGGATCAGCGCCTTGCCCATTTCTCAGCCTCCGCCCTTGCTGCCGCATCGGCCATGCCGGCGGCCTTGCGCTCTTCGGCGGCGGCCTCGCGCCTCATTTCCAGACGATCCTCGGCGGCCGCGACTTTTGCCTCTGCCTGTTTGACCGCCTCCTTCCTCGCCCGGTTGATGCCGCCGGCAACGTAAAGGCCGATGCCGCCCGCCACAGCAGCGAATGCCGTCATGACGACCCTGTTGCCGATGATGGCGCTGAGAATGCTGAGAAGCGCTGCCATCACAAGTCCTCCGCGCGGCGGCGGCGCAGGAACTCGGTCAAAACGCCGTTGATCACAAGAAACCAGGGGAACCATTCCCCCGGAACGACCGGCGAAAGAACCTGCGGGTCGACATAGGTGACGATAGTCGCGATGACGCCGATGGCCGCCTGAAGCCGCGCCCAGAATATTGTCTCGCTGTCGCGGAAAAAGCTCTTGATCCGGGTCCACATGTCATTTCCTTCCGAATAGCTTGAGGATGGCTGATAATTTGAGGATGGCGGCGATCAGCGCTGCCCAGAAGCCGGGCTTGGCGACAGCCACGGGAGGTACAGAGGGCGTAGCGGTCGCTTGGGGAACGGCAATTGGCTTAGCGGGCTCTGGCGGGACTGCAGGGGTGACCGCCGATGACACCGGACCGGCAGACGGCCAGGGCGTGTCCTTGATGCGCGACCATTTGCGATAGGCCTCGGCAAGCCTGGTATCGTAGGCGTTCTTGCGATAGCCGGCGCCGTTGTAGCCCTTGGCGAATGCCGACCAGTCATGATTGCGCAGATTGTCGTCGAGCCGCTTCTCGACGATGAAATCGATCGCCGCGCCGAGCTGCAGCGCCTCGTCCGCCATCATCGCCTCGGCCATCGCCTGCACGGTAAGGAAGCCTGCCGCCATGAAATTCTCGCCGAGAACCTGGCCCAAGCCCCACGAAGCGGATTTGAGCGCCGCGGTTTCGTCGATCGCACAAGCTGCTCTGAGCCGTGGGTAGCTATCCCTGGGATAGGGCTTTGCGCCCCACTTCGGATAGGCGAGGCCGGCGGCTACCGCTTGTGCCCGCTTGGCACCCGACAGGTTGCGGTAGAAGACGTGCGGTTCGAACAAGATGACCGGCCGGCCAACGGCGTCGAAGCCGTGCCCGCTGGTTTCAACATCGAGGAACGCGTGCATCTCGTCCTCGCCGACGCCGATCCGGGCGCCGAGTTTCGGCAAGTCTATATCATCGAGGCGCCTGGCGGCGCCCCTGAACGTCATGTCCATGGGCAGTCCTTTCCGCCCTTGCGGGCAAGGTTTTGAGGTTGAAAAAGCAGATGCGCGGCGGCAAAGCAGAATTTGGCGGCAGCCCGCGCCGATGTGGCAAGCAAGGTTGATGTTTTCGACCCGCCGTGTGAAATGGCCGCGGGATGGTGCACATGTCTGATGATGAACAAACCGCTGCGGCACGCTGGTCGGTGAAGTCCGAGCTCCGCGCCGTCGCTCGCGACAAGCCGTTGCTCGCGGTGCTGGCGGCGATCCTCTGTCTCTATTGTGCGTTTATCGCCGGACCGATCGTCTATGCGGTGCTGGCCATCAACGGCATTGCGGATTTCTTCAAATGAAGCCGGTTCCGGCGATATCGCTGCGGTCAGGCGCGCTGCGTTTTCGGCCCCGAAATTGCTCGGGCTGAATGAAATTGCCTAGCCGGGATGAAACTGTTCCCGTCTATCGTTCGTAGCTTTAGCGGGAGGACACGTGACGATAAGAATCAGGCTTCCGGGCGGCACCTTGAAGATCAAGAAAAGGAGCGAGCTGCGGCGCCGCGAGCAGAACCGCGAGGTGCCGGTTTGGCAGGTCGGCAATTACTTCGTCATCTGGTGGCCGAGCGGCGTGTCCGATCGCCCATCCTCGCCCAGAAAATCCTCGCCCAGGAAATAGCCCGCGCACCCGACGATCCCGACTGGCACTGGCGCCCCCGTGCGGGATCGGGAACCGCCGCGTGCGCCCAAACCTCAAGACCGCTCGACTAGTCCCAGAAATAGTCAGCGGGCAGGCATTGACTCTTCCGCAGCGGAAGGTCTCTGATGCTGCATTGCACAATGGGGTGGCGGAATCGATGGCGGTGCGTATCAGGATGCCTGGCGGCACACTGAAGGTGAAGGTGTACCGCGAATTGCGCGACCGCGAACGCGCCCGCCGCATACCCGTCTTCAAGATCGGCCGGATCTATTTCACCTGGTGGTCGAACCGCCAGCGCCTGATTGATGATCAGTCGCCAGGATGAAGCTCCTTCGGCCGGCCCTGCCCGCCTGGCACCGCGAAGCCTCCGCAGCTCGCAAAATAAGTTGATGATCCTGCTGTTGACTCTTCCGCAACGGAAGGTCTCTACTTACCGCATTGCACACAATTGCTGCGTTGCACAACGGGAGTTGAACCGATGGCAGTGCGTATCAGGTTGCCTGGCGGCACTCTGAAGATGAAGACCTATCGTGAGTTGCGGGCCAGGGAACGCGACCGCCGCGTGCCTGTGATGAAGATGGGCTCGCTGTATTTTGTCTGGTGGTCGAAAAGCCAGGACCCTCACCAGAAGCCGCAGGACAGCAGACGGTAGCCCGCCGGCGCGGTGGGTCTGCGTCGGCGATGAACCCTGACAATTCCGAAATACCGCCCAGTTGTAGGATTTCTGGTCGGCCTGCTGTGCCATTGTTGGTGCGCACAGCATCCCGAGCGGCCCTCGCAGAGCAATTCTTCTGACGTCTTTTCGGCGATTTAAAACGGCGTCCAGACTGGCGGCCGCGGGCGTTTTGCAAGCTTGCAAACCGCCGCCGCTTGTCGCAATAGCTAGGCCGTGAGGAGTCGCATGGATGATGGAGACTGACCTGCTTATTGCGAACAGCCAACTTCGGCTGTCGGTTCAGTTAGCCGAAGGGCAACTAATCCCACCCATAATCCCTGATACTGACCTCGAAGACGCGGCGCCGGCATTCTTCGAAGGGGTACACCAACATTGGAAGCATTTCAGATTCTTTGAGCAATCGCAGCCTTTCGCTGAGAGGTTGTCCAAGCCGCACTTCGACCGTAACTGATATGCCATTCGTTCCATCATTCCTCTACCGCCTAGCCGGCATCAACTCCGGTCCCGCGACGAAGCTAAGTTTGCGGAGCGTCCGCAGTTTGCGGCGAGGCAAGCATGCGATCGGCGAAGAATGCATCATCAACGGCGTCTTTTCCTTCGATCGCGCTGATGCAAAGATCACCGTGGGAAAAAGATCCTATATCGGCAAGAGCCACCTCGTCGCGGCTGAGAGGATCGAAATCGGGGATGACGTGATCATTAGTTGGGGTACCACAGTCGTCGATCACAACTCACACGCGACGGGTTGGCAAGACCGCAAGGAAGATATCGCCGACTGGCATCAGAGAAAAAAGGACTGGTCAAAGATCACCATTGCGCCAGTGAAGATTGAAGACAGCGTCTTTATCGGCTTCAACGTCATCATTCTCAAGGGCGTAACGATCGGCAAGGGATCGGTCGTTGGTGCGGGGTCTGTCGTCACAAAAGACGTGCCGCCCTTTAGTATGGTTGGCGGTAATCCTGCAAAGCAAATCGGCGGCGCTGCCGCTAGATCAGCGACTTAAGCACAGAGCTCCGGCCATGTAGGCCATGCTGCGCATCGCCATCTTGGGTGCAAACCTGAGAAATTCGGTCCGCAGTCTGTGTTTTACCCATCCTTTTTTTTCGCCAGCCAGGTGCTGTTCATAGGCGAGGTCGTGCGCAAAAACCTTTAGCCGTTCGACCTTCAGCCCGGACGTTTTGAGAAGGTTTTCAAACGTTTGGGTTGTGTAGAAGTTGATATGCCCATACGGCCCTGACATCCGAATGGCCTTGCTGAGATCTCGCGTATGCTCCAAAGGCACTTCGATATACAGCTTCTTGCAGACCCGAGCCGCCTCCCTGAGAAACATCCGTTCGTGTTCGACGTGTTCGACGACGTGAATGGCAAGCCCGAGATCGAACGACTTGTCGGGATGAGGGATGTGATAGCCGTCGAATACGTCGATGCTGGCCAGTTTGGCGATTTTTCTTGCCTTGATAGCCTCGACGCCGCTCTTCGAAATCTCGACGGCGCCAAGCTTCTTACCGAGCCCCTTCCTGTTCAGCTTATCCAGCACCGCACCTTCGCCCGCCCCGATGTCAAGAATCCTGTCGAAGAACTGGCCTTGAATGATCGCTTCGATGTGCCCGACCGACTGGTTCGAAGCTATGTCCCGTTTTGCGGCTACTTTTCCATCGGCGTAATAGTCATCATAGATGTCGATGATGCTGCCGGCATGCGCCATGGGACAATCCTCCAAGGATAGCCCCCGCCGACCTCATCCTGCCATTGCCTGCGAACGGCGTCCAGCGTCGACTACGGCGCCGCCTGCCCAGACCTCAATGAGACCCTCAATGTCGCCGTCAGGAACCGGGATTTCACGGCTGCGTGCCGATTTCGCCCTTGTGCTGAATAGCAGATGGCATTGGGCTATCCCCGCTCCGCAACTTGTTCGATGAAGCGCAGCGCATTGCCGTCATGGCCGGCATCGTTGAAATGCAACCCCTCTTGGTAGTTCCCAGAGTTGATGTAATCGAAGCCGTCGATCGGGATGGTCAGCACGTTCCGGGACCTGTAGGTCTGTCGGATTGCGCCGAGAGCGGCGTCATAAGTTCGGCCGCCGGTGTAGCTTGCATCCCATGCCGCCGAAGGCCGCGTCGGCGGCATGACAAGGATACGCGGTGCAGCGGCCGCTTCCAGCGCGTTGATGATTGTTGCGATGTTTGCCGATATCGTGGCTGGCGGCGTGCCAAAGCTGTCATTGATGCCGAGCGCCAGGATGGGCACGATCTTGCCGCCGGCGTAGCCGCATTGAGCGGCGGCCGATGTAAGACGCGCAGTGTTGAATGACGAGAAGGCATAGCTGCCGTGTGCCGCGCGCAAGGTGCGCAGGCGCGGACGCGAGCCGGCCGCCTTGACGCCAAGCCTGATGAGCCCGGTAATCTCGACAGGACCGCCGACAGCCGTAAGAGTGTAATTGCCGCTTGCCGCCTGCGCGGTGAGCGACGGCCCCGAATATCGGTCAAGCGCCAGGGCGCCGGCGCAATTGACGGTTTTATAGGCCGCGCCGCCGTCGAAGGCAAAGGCAAGTGAGCCCTGGGCTGCGTCCTGGGTGTAGTGGACGTCGACCTGTTCATAGGCGCCGGTGAACGACAGGGTCGCGCCGGCCGCTAGGATGATGCTCTCGCCGATCGGCCCGCGCGACCCTGTCGACACGCTGCCGGCGACAGTGACGCCATAGAAGGTCGGAACGTAGGTAGAGCTTGGCCGCAAAGCAGTCATGCCCGGTTCATCGTCGGCAATGCCGATATTGGCAAAGCGGGTAACCAGGTTGAACCAGTGTTTCGGCCCGTCGCTGGCAAGTGCCCAAAGGCCGATGCTATCGGCGATCAGGCAGAACACATCGTTGTTGGCAATATGTTCGGCCATCTTCGCGCGAAAGCCGTCATAAAGATTTTGCAGCGACGGCTGGCGCGGAATGAAGAAGCGCTTACCGTTGACGGCCGGCTTGCCAGGTCCCCAAAAACCGTCGCCAGATGCAGGAATGGCCGTCAAAGCGAAATTCCCAGGCGGCACATAGGGATTAGGATGAGCGGCGGTCGCCGACGCAAACAGCGCGGTCGCATCAACGACGCCATTCGGATCTGCGCCAGCCAGCAGATTCATGCCGTCATTACCGCCGCCCCGGGTCAAGGCGCGGTCGGCATCGGCGAGCAGACCGGTTTTGATCGTAAAGCGAAGCTCATATCGATGCTGGGCGGACGATGCTACGGTCGCGCCAAGCGACAGTGCGCCTGCCTTGATCCATGCCGGGATGCCTTGCGGGTTGACGCTGTTTTGAAACTTGTAGGCGCCGCCGCTGATCGCCGGATATTTGCCGGCTGGGATTGGGATACCCAGCGGAATATGGGCGACCCCGTTGATCAGCGTCACCGCATATGTGCTTAGGACGTTGACCACCAACCCGCCGAGATAGTCCACTACATGAATGAGCGCAGCGCCGGCGCCAGCGCCAGCGCCAACTTCGACCGCTGTAATATAGCCGTCGGCCGGCGCTGGCGTCTGCATGATGACGCTGTAGCTGCCCGGAACGTCCGACCCGGTGTTGACCAGCGCCGGCCAGCCGATTTCCTGGCTAATGCCGACAGCGGAGACGAGACCGTTTGCCGTGGAATAGGCAGCGCGCGCCTTGACGGCGACTTCGCCGGTGAAGGTCGCCTTCCACTGCGGGCCATTTGCCGCGCCTATGGTCTTGGCAGTATGCGAGGTCGGTACCACCGCTGTGAACCACTCGACTCCACCGTTCGGAATTGCCCCGGCAGTATAGTACCAGCTGCCAACTCCAGTGCGCTGGACGCCCATGACGCTCCCGGCCGGCTTCAGAATCGCGAGTCCCGAAACAACTGACGACGGGCCGGCTGGAACGGATATCGTTTGCTCGGAAACAAGGCTAAGCGTCCCGTCGCCCTCGAGGTGGGCGAAGACAATATGGGCTGTCCCTGGCACGGCGCCGAATCCAAGCTCCAAGGTCGAGAGATATTCATCGGCCGCAGACACCGATCCAGGCCAGAAATAGACGCTGTCGTTGGTAATCAGCGTGCCGCCGACAGAACCAGTGATCGGAACCGGCCCAATCGCCCGCGAGCTGATCAGGGCAATTTCCGCCGGTGACGCACGAATACCCGTATCGACGGCAATCGGGCCTGTCCCGACGCTGTGAAGCCCCACAATGCCGGCGCTGACCTCCGTCCAGAAATACTCGCCGACATCGACATTCCTGCCCAGCACCGCCGCTGCGGCGGCGCCGGCGAGCCCTGCCGACGCCGCAAAACTGAACGTCGGCGCCACTGTGTAGGAGCCCGGCGCCGTGATCAGTATCTGCGTCAGCGCCCCGCCCGCCACCACGAAGCGGCCGGCGGCGCCCGAACCGGTCCCGCCGGTAAACGCCAGGTCGAACGTGCCGTTGGCGCCGCCGGAGCCTGGCGTGATCGCACCGTTGCCGGCGACGCCGAAGCCGATTGCCGCCGCAGTCGTCGGGAAAATGCCCTTGCCGTAGAGCGAAGCGTCGCGTGCAGCCTGAGCGCTGATGACGGCGGCCGCGGCCGCGACGGCATCGGAATTGGTGGCAGCCCGGTCGGCTGTGGTTTGTCCGGCATTCGCGGCGGAAGCGGCGGCACTGTCGGATGCCTGGCCGGCGCTGGCTGCGGCAGCATCCTTCAGCGCCTGGGTTTCATCGCGCAGCGCTTCGACCTCTTCGACCACATCGGCGATGTCGGGCGGAACGGATGCGGCGATGGTGATGGCATCGGCGCCGATGGCCGGCTCGTCGGCCGTGAACTCGAACACGCGGTCGGCGTTGACCGACCCGACCTGGGTGTGAACGGTCGTGCCCTTCTGCAGGGTGCGCGTAGAACGGGCGTCGGCGGCGCGGAACCAGTCGCCTTCGCTCGCCGTGTAGATGCCGTTCTGCGTCGGGTCGGCCTGGTCCTTGACCAGCACGCGGTCGCCGATTTCGGTCGGCACGCCGTCGATGGCCTGCAGGCCGTGCAGGAGGATGTCGGCCGTGGTTGCGAGGCGCACGGGTTCGCGTTCGCCGGTCAGGAGACGAACGGCGGCAGTTGCAGGTCGGGACATGAGGGCTTGCTCCATAAAAAAAGCCCCGCATAAGCGAGGCTGGAAGGGGGTTCGGTGCTGTCGGTGGGAGACTTAAGCTACGCGGCCGGACACCGCGCTATCCGGCGCAGCCGGCGATTTACATTTTCCGGACGGAGAGCGGCAACGCGGTCGAGACTACAGCAGCCCGCCAATGAGCCTTCTTGTGCCCCTCATGGCCGCCAGCCCGCAGGCCATGCCGGCGCAGTCGGCGACCCAGTCGAGGATATCCATATCGCGCGCGATCAGCTGCACGCCCTGAAGCAGCTCGATCGCCGCGCCGGTAATGGCAAGGAGCACGACCAGCCTCGTCTTGTGTTCCGGCCAGCCGAGGCTTCCAAGCGCCGCCAGCACCGCGAACGCCGCGGCGTGGTTGAGCTTGTCGTGCTGGAAGGTGAAGCCCATGTCCAACTCCTGCAGGAAGCGCACCGGCGAAAGCGCGAGCAGGAGGACGCCGGCCAAGGTGAGCAGAAAAACGATCCTTGCCATGGTCGAAAAAGAGTCCGTGCGCAACAGGTCAATCCTTCATCTGAAACAGGAGGCGATCCAGGAGGCACCGCCAAACTGACCGCTCGGCGGTTAGCAGGCCATAAGCCAGGATCGTGACCACAATCAGACCGCCGGCACGTTGCGTGCCTGGTCGCCATTTCCGGCGTGCGCACTCACCAGTGATTGCGCCAGTGCTGATCCGGTCGAACCGAGTGCCGGGCTTGCATCCGCGACGAGCCACGGAGCACGCCAGTACATCACTTCGGGAGCAACGAAAGCACGTTCTCGTCAAGGAACTGACGGCGCTTGCCGACAAGCGGCAGCCGATCACTCTCGAAGTTCCGGCAACACCCTTTCGTCGAGAAATTTGAGACGGCTATCCAACATTTCGGCGTTGGCTGGGCTAGGCGGCACGTTGACCGGGATTAGATCTGCCACCGAGTCCCCCGTCGCGCAGCTTCGACCCACTCTTCCATGGCGCCGATATATCCATCCAGCGCCTCGTATGGAGTCTTGGCGTCTACCGCCGGCAGATATGTCGGGGGCACATCGCCGACGATTACCCATATCCATGGGTCAACTTCCGGCCTGCCCGGAACAATCTCGAAGAGAAAAATATAGGTTATGCCGTCGGCCCCGTATCCAAGGTATTCCCCCTTGATGTCTGAAACCCAATCATAGAAATCAAGATATTTTCAGGGCTTCCAGACGTGCAGCATCAAGCTCTTCATCGCCTGTGCTTTTGTCAGTCGACGGCAAGCGGGTGACGCTGGTCAAGTCGGGTTTGACGTCGCTATAATTTCTCTCGACCACTTGTGTTCCCTTTCATTTCTTGCTTGAGCCATCTTCTTCTTGCCCAGCGAGCATAGTCTCCTGCATCGCCATGGTGTTTAATATGATCTGCTCTCGCACGATGCGTGATGTTTGAGAGGTGATCTGCCCCCCGTCGGCCAGCGCTTTCTCGTGAGACACATCCATATTCCGGCCCGTGGGCTGATTGGTCCTTGCCAGAACGCTCCGTGCGAAGTGACGCCCCGGTTTCTTGCACCGCTGTCGGCTCCGCCGCTCAGCGTCGCAATCACCCATGTCAACCGTTACAATTGGAAGTCGAAACTAACTCCGCTCCGATTCTGGGTGTTCGTCGAGGGTTTTGCCTCGCCTCCATGGCGAGGTTTTTGTCTCGCGCCAAGCATACCAGCCGTAAGGTAAATCAGCCAACTGCATAATAGTCTTGTCTTTTTCAACCATATTTTTCAGGCTTATGATCATAATATCGCTTTCATCGAAATCTTCGGATTCATCCGCGTGAAACTGCCATGATCCGTCATCATCATCATGCACGACGCGAGCAACCCACCTACCATTGCGTATAGCTTTCCTGTTTACAAAAACAGCTACGTTCTGGGGGTCTTCAAACTTCCATTTAGTCATCACAGCGCCTATTTGTTCCACTTTCTCTGTTTCGAATTCTTGCAACCATCCTTGCATTGGTGTAACTATTCGATCCGGGAGTCTTTGTCGGATCAACTGGAATAAGCGGATCGATGTGATCAAACTGTGATTCGTTGGCGGAGGAGTAACACCTTTTTTTACTTTCACCGGGTCAAAGCAGAGTAAACTCCGCTACCATTCAGAATGTGTTTAGGTGATTTTGTCGCGCTTCCATGGCGAAGACTTTGTATCGCGCCACGCACGCCAGCCTAACGGCAAATCCGCCAACTGTGCAACAGTTCCATCAAGCTCGACCACCTCGACCAAGGCCACTAAAATTAGGTCATCTTGATCAACTTCAGCTTCATTTCCGTAGAATTGCCACGACTCATTATCGTCGCCGTCATCATCATGTGACACATACGCAATCCAGCCGCCCCCCCTAAATATCTTCCGAGTCGAAATAACGGCTGTGTTTTTTGGGTTTTCGAACTTCCATTCGGTCATATGTCACCTATTTGTTCGATTTTCTATATTCTCAAACCCAGCCGTAAGACGAAGATTTTTATAGCTATTTGATCCTGACGATTTTGTCTTGTCAGCGGGATTAACCGGATCTATGTGACCGATATGAGCTTCGTTTTTTGGAGGAGTTACGCCTCTTTTGCTTTTCTTTGCTGGAATTATTTCTATACCACTCTCATCCGATCTCAAAATTCCATCATTCACCCTTTTATTTTCCTCGAAAATAGCTATCCTCTGCTTCTTTGTTGGATCCTTGCCGGACGCAACGTTGGGAGGATCTTCCAAATGCGTATAGGGCCTCCTTATTTCTCGGGCCTTGCCGGTCGAGATCGGAATCTCTTCTGCATTGACAGAAACCGGGGGAGCCCCACTATCCAGTACGATATCAGGTTTAGCATTCGCAGAACGCCCGGCAAGCCTTGCCAACACCTGGCTGCCAACTGCACTGAGCCCTTCGGCAAGGACATTGCCGCCCGCCCCCCAAAGCGCGCCGTTGGCAATTCCCCAGGGGACGCTCTGTCCTGTGTTGAAGGCGTATGCCCCGCCATAAGTGCCACCCGCCACACCCCCGACGCCAGTTCGGGCAGCAAGACCGATCAAGCCGTTCTCTGCCGCCGCGCCAACGCTTGCCCGGCCCAGCAAACCGAACAAACTCTCCGCCAGGCCATATCCGCTTAAGCCGGTGCCGAGGGCTTCCGCCGCCCAACCGGCCGAACCGGCCCGGTCCTCGGCGTCCTCGGTCTTGGCCTGTTCATCTTCGAGGAGGTTCTGGTAGTTTCCTCCGGACCAAGCGGAGTCCAGCCCGGCGGAGATCGCATCCGCACCGCCGGCGGCCGCGCCCTTAGCCGTGAGGCGGCCGACATCCGAGAACGCCAAGCCGAATTGCTGTAGCCACGGCATGGTGCTGTACTGGGCTTGGGCCGGATGTTCCCCGATCCACGCCAGCCTGTTCTTGAGCACTGCAACCTGGGCTTCCAACGACTCTGGCGCGACGTTCGGATCTTGGGCGGCCTTGGCTCGCCACTGGGCTTCCGCCGCCACAGAAATCTGTTGGGTTGTCGCCTTGCGGGCATCAGGATCGCGAACCGCCAGGACGATCGAACTCAACTTGGCAAGGCGCTTTTCGAACGGCACGCCTTGGTCGATGTATTTCGCCGCCTGCTGGCCAGCTACAGCCCAGGGCATTGGCAGTATTCGGTCGAAGCCCAACTCCTGCTGAGCAGCGACGGCCCAGGTGACGGCAGCCTTATAATCCTCAGGAGCTGTGATCTTATCCCAGTCCGGAGCATGGTTCGGGAACAGTTGGCCGACGTAACCGGCGGGATCGGCGCGCCTGGCACCCAGCACCAATTGCGCGGCGCCGGCCCTTATCTCATATTGCTCCCGCTCTTCCGGCGAGCCGTAGGGGCCGGGTTCAAAATCCCGAATCTGGGCGTGTATCGCCTGGTTCGGGACGGGTCGCATGTCGAAAACCGCGCGGCCGATATCAGCCGTTATGTCGAAGGCTTGGAGACGCTTGCCGCCATCTTCGGCGCCGTACACGGCAGTGAAGTCTTCGGCACCCGGTGTCTTGCCAGAATAGCTGCCGGTATTGGCAATGGCAGCCGGCGCGTTCTGCAAGGCGATGTCGATGTTCGTGCGCGCATCGACCAGGCTTGCCACAGTCGCTACCTGCGCCTTCTGGCCGAGACCCTGAACCGTGTCCGGCGACAAGTCGGCAATCCAGGGTCCTGCGGCAGCCCAAGCCGTATTTCCGACGGGCCCCACGGAACCCGTGCGGATAGGTGTTTCGTCGGACGGAAGGCCACCTACGGGCGCTTCGCGCGTCGCCAGCACGCTGGACCCACTCGCCCGAGGCCCACTCACAGCCTCGACGGTATCGTCCTTGGTCCTGCCGTCAGTCGCTCCCGACCGCCCCACCCAGCACCTCCGCGGCACCCTTCGGGTCCTTGGCGATCATCGCCTGGGCGAGCGCCTTTGCCGTGTTGGCGCGCCAGGCGGCCTCGGCGGCCTGCCGGGCCACCGGGTTGCCCATCTTGCCGATCAGCTCGAGCCCGCTCTGCCTGATGGCATCGAATGTTTCTGTGTCGTCCGGGTCGCTTTGCGCGATGGCGCTGGTATAGCCGTCCTCGACCTTGCTCCACTCGGCCTGCTCATAATTCTGGCGCCGCGCGTGCTGCTGCGCCGCCATGCGTGCCGAGCCGGCGAGCCGCAGAGCCTGCTTTTGGGCGAGGAAATTGGCGCGTTCGCCCTCCGGCACTTTCGCCACGGTGTCGTCGAAGATCTGGTCGAACAGGCCGGGCTTGACGACGCCGTCGCTGCGCGGATCGAGCTGGCCATACATGAAGTCGTGCAGGCCGCCGCCGTCGGCCGGCGCGGTCTGCACCGCCACGGCCTCGGCATGCGCTATGCGTGCGTTCAGCTCGCGGCCGATAATGTCGGCATCGAAAGCGTCCTGCTGCTGCTTCTGTTGCTTGAAGCGCTCGGCAATCGCCGAGAGCTCGTCGCCAAAGCCTTGCATGGCGGCGCCCACCGGCGAGCCGCTGGGATAGGAGGCCACAGTGCCGGTATCGAGGCGGCGCTGGGCAAGCTGGAGCGGGATGGTGGCCATCAGTAGAGGCCTCCACCCGGCGCCGGCGGGAAGGCGCTTCTGCCGAACGTCACCGCCTTGGCCGGGTCGTAGAGGCCGGAGATGCCCGACACGAGGTTGCCGCCTGCCTTGAAGATCGAGGCGCCGACCGCCTGCCTGCCGGAAAAGCGCGCGATCGCCGCTTGCGTGGCGAGACCGTTCTGGCGCAGCTGCGAGCCGTACTGGATCGCCTTGAGGTCGAGCTGGCCCTGCCTCGCATTGGCCGCCAGCACCTCGGTCGGCGAACCAGAAATAGCGACGCCCGAAGCGCCGGCCTGGGCACGCGCCTGCGCCTGCAGCAGATCCTGCTTGTGGCGCTCCTGGCCCTGCTCGAAGGCCGAGCTTTGGGCGTCGGCCCGCGCCTGCTGTTCATAGGCTTTGGCCTGGTACTCGGCCATCTGCTTGGACTGCTGGCCTTCCGCCAGCGCGCCGCCGACCGAAAGCGCCGTACCGATAAGAGCTAGTGTGCACATGGTCAGCCTCGTTCGCCGGCGGGAATGAATTTGCTTTTGATGCCGTCGACCGGCGCACCGATCGAAGGCCGCCGGTCGAGCACGCCGCCCGGGCTGAGGAAGGACAAAAGCAGTCGGTCGGCCTGGATCGCCGGCCGGCTGAGACGCGATGGCGCGGCGGCGCGCGGGCCGGCCATGGCAGTGCGCCGGATGGTGGTCAGGTTGACTCTGACCCCGGCAGCGCCGTCGGCATCGAACATGCCGTTGGCGATGATGGCGCGGCTCAAGGCATCGGCCGCGAACAGTTCCTGGCGCAGCTGTTCGATCAGCCAGTGGATCGTGCGCCAGCGCTCGCCGAGCGCCTCGGCGTTTGTCCTGACCTCGTCGCCCGGCGCGGGCGTGGCGGCGACGGCTTCGGCGGGGGGTTCGTCCAGGGGGGCGCCAATGCGGCGCTCGTCCGCGTCCTCGATGGTTTTCTCGATCAGCGCGATTTCAGCGTTGCAGTCGTCCAATGCGGCACGCGCCGCCGTCAAATTGCCGGCGCCGAAGATCGCGTCAAACTTTTCCGTTTCCAGCTCGCCCTTGCGGGCGATCGCATCGTTGAGGTCGGTGTCGAGCAAGGCGCGGATGGCAGCGAAATCGGCAGCCGTCCGCGCCCAGCCGAGGTCTTCGGCATGGGGGAGTTGAGTCACGGGTGGGTTCCTTGGTTGGGGAAGCGATGGAAGACGGAGCGGGTGATCTCCCCCCTCGAGGGGGAGATGGCCGGTAGGCCAGAGGGGGTCGTCTCGCGTGGAGCTCCAACCCCCTCAGTTTGCGATAGGAGGCCGCGTCAGGACGAACCGACCCCTCTGTCGCCTTCGGCGACATCTCCCCCTCGAGGGGGGAGATCAGCAGTTTCTAAGGCTCGGCGTCGAACACCGGTGTCATCGCCCTGATCGTGCAGGGCGTTGGATTGACGTGGCGGATCTTCACCCGCCCCTGCCCTTCCCAGCTATCGTCGATCGGCACCTCGACATTGCCGGTGAACAATTTCGCCATGCCGTCGGGTGCAACCACAGACGGAATGCGAACCTGCTCCCAGCGGCCGCGGATGAACGACTGGACCTGAAGCCCGGTTGTGTCGGTTTCCAGCAGCGAAAGAATGAGCTTGGCCACCTTCTTGCGCCGCCCGACGATCGATCCGTCGCGACCGCCGACGTCGAGCTCCAGCGTGTTGGCTTCGGACTGGTAGCCGAGCCCGACCTGCCATTTGGCTGCCTTAGCCCCACCGGGCAGCGAGACCGCGCCAGCGGCCACAGCAAGGCCCTTGTAGACCTTGCCATCGGCCAGGACGTCGGCTGTTTCTCCGTTGAGATGATCAAGCCCCGAGACCGTGCCCACAGCGACGCCGCCATAGGTCAGGCCGCAGTCGACTTCGAATGCATCGCCGATCCCGCCATACTCAAACGGCGCGGTCTTGATTTCGATATAGCGCCTGGTCACGCCGCCGATCGTGCGCTTGACGATCAGCCAGAGATCGTCGTTGCCGTCCTGGCCGGGCGTCACCACGGCGCTTTCGACAACGGCCCAGTTCGATCCTGCGAAGCTTCCGGCGATCTGGTGGATGTGCATGCCGCGAACGTCCTGCGACGGCTGGTGCGTGTAGCCGCCGAGTTCGCCATCCCCGAGCGGGAACCAGAGCAGCGGATCGGGGTCGGTCTGGAAGGCGAGTTCGACGACGCCTTTCTTGGGAATGTGCTCCGATATCTGACCGACATCGTCGGAGGTGAAGCGGCCGGTGGCGTTTTGCGTCAGCTCGGCGATCGATTTCCGCGAGCGGGTGACATAGAGGAACGACTGCCCCGCATCGACGGGACGCAGCGGGGCACAACCGAAAGTCCGCGACCGGCGGTTCTTGAACGAGGACGGCGTCAGCGCCTCGTCGATGCCGGAACCCGACAGCGCCCTCACCCCGCCAAGCGTCCCGATGATCAGCGCGCCGTCCGATTCCGCCACCCACGTAATGTCGTTGGCCTGGCCGCCACCTGCCTGCACGAATTCCAGCGCGTCGGTGTCTTTCTCACCGGTGGCGAAGTTGTCGAAATCGCCGGTTTGCGAGGCATAGACCGAGAATTTTCGGCTGAACGCCAGGCGCTCCTCGTAAAGCGAACCGCTCTGGACATACTTGCCGGGCACGAACGTGCCGAGACGCCAGCGAATGATCGGGCTGAGATCGGGCAGAGCATGCCCGTACAACTGGACCGTGACCACCGTCGTGCTGGTCCGGGCAACGACCTTGGCCCAGCGCCAGAAGCCATCCGCGCCAAGCAGACGAATGGCGCGGCCGATATCGCTGGTCTGGAAGCCGATGCCGTCGTTGATGCCGACGATCGAGGAGGCCGAGAGATCGAACGGCGTTTGCGACGGCGCGTATTCGTGCAGGGCCAGTTCGGCGATAGCGGTTCCATCGCTGCCGCCACCTGAAAACAGTAGCTGATAATATTCGTAGGCAACCGTGTTGTTGAAGCCGTCGAAGAAGCGGGTTTCCGACTTGGACCAGCCGGTCTCTCCGTCGCGGCTGTCGAGCGTCGTCCAGTCGGTGCCGTTGTGCGAGGCCTGGAATTGCCACTGGGTCGGCGATGCAGTGTCAGAGTGATCATTCGTGGCGGTAATCCAGTAGGCGTCGACCGTCTTGGCCCCGCCGCCGAACTGGTAGCGCAGATACCCGCTCGGAAAGCCCGCTATGTTCTCCCCCTTCTGCTTGTCGCCATCGAACACCTGCCACACGTCGGATGAGCCGTTGCTGTTGCTGACCGTGCCGCTTGGCAGCGTATTCGAGGCCATGACCGGCATGGCGTTGCCGGTTGCGGCCGGCGTTAGCGTCGTGGCCGTGGTGTTGATCTTGTCGTAAGGGCCGTCGAGAAAGACGAAATCGGCCAGCGTCCAGGTCGTGTGCGCGGTGCGCGTCAGCACTTTGACCGGATGATCCTTGTGGGTGATCCACATCTGGTCTGCCGACTGGACGAATTGCAGGTCGAACAGATCGGGCTCGGGATAAGGCGAAACGACTTCGACCGTGCCGACACGCGCGCCATAGGCGTAGACGCGGATGTAACGATCGCCGAATTCGAGCGCATAGGCCTGGTCGGCCGAGAAGATGAACGGGATCAGCCGTGTCGCCTTTGACGGAGCCTTCACCTGGGCGCAAAAATACGTGCCGCCGCGCTTCCTGATGCCGCCATGCGGCAGCGTGACGAAATTCATGCATTTGGACAGCGCCGCCCGGTAAAGATCGAGCGAGGCGCGAGCATGCAAGCGGGGAGAAATCTCGCCGCGGATGAAAGCATCTTGGACCGGATAGAGCGTGGTCATCGGCCGACGCCCCGGCTGTCGCCGCGCTGGAAAGCCCAGGACGTCGTCGAAAATCTGCCGCCGCGCTGGATGGCATTGGCTGAATAGGCGGCGTCCAGCGCCCTGTCATAGGCGCTGCGTGCGACGTCGATCATGCTGGCCTTGTGGGTCAACGGATGCGCGATCTTGATGGCGAGCGCCGCCACCAGCACTTCGGTGAACAGCGCGTCCCAGTCGTTGGGGTCGGTCAGGTTGGCGACATAGCGGATGATGCGCGGCCCGGCCTGATCGGAATAGACCAACCCGGCCTCCTGCCGCCATGAGAGCGGCACGCCGTCCGGCTCGCCGCTATGGGTCAGCGGCAAGGGCCGCAGGCAATCGGCGGGAAGCTCATAGGCGAAGTTCAGCGTGCCAGCGCCGCTGCCGGTGTCGAAGCCGGCGACCGAGGCCGCCAGGATGGCGAAGACAAAGGCGTGCTTGGTCAATTCGGCCTCGCGGGTCAGGTCAAAATGCAGATTGAGCAGGCGCGCCGGCTTGGCGTCCTGGTCGAGGCTGTCGATCGGCGCCTCGTCGAGCACGGCGAGCGCCATGTTGGCGATGTAGAGCGGGGTGATGGCCATGGCTCAGGCCTCTGTCTGTATGGTTGGTCGGAGAAAACGGGGCATGGTGCCTCCACGGCAAAAAGCCGCTTCGAAGCGGCTGGGGATTTTTTGTGATTTGTGGCTTGGGCAGAACGTTGCACGTCTCGTGCATAGAGCGTCACAACGCCAACCGCCCCGTCAGGACACGGGTGGCAGGCGCTGCGTGATCCGTCTCTTTTCCGGTCGAAGCAAGGAAGCAATGCTTCGGCTATTGCGGTTCACGACACCGCCGCGCAACGCGGCGATGTCTTGCCTGAATTGTGTCAGCCGATGCATGCGCCGGTCGAGATCCCTGTTTCAGCTGACTTGGCAAAGACGCTTGCTTTCACCCTTCCGGCACCTCCCGCCAAAGCCAAGCCCCTGTCCAGGGCGTCCTGAAGACTTGGCGTGTAGTAGGCGGTGTCTTCCAGGCCGCTGAAGAAGTTTATGCGATGAACTTCCCCCTTCTTACTCATGACAATGCCCGCTTTTCGGAGCACTTCCTGAACTGTTTTGTACTTCATGTTCATGGTGACCTCCCTTACCAAGACAAGGCAGCATCGCCCTTTCTTGTAACTGTTTGGTGCCGTCGATTGGCCAAAGGGCAACATGAATGTTGTAGCGAACGCCAAAATTCACATCACTCCGACGCAGCGCAGCGGGTGAACTTGCGGGTCGCCACGGTGGCCGACCTGGCGTCCAGAAGGGGCGGGACGTCTGATGCCCGCCCCTTCGCCCGATCAGGCCTCGGTCGTCTTCAGCGCGATGAACGTCATGTGCTTGACGCTCGACGCCGTGCGGTCCCAGTTTGCCGCGAGTGCCAGCTCGGCATCGGTGGCGAATTCGCCGGCCGAGGACGCGTCGAGAAAGCGGGTGCCCGGCACATGCGGCACGAAATGCCGGCGGCCGACCATTTCGGTGACACCACCGCCATGGCCCTGCCGCGGCTTGCGGTCGAACTCGAGCGGCCCGCCTTCGGTGTTGACCGGCAGCTCGTTCCACAGGATCGCCTTGTCCTTGAACATGAACGCCGTGTAGACGCCGCCGGCAACCGGAATGTCGTCGTCGACGACGGCCCTGAGCCCCATGTAATAGGGGATCAGCGGCCCGCCCTGCTCGGACGACGGCACATAGTCGATGAGGTCGGCGAGCTTCAGCGCCTTCATCTGTTTCGAATGCATCCAGATCGTCTTGAACTTGTCGGCGCGGTCGCCCATCAGATAGGCGGCCTCGATGATGTCGGTGTCGACGATGGAGGCGCCGGTGACGCGCACCAGGTCACTGCCGTCATTGGCGATGTTGTCGGCCAGCACGCCTTTCAGTATGCCCAGCAGCGTCAGCTTGTTGGCGCGCTGCCGGTAGTCGGTCTGGCGGCGCACGATAAGCTTCTGCGGATCGTCGCCGGCAAGGATCGAGGTCAGATCCGGGATGCCCCAGGCCTGCGCACGCACATTGCGGGCCGCGACTTCGCGGCGCGCGCCGATCTTCTTCATCTCGATCGAGTCGGCCGGGTCGTCGTTGACCGGCTCGGACGGATCGTTGCCGAGGTCCTTCCAGCCGGGCATGTCGACGGAACGTCCGCCCAGGCTGAGCTTCGAGGCGATCGACGGGTCGGAAAACAGGATCCCGGCCTGGTAAATCTCCAGCGACTGGACGTGCTCCTCGAACGAGTATTGCGCATAGACGGACGGAACGATCGCGTCCGCGATACGGGTATAGACGTCTGCCATTTTTGTCTTCCTTCAGGTTTGGGTTAAAGAGGATTGTTGGGCATCCACAGGTCGGGATTTTCGCCGGCCTCGCGTGCCAGCCGCCGGGCGCGGGCGGGGTCGCTTTTGACGAGCGCCGAGATGCCAGTCAGGTTGCGCTCGCCGGCGGCATTGCGCTTGAAGGGATTGCCTCCGCTCAAGGCAGCATTGCCGTCGATCGTGTCTTCGCGGAACATCGCCTCGCCGATGGCGTGGAACGCCTTGGCGATCTGCGGGTCGGTCAAGGCGCCGTCCGGCAGAAGGATACCCTTCGCCTTGTAGGCATTGACCAGTCCGAGCTTTTTCATCGCCCGGTTGGCGACCTCGAGCTTCTGGCGAAAGCCATCGCTGCCGGTCGGTCCCCAATCCCTTGGCCTGCTCGGCCATGTAGCCGACGAAGCGGTCGTGATAGGCCTGTGCGACCTTCGGGGTAGCACCTGCCTCGACCGCCCAGGCCTTGGACGCGTTGGCGAGCTCGTCCGAATAGGCGAAGTTTTCGGGGAGCCCGTCGGGGCGCCGGTACTCGACCTTGTCGGGCGAGGTCAGCGGACGCATCGCCTCGGGCAGCCGGGCATGGAACCTGTCCCAGTCTTCCCCAGGTGCGTCCGCGGCCGGAACGCGCAGGCTCTCGCCCTGCTGCCGCTCCAGCTCCGCATAGGAGGCGAAGACCCGATCGAGGCTTTCAGGCTTGGTCCAGCCCTTGGTTTCGGCGAGCTTGCGGTTGCCTTCGGAAAGACCGTCAAACCAGCTTGTGGCCGTGGGCGGGGCGGACCCGTTTTCGCCGTTGGCCGGTGGCCGTGCAAGGTTGCCCGCCGGTGGCGCCGCCACCACGGACCCGGCGTCTGCCAGATCTGTCATGAGAAGATTCCTTTTGTTACAGAATTAAGGGCCGGTGATGAGAGCAGTGGCGGCGAAGCTTGGTATCTCCCACCTCGAGGGGGAGATGGCCGGCAGGCCAGAGGGGGTAGCCGCGCGTGGAGCGCCGACCTCATCTGTCGCCGGGCGTCGCGCCCGTCGAACCGACCCCCTCTGTCGCCTTCGGCAACATCTCCCCCTCAAGGGGGGAGATTAGCGCCTACGCATTATCGCCCCAGTTCTCCCAGAGCAGCGTGATGGTGCCCGACACCGCCATCGTGCCGTCGGCGTCGATATCGGTGCCGGTCGCAAACGCCAGGTTGAGATAGAGGTCGACCGGCGTCGCGGTGCCGTCGAGCGTCAAGGCTGCGGCAACATCGGCAATCGATGCGCTCGACGGCGCGGCACCCGCGCCATCCAGCGTACGGCCGGTCGCGCCCAGCACATTGACCATGGTGCCGGCAAGCACCGCGCTCGATGCTGCCGTCGAGCCGAGCGACCAGGTCAGCGCGGCATTGTCGTTGATGGTCGACGCGCGGGTAGTCAGCACCGCGAACTGCAGCCGGGCCGTACCGCCCCTGATGCGGATCTTGCCATCGATGAAATCGAACAGCTTCTGGCTGGCATAGGCCAGTGCATCGGTGACCGGCACCGGCATGGCATTGAAGGAGAAGACGGTGCGGTAGGCGCCGCCCTGTCCGGTCGTCCTGGCGGTGAGCCCCGCCCTGGGCGGGGCAAGGCCGGCTTCTCTGGCGGCGGCACGCGAAAGCGTCCGGGCAAGACCTCGGGTCATTTGATTTCTCCATTTTTGGGATTTTTCGGGGATTGAAAAAGGCAGCGATTGGACCGCCGCACGCAAACTGCGGCAAATCCGCATGGACATTTGGATCAGTTATGTGTATTTATACACAACATGAAGGGCGCCGATGTCATCCACAGGCTGTTGGCGGATGGCTGGTACGAAGTGGCTCGAAAAGGAAGTCACGCCCAGTTCAAGCACAAATCCAAGCCGGGCCGGGTGACAGTTCCGCATCCCAAGCGCGACATCCCGATCGGCACTCTCAAGAGTATTGAAAAACAATCCGGCGTGAAGCTGAGGTAGAGAAATGCGGAACTATATCGGATTGATCCACAAGCAAGCGGACAGCGACTTCGGCGTCTCCTTTCCCGATTTTCCGGGCCTGGTGACAGCCGGCGTCAACCTGGATGATGCCCGTGCCATGGCCGGGGAAGCACTGGCCTTTCATGTCGAGGGGCTGGTCGAGGATGGCGAGGCCATTCCCGAGCCGTCATCCCTGGAGGAAGTGATGTCGGACAAGGACAATCTGAGCGGTGTCGCCATCCTGGTTCCCTTGAAAGCTGAAGCTGCGAAGGTCGTGCGTGTCAACGTCACCATTCCGGAAGATGTCCTCGATCAGATTGACCGATATGCGGAGCGCCACGGCTACAGCCGATCCGGATTTCTGGCCGCTGCGGCGAAAAAGGTAATGCAGATCGAGGCAGCGTAGCGCTCTCGAAGGCGCGACTGGAGATGAAGCTCTTTGGGTCTTGTTCGGTTACTTTCTTTGCGGATCAGGCCGTCAGACAAAAACAACCATGTCTTATTTCGTGAGGCACGGTGCCTATGTTCCGCCGCAAATGCGACCGTACTTGGCAAAATCAGCCTGCGAATTAGTTCATAGACTTCAAGGGAGTATCAGACGATGACCATGTCCAGAGCCATTGCCGCCATGTTCGTAACCGCCGCGCTGGCAGGCTGCGCGCAGACCGAAGCACAGCAGAGAACCAGCACCGGTGCGCTGCTCGGCGCCGGCGCCGGCGCGCTTGCCGGCCAGGCGATCGGCGGCAACACCAAGAGCACGGTCATCGGTGCCGGAGCCGGCGCCTTGCTGGGCGCCGTCGTCGGCAACGCCACCACGCCGCAGCCGCGCAGCGAACAGCTTTGCCGCTATCAGGATCGCACCAGCGGCCGCATCTACACCGCCCCCTGCGACGACCGGTATTATAACGGCGATTATTGAGCGTAGCCCCTTCTCCCCGTTTTACGGAGAGGAGGTCCCGGTAGGGGGATGAGGGGCAGCGCAAACTTCTGAAATGCCGGCACCGCCCCTCACCTGCCTGCCGGCATCGCTCTCCCCGTAGAACGGGGAGAGGGGCGCAGCGTCAACCTCGCGCATCCGTTTCCCTGACGATTTGGTCCTTCCCCTGATTAGAGGTCAGCGCTATCGTCCAGGGCTACCCACGGGGGCGGGCAATGCGGACTATTGCAACATTGAGGCCGGCGATCCTGCGCCTCATAATCCTTTTGTCGCTTTGCTTGTTTGCAATGGAGATAGTGTGCTGAAGGTTCTGCAAAAAGTTTTGGAGAGAGAACGGGGCTTGCTCTGAGGGGCGAGCGGCCATGGCACGGTGGTGACGTTG